>JAFSCM010000125.1 GCA_017436765.1 Oscillospiraceae bacterium
GTAAAAAATTCACTGACGGTCCGCATAAGAGCACAAAAAATTTCTGCAGTCTTTTTACGGGATAATTATATAGTCTGATGCCGAATACCGACAATTTTATTTTGGGATTTGTCCTGCACATCATACAGGCAGCTATATGTCCGCACTCATGCATAAGGGCGCTGAAAAGTAAAAAAAATATAATATTCAGCTTGTCAAACAGCAGGGCAAAAAATAACAAAACAAGATAAATATATACCATTTATTTTACGGTATAAACAGGATTCACCCTGTTCCCCTTATATATTGTTTCAAAATGCAGATGAGGGCCTGTTACCAGACCTGTATCTCCAACAGTTGCAATAATCTGGTTTTTCAGTATTTTATCTCCTTTGTTAACCAGTATGAACTGTATATGCCCGTAAAAAGTTTCAAAATCGTCGTCGCTTTTTATTGTAATAAAATTCCCTGAAATTTTGTTATAGCCTGTTTCGGTTACTGTTCCGCCAAAAGCTGCTTTAATAAAACTTCCTTTTGCAGCAGCTATATCTATACCGGTATGAAAATCTTTTTCTAATTTGTTGAATGGATTTTCCCTTATACCGAATTCAGATGTGATTATTCCATCCAGAGGTATTACTCCCGGCTCTTCGGGAATGTATCTGTAATATGAAACATTAGATATGTCTGAAATATTGCTGCCTTTGCTTTGTGCAAGTGAAGTTGCTGTGGTAAACTGCAGGTATTTTTCCTTTAAATCTTCGAGAAGATTATCTATATATTTCTTGTAGGAAAAATTACTGTAGGAAGGTTCTTCAACAGTGAAAAATGCCTTATAGTCATTTTTTACTTCAAAAAATACATCTTCATTTTTTAGTTTCAGGATAAATGATGACAGCACAATTATACTTGTCAGAACAATCTGAGTATACAGATATAAATTATAATTTTTTCTTTTCCTTATTGTCTTTTTTTTATTTTTCTCAGATGAGGGATTGACAGCATTATCTGAATTTTTATGCTTTTTATATTTTGTTTTTTTCTTCAAGTTAATCACCTGTAAAATATATATGAAAATACAGATAAAAAAATACATCGGCGACAACCGATGTATTTTTGTTATATTGAGTTGAATGCCCTTTCAATGCCGTCAGCAATAGCCTTTGCCATTGCATTCTGATAATCTTCGTTTTTCAGTTTATCATATTCATCAACATTTGATAAGAATCCGCATTCCACAAGAACTGCCGGGAATTCCATATGTGTTGTCACCTTATACCATCCGTATTTTTCGCCCCTGTCCCTTGTTCCCAGAGCAGCTGCCAGCGAAGAAGATATTTTGTCGGCATATATTTCAGAATATGGATTGAAATACCAGGCTTCTGTACCATTGGCAGAAGGTGAAGTTGAAGAATTCTGATGAATACTTACAAACAGATGAGGCTTATAGCTTTGTGATGCGCTGACCCTGTCACCAAGACTTACATAACTGTTGGTATCGGTTATCATAACATCGGCACCTTTTTCTCTCAGAATAGCAGCTGTTTTCTGTGCTATTTCACGGTTTATCTGTGCTTCTGTTTTCATGCCTTCAATAGGCAAAGCACCGGAGTCATATCCACCATGACCGGGATCAAGATATATTTTTGCGGAAGACAGCCCGGAAGGAACCTGTGTGAATCTGAAAACGAGATAGTCCCCGTCGTAATATGCTTTGTATCCTGCAAAACGCCCGCTGCTTCTGAAATACAGTTTTACTGTTGCAACACTTCCGTCTTTATCTATTTTAGCGTTGGCAAACAGGCTGTTTTCTCCCTGTGATATTTCACATATTTCATTTATATTTTTGAATTCAAATCTGACAGAATCAGAAGTAAAGGAACTGATACCGTTTTCTGCATCAAGGGAAAGACCTTTCAGATATGCATAGTATGCCATAGGCTGATCCTGTCTGAGTTTAAGATAAACAAAACCTGATTCAGAGTATATTTCTGCGTCGGTTATATTGTTTTCCTTAAGTTCCTTTTCTCCCAGAACCTGTACATCAGCAGCATCAATTCTTACACCCGAACGAAGAATATAATACTGATGTGTTGTATTTCCGCTTGTGAAAGAGAGCAGATCACTTGCAATAAAGTCTCTGCTGCCTTTAGGCAATGGGAAGCAGTCACCTGAAGGGTCGGCATTAAGTACAGATGCGGGATAAGTTCTTGCCTGTGAAGCAGTAACCTCAATCATACTGCCTTTTTCGCCTATTTCTATTTCAGGCGGAGGAAGTGCTGTTACTTTAATTCTTGCACCGGTTTCTTCCTGTTCTATCCCCTGCCAGACACCTTTGAATTTGATTTTTCCGATATCCTGAGATTCTTCCGTACTGGAAGGAACCTGATAATCCCCTGTGTAGAGAATATAGTTTGAACTTTTATCGGTATCATCACTTTCTTTATCGCTGGCTATAAGAGTTATTTTTGTTCCGTTGATTTTCGCTGTAATTTCCGCATCCTTATAGGCGTATGCGGAAATTGTTACCACAGAGTCACCTTCAACGGTCATTGATCCTTCCGGTGCAACTGACTGGAAAATTTTAATATTCCTTGTAATTTTATATGTTACAGTTTTTGTTTTGTGTTCAAAACTGAAAACATTCTCCCCTGCTGAAAGTTCAATTTCAAGAGAAAAAACCCCTTTTTCATTTCGTTCCACCTTTTCTCCGTTAAGAAGCAGCGGAAAGTTCGGGTCAGAAGCACCATAGAAGCTGACATTTGGTTCATATGTGGAATATACAAGCTGCTCAGGGCGGCTGACTGTGAGTGTTGTCAGAATATCCTGAACTTTAATCTGATCTTTATAAAATCTTACAATAAGGTCTGTATGACCTTCAGGATTCTGCTCAAGATGTTCATAGGACGCAAAAACTGCACCTTTTGCATCAGTGTCACGCATCGCTATAAGCTGCTGAAGAACCTGGTCAGGAGATTGCCATCCTGTTTCATCAGAGGAAAGTTTGCTGTTGTAAATCATTGCCACAACATCTGCATCATATTCTTCTGCAGTATCTTTCCACCATTTTAATGTAGATTTGAAAGGTATATCTTTATTCGTTAATGATACAGGAAGATCAATAAGCAAGGTATTGATATCTGCTGTATCCATAACAGTATAAAGGTCTACAAAACCGTCGCTGTACATTTCAAATTCAGCATCTGTATTTGAACCGTTTTCCTGGGTAGTATTGTCAGCCCATACACTGTCACATACCAGCCCGAACTGAATGTCAGGAGAATATTTTGAAACTGTATCAGACAATGTCTTTATATAGCTTGTAACATTTTCTCTGATCCACTGTTCAAACCCCATACCTGCAGAATAAGTTTTATAATGTTCAAAGCTGTTATCGTTGAAGCTGTTATAATATCCTTCAATCAAAACTGCATCCGGTTCATAGTTTTTTATGATTTCTTCAAGATGTTTATTACTTTCAGAAATTATGCCGCTGTTGATATATTCTCTGTCATATAATGTGCCATCCATAACTGTAAGTGCTGGATTTGCTACAGCGTACAGGTATAAATCGTTTTCTGCAGATTTTTCGATAAAATACTGCAGTGCATCAAAAGAGGTGCACATAGGATAAAAATCCGATTTGTATATTACACCGTTACGGTTATATAGATTGAGATATACTGTGTTTAGTTCATAATCAATAATATTGCTGATTACAGAATCTATCTGATTTTTTACAGCTTCTTCATTCTGGTCTGCTTCAGATGCAAATTCATCTCCCGGAGTTATTATAACGCCTTTTATCTCATCGGGACTATTATAAATAATCTGTTCAGTGTCATCAGCAAAGACAGACAAACCGCAAAAAGCAAATATAAATATTAAATTGAAAAGCAGTATCAATATTTTTTTCATAGCTACCTCAATTTCAGATAAATCATATATTTAATATATTATATTACATATTTTTTCTGTAAACAACAATATTGTACCATTTATTCTGTTTTTTTACCATAAAATAACCGGACAGCATAAACTTTATAAAACAGCTGTATTATATGAACAGAAAAATACTCCGCCTGAATGTTCAGACGGAGTATTTTTCTATACCCAGTTATCAGCAATTTTTATTTTGTCTGTTCTGTCAGATGTAACATATTCTATTTTTTCATTGAGATTGTCAATCGCCTTAATATTTGAAGGGAAATATTTTTCTCTGACAGCTACTGCGGTGGAATATGCTTCCAGAGCTTCATCGGTTCTGCCGCTTACAGCATACAGGTCACCTTTTATCTCCAGATTGCGCACATGGTCCATTGTCTTGTCACCGTGATAAAACATATTTATCTCTATACTTTTCTCTATACATTCAATTGCTTTTTCATAATTATTGAGTCCGTAATAAACCTGTGCAAAATTCATAAGAGGATAAACAACAAGTGAAGATTCCACCTTGTCTGCAGTGTAATAATCATAAGCCTGCTGTACATAAGGCAATGCTTCATCATATCTTTTCAGACAGCAGTATACATGAGCCAGATGATTGCTTACAGATGCAAGATTTATATAGCTTTTTCTCAGTTTTTCACCGGTAACACCCTTTGAAATATTTTCGGCGTGTATACGGCTTATCACCTCATAGTTATATCTGAACTGTTCTTCCGCTTCTTCAAAGTTACCCAGCTGAACATTGCTGCGAGCGACCTTTTCTCTGGCATAATGTGCTGCAACACTTTCTTTATCAATAGTTTCCTGAATTTCAAGTCCTTTGATATACCATGGTCTCGCTTTTGCATAGTCTCCCTGATTGTGATACACAGCAGCTACTCTCAAGGCTCTTTCACCTGTAATTTTATGCAGGGAACCATAGTGTTCAACCGCAAGATTATAAAGATAAAGTTCACATTTTTCGGACAAATCAAATCTTCCCTGAATCCACGCAAATGTAGCAAATTCTTCAAACTGGTCCAGCCATTCTATACCGGGCTCTGTAAAATATTCAAGAATGGCATATATGACAGGACTGTGCAGAACATTTTCTTCATATTTTTTATTCCATGCATTGTTTGCCCATTCAAAAGTTTTATTGAGAAGTGTTGAGCAGTTTTCTGTTGATGGCTTCAGTTCTTCTCTGGCAATCTGTCTTACAATAGTGTGAAGGGATATTTTATCATTTTCATAATCGTACTGTATCCAGTTAAGGTCAATAAGACGCTGTATGCAGCCGAAATCTTCTATATCTGCACATTCAAGGAACAAATCAACACTTACACCATCCAGCGGCATACAGGAAAGATTACGCAGTATATCGGTCGATATATCATCAAGCTCTGAAAAATTGAAAAGAGATTTGATGAAATCGTATGATGTGGCTCGCTGAGAGCCATATCCTCTGCCGAAAGTGCTTCTTGTTTTTATTTTAAGCCCTTCATTTTTTAATTTTTCCAGCATAACTGATGGTGTTATGTGCATAGCCATACTTTGTGCTGCCGTCAGGCTTATTGCATATGTGTGCCTGTCAAGTAAACTTATAATATCTCTGATCGCTTGTTTTTCTATTTCAGCAGTATGCCTGTTGTCTATGCTGCAGTATAATTTTTCCAGGTCTTCAGTGCTTTCTATCGGGCCGATATTGACTGTTGAATAGCCATAGGCAGAAAAATCCAGTCTTGTAGTCCATATTTTTTTACATTCAAGCTGATAAACATCTTCAAACTTATCATCAAATTCAACATCAAAATTATCAATTATGAGCAGACTGTCATCTTTCAGCAGGGTTTTAAGCAGTTTGATTTTTCTTTTATAGTAATCCTCTGTGGTTTCCCCCTGTCCGCCTGAAACAGCTGACTGACGAAAGTTTTCAATTTCTATTTTACTGTCATCTGCAACAAGATGCATCAGATCCTTTTCATAGCTTGCAAATACAATGCTGATGTATTTGTCGATATTCTTCTGTGCATACATCTTGGCAATTTCACTTTTTCCGATACCGCCCATTCCGCACAGAAATACAGAATTCTTACCTGAAGAGAAAATATTGTCAATTTCCTGAATTTCTTTTTCTCTGCCAATAAATTCTTCGCTTGGTGATTTTATTTTGTTTACAACACTCTGTACCGAGCTGTTACGGTTGGCAGCAACCCCTGCAATATTATCCTTTTCATACCGTACAGCATTTTCTACTCTGTCAGCCAGCTCATTTAAACGCTTTTCAATCGGTGGAGTTACCGCATCAATCCAGCTGAACAACGTGAGATGATACCTCATACCACCCTGAATTTCACTGGAATCAATCCTGAACGGAAAGATATAAAAACTTCGGCTTGTTGCAAGAGAGATTTCTTTTGCAACTTCAACTGATTTCAAAGAATCTTCAGAGATTAAAACAACAAATGCTTTGGAATTCTGGATAGCATCAGCAATAGTATCTGCCCAGAGCGGTTCACTGATATTTCTCGGAGCAAAAAAGCACTTCAGCCTTCTCTCTTCAAGAAAATGCCGTACTGCCTCAGCCATAAGCAGATTTTTGTTGGAATAGCTTATAAAAACATCGTAATTCATATGTATCACCGTTATAACAATTTATACGAACAAAATTATAAATACATTATATAGCAACATACCATAAAATAGCAAACAAAAAGTGTCTGTGTTTAAAATCAGCACAGACACTTTATTGAGTGAAAGTTTATTTAAGGTTAGATTTAACCTTTTCTACGATATTAGCTGCATTAAGACCAAATACATCAAGAAGTTCTTTTGCAGGACCGGATTTGCCGAATGTATCCATAACAGCAACAGGAACAACTTTGCATGGTGCTTCCTGAGATGTAACCTCTGTAACAGCGCTGTAAATACCGCCGATTACATTGTGTTCTTCTGCTGTGATAATAAGGCCTGTTTCTTTTGCTGCTTTAACGATAATATCCTTGTCAATAGGTTTGATTGTGTGGATATTGATAACTCTTGCATTAATGCCTTCTGCTGCAAGCTGGCTTGCTGCGTCAAGAGCACGGGAAACCATAAGGCCTGTAGCGATGATTGTTACATCCTTGCCTTCGCGCATTGTGATGCCTTTGCCCATTTCGAATTTATATGTTTCTGCATCATTGATTACAGGAACAGCAAGTCTGCCGAGACGAACATATACAGGACCAACATATTCTGCTGCTGCAAAGATAGCTGCTTTTGCTTCAACATCATCTGCAGGATTGATAACAACCATACCAGGAATTGTACGCATAAGAGCGATATCTTCGTTACACTGATGTGTTGCACCGTCTTCACCTACGGAAATACCTGCGTGGGATGCACAGATTTTAACATTGAGATGAGGATATCCAACTGTGTTTCTGATCTGTTCAAATGCTCTGCCAGCTGCAAACATTGCAAAGGAAGATGCAAATGGAATTTTGCCTGTTGTGGAAAGGCCTGCTGCGATGCCTATCATATTAGCTTCAGCTATGCCGCAGTCAAAGAATCTTTCAGGAAATGCTTTTTTGAAAACGCCTGTTTTTGTTGCACCTGCGAGGTCAGCGTCAAGAACAACTACGTTAGGGTTAACTTTACCAAGTTCTGCAAGAGCGTTGCCGTAGCTTTCTCTTGTTGCAATATTTTTAACTTCTGCCATAATTATTCTGCCTCCAATTCTTTACCGATAGCTTCAAGATCTGCCATAGCCTGTGCATACTGTTCATCGTTAGGTGCTGTACCATGCCAGGAAGCAAGATTTTCCATAAAGGAGACACCTTTGCCTTTAACTGATTTCTGAACAATAACCAATGGTTTGCCGTTCTTTTCATTTGTTTTTTCAAATGCTGCGTGGATGCTGTCAAAATCGTGAGCATCACATGTTGTTACATTCCAGCCGAAGCTTTCGAATTTGTCAACGATAGGATATACAGACATAACCTTGTTTACTTCACCGTCAATCTGAAGGTTGTTGTTGTCTACAACTGCTACAAGGTTATCAAGTTTGTAGTGTGCTGCAGCCATTGCAGCTTCCCAAACCTGACCTTCCTGAATTTCGCCGTCACCAAGAGCTGTATAAACAGTGAAATCAGCATCAGAGATTTTGCCGCCCAAAGCCATACCAACAGCAGCGGAAATACCCTGACCGAGAGAACCTGTGGACATATCAACACCAGGTGTGCCTTTCATATCCGGATGGCCCTGAAGCATAGCCCCTGTTTTTCTGAGCTTAACAAGTTCAGCTTTATCGAAAAAGCCTTTTTCTGCCAATACGGAATAAAGAGCAGGTGCTGTGTGACCTTTGGAGAGAACAAATCTGTCTCTGTTTTCCATTTTAGGATTTTTAGGGTCAACATTCATTTTGTAGAAGTAAAGATAAGTCAGAGTATCAGCAAGAGACAAAGAGCCGCCCGGATGACCGCTTTTTGCAGAATGAACTGCTGTTACAATGCTTTTTCTAACTTCCAAAGCTGTTTTTTGCAAAAATTTTTTATCCATTATATCCTCCTGTTATTATGTCGTGCCAGACTTAATAATTTGCGCTAATAAATGACCTACACCGCCATCGGTGCATTTGGGAACAACTGCATGACAGATGTTCTTGATTTCCTGAGGTGCATTGTCAACACACACACTCAGTCCTGCTGTTTTCAGCAGTTCAATATCGTTATAATAATCTCCTACCGCAACAGTATCCGCGATATCGATATTGAGCATATCACACAGCTTTCTGAGAGCTGTTCCTTTGGTAGTGCCTTTTGGCAGCATTTCAAAATATATAGTGTTTGACATTACAAACTCTATATCATCAAAAGGAAGAGTTCTGCAGAATTCCTGCAGTTCAAGCAGACGGCTGTTTCTGTCAGCAAAAAGAACTTTTATCCAGTTATTTTTTACATTTTCCAGATCAGAACATACATAGCTTAATTTTTCATCGTCAACATGTTTGAAGGTATATGCATTTTCCCTTATCATATACAATCGGTTGTTGTCGCACATAATTTCACAGCCAACATCAGGAAATTTCTCTCTGATAATGTCCAGAGCAAGTTTTGCATTTTCCGGCAGAGTTTCCTTCAGTAAAAATATTCTGTTTTTATAGTCATATATAATACCGCCATTATATGTGATGGCAGGTGTGGAAAGCTCCATCTGATCCAGATATCTGGAAACTGATTCAATAGTTCTTCCTGTTGCGACGGTAAAATTTCCGCCAAGTTCCTGAAATTTTTTTATCATTTCAAGATTATATTCGGGTATTCCCTTTTCGGCAGTAAGCAAAGTATTGTCAAGGTCACTTACCACCAGTATATCCTTAATGCTTTTCATTGTATATTATTGTTTAACCTTGTTATAAAATTTTTCAAATTCAGGCGGCCACGGGGAAGAAAATTCTATATATTCACCTGTTTTCGGATGAACAAATCCAAGCACACCTGCGTGCAGAGCCTGTCCTTTAAGTTCTGTAATACAGTTTTTAGGTCCGTATACATGATCTCCTGCCAGAGGATGCCCTAAACTCTGCATATGAACCCTTATCTGATGAGTTCTGCCGGTTTTAAGTTTACATTTTACAAGTGTAAAGCCTTTTAGCCTGTCAACTACATCATAATGAGTAAAGGCATATTTGGAGTTTGTCTGTGTTATACAGAACTTTTTACGGTCAGTTTTATGACGGCCTATAGGTGCTTCCACATCACCGCTGTCTTCCTTGACATTTCCATAAACAATAGCGTGATATATGCGGTTAATGGAATGTTCTTTAAACTGTTTAGCAAGATGTTCGTGGGCAATATCATTTTTGGCAATTACAAGCAGGCCTGATGTATCTTTATCTATTCTGTGTACAATACCGGGTCTTATTTCACCGTTAATGCCTGATAAAGAATCCTTGCAGTGATACATCAGTGCGTTTACAAGTGTACCGTTTTCGTTGCCGTTTGCGGGATGTACCACCATACCTTTTGGTTTGTTTACCACCAGAAGATCATCATCTTCGTAATATATATCCAGCGGAATATCTTCAGCTGTAATGCCGACATCTTTTGCCTGTTCTATAATTATTGTCAGGCAGTCTCCTGTTTTCATCTTATAGCTTTTGGAAACTTTTTTATCGTTAACTGAAATTTTACCTTCTTCCAGTAAAATCTGGACAGAATTTCTTGAAAAGTCTGTATTCTGTGATACAAAAACATCTATCCGCTTGTCCTGCCAGTCTTCAGTTACCTGTAAAATCAGTTTTTCGCTCATTATTTTTCTACTTTTTTCTTTTTGGAGAAAAATTCTGTGATAATTGTATTGAGAATAAACAATCCCACACCTGTACAGATAAGTATATCAGCAAAATTAAAAACAGGAAATTCCATAAAAAGAAATTCAAGATAGTCAACTACATATCCGTTTACAACCCTGTCTATCAGATTTCCTATACCGCCTGCAAGAATAAGAACAAAGCTGAATTCATCAACTTTATTGTCAAATTTTTTTGCAGCTATACCAAAAGCAATAGCCAGAAGTGCAACCGCGGTAATAATAATGAGAAAATCAACTTTACCGCTTAAAATGCTGAATCCTGCACCATAGTTGTGAATATAATCAAAGCCTATAAAACCGGGAATAACGGTAACCGGAACAATATCCGCAAGATTATTGGTAGCAAGATACTTAAATGCCTGGTCAAGAAATACCATGGCAATTACTATTAAAAGTTTGTACATTAAAATCCTCTTGTACAACACAAAAAGATTAGCGCCTCTTCGCTAACCTTCTGCGAGTGATATTTATTATTCAAATAATGAAGAAATGTTGTTGAACTTATTTTCTGCTGCAGGTTCTTCGCTTTCAAATACAATTGTATTTTCTTCTGCAGCTTCTTCAACAGCTTCTTCTGTTTTTTCTGTTGCAGGAATTTCTGCAGGTTCTGCCACTTCTTCTGCAGCAACTTCAGAAACTTCTTCCTGAACTACATTTGCAGGTTCCCTTTTGATTTCCGGAACTTTGCTGAGGGATTCAATATGTTCTTTGTACATGCTGAGAACATTGATTTTGAAATCGCTTACTTCCCTTTTGATTCTTGCAAGATTTTCTTCATACATTGCAAGTTCTTCGTAAGCAGAGGCAAGTATATCGTTCTTTCTGATATTTGCATCTTTGAGAACAGCTTCAGCTTTCTGTCTGGATTCGGCAATAATGCTTTCACCCAGTTTCTGAGCATTTATCAGTGTTGTTTTGATTGATTCTTCTTCTGTTTTATACTGTTCGATTCTTTCTGCAAGAATGTAAAGCTGACCTTCAATTTCCTGCTTTTCTGCAGCAAGAGCTTCAAATTCGTCAGCGATTTTATCCATAAAAGATTCCACATCTTCAGGTCTGTATCCGCGTACAACCTTTTCAAATGTAATCTGTCTTATTTCATTTGCGTTGAACATATACTTCCTCCAAATTAATATTTTGCGATTTTAATGAAAATTCTGTCCTTGCGGCTTTTGCCGCCATCGCAGAATATTTTAAATTTACCGTTATATCTGATGCTTATAATATCATTGTCAAAAATATCAAAATCAACATTATCTATCTCCATCTGGTTGACTTTAACATTTCCCTGTCTTATAAGTTTTACAGCTTCAGTGCGGCTTTTGTTCAATACTGCTGCAACAACACTGTCTGCCCTTAGTGATGCAACAGTGGTTGTTCTTTCTTCACTGTAAACTTTGTAATATTCCAGCGGTTCACACCATTCTTCAAAACATACATAACTTTTTTTAACACTGCAAAGTTCATCCGTTATAATATCCGAAACATTTCTGTGACAGACAATATACACATAATCATCCTTTATAATTATATCTCCCATATAATCCCTGTCGATTTTAAGGGACATTGCAGCGCCGAGAAAATCCTTGTGGGAAATATCTTCTGAAGTCAGATGTGCCCTGAGTACCTTTACAGGAGCAGCAAAAGATTCTTTGTCTGAATAACGCGGACAGCAGACAGCAATCTTTCTTTCGCCATCGCCGTCATATCCTGACAACAGTTTGATTTCAACATCCGGATATTTATTTGCTGCAGCAAGAAACAGCTCCTGCTGCCGGAGATCCATAAATAAAGTGAACTGAACCTTTCCCAGGCCATCGCACAGTTCCAGAATTCTTGTTATTCTTTTTACAAAAACCTGTTCTTCACTGCTGCGGGGCGGAATGTACCCGCGCATATCAGTAAAGTGATGTAGTGTCGATTTCTTCCAGAATACCTATACCTGAAACATCAACATTGTATGGTGTGATAATAAATGTGGAATTTGCAATCTTTTTAAGCTGACCGTTGTTTGCGTATGCAACACCGGACAGAAAGTCTACAAGTCTTCTTGAAACTTCCTTGCTTGTTGCTTCAAGGTTGAGAACAACAGTTTTCTTTGCATTGAGGCTGTCAGCAATACTGCTTGCATCATCAAATTTTTCAGGTTTAACAAGAACAACCTGCAAAGGTGAAGCAGAAGACTGAGTATTTGCAACAGGCATAGAAATGCTTTTTTCCTTTTTTACCTGTGTATTCTGAGAAAAGTCAGGTTTTACGGTGTTTTCTGCAACTACTTCATCTTCATCTTCATAATATTCATAGTCATCATCGTAATCGTCATCTACACCAAAAACATTTTTAATTTTATCAAAAACACCCATAAGTTGCCTCCTGTATATTAAACATTATAATTTCTTTTACCAAAAATACTTGAGCCTACTCTGACAAGATTACTGCCTTCCATAATGGCATATTTAAAGTCGTCAGACATGCCCATAGATAGAATATCCATATTAACATTATCTACATTTTTGGACTGTATGTCAACAAATAACTGGTACATTTGTGCAAAATACTTTCTTACCATATCTCCTTCGCAGATAGGCGGTACACACATAAGGCCTTTTACATGAAGACCTTTGAGTTCAGAAATTTCATGAATAAATTCATAGGCATTAACTATATCTATGCCGCTTTTGCTTTCTTCATATCCGATGTTGATTTCAATAAGAACATCTGCCACCGAATTATGCTTTGAATACTGTTTGTCGATTTCTTTTGCAAGTTTCACACTGTCAACACTCTGAATACAGTTTGTCAGCGGAGGAAGATACTTTACCTTGTTTGTCTGAAGCTGACCGATGATATGACAAGGCATATTGTACTTTTTGAACATATCAGCTTTCTGCTGCAGTTCCTGAACCCTGTTTTCTCCGAAAAGCGTAATGCCCGCCTTGATAGCTGCTTCAACATCCTGTGCTGTCTTTGTTTTTGAAACCCCCATAAGCAGAACTTCATCAGGATTTCTGCCAATTTTAGCACATGTATCGCCAATTTCGTATCTGATTTTGTCAACATTATCCTTGATAATATTATAAGTATTTTCCATCATAAAGATTTACTCCTTTTACTATAATGTCATCATACAGCTCAACCTGATTGTCAGCATCTCCGTTTAAAGGGAGAATTGCATAGTTTGCATCCTGATAAACAGGTTTTACTTTTTTAAACTGTACCAGTTTTGAAAATTTTACATATACTCCCTGCTGACCATCAACAAACCTGATAGCCTCAACAGGTATTTTTATTCCTTTATACTGACTGAACAGAATTTCACAGTCTGTAATGCGTCTGGAAACTACATCTCTGCTGATTGTCGAGGACTTGAGAACAACAAGAAATTTATCATCTTTGGGAATGATATTTTCCACTGTAACTGACTGATATTCATTTTCTTCGGTATCCACAGACAGTTTTACCTTCTGACCTTCGTACAGTTTGTCGGCCTGTTCCTGTGTTACATATGTACATAAATTCCATTTGTAGTCGGTTATTATTTTCCCGCAGATATTCTCGCTGAAGGAATTTTCTGTTCCGTTCAGAATATCCATACCTTCCCTGTAAGACGCCTCTCTGAATCTGTCTGTTTTTGCAGTTTCTTCATATCCGTCAATATTATCCACAAAATACCCGGAAGAAGGACTGTAAATTGACTGTACAGGAGCAGAAATCTGTGCCCTGACAGAATTGTTCATATTTACAAGTTCTTCTTTTGTGGCTGAAATATTCCCTTCTCTGTTCATTGCAGAATTTATTTTATTAAGGTGAAGTGACATTTCCATCATACTGTCATAAACATTACGGAAATCCCCTCCACTTATCTGCCTTGAAAATTCCGTCATACTGTTGCTCAGTTCTCTCCTGGTTATGGAAATATCAACATTGACGGAAGACATAAAGTTTTCTGCTTCTTCAAGCTTTGATATCTGTGTGGTAATAGTATTGGACTGGTATATAAGATCTATATCACGCTGTGAAGAATAGATATCACCTATAAGCATTCCGCTGGATACCCTGTCACCGTTTTCTACATTGTAATAGATATATCCGTCAGATACACTGTCCATGATTGTCTCTTCACGGCAGATTATACCTGTGGAAAGAATGCTGTCATTTATATATCCTTCATTTGCTTTGATTGTTTCAATTTTATTGCGGTTTATAAGATACCACTGCACAGCAAAGAAAACCAACAGCAGCATTACCGTCAGCAAAGGAAAAAACAGATTCTTTTTTCTTTTCTTTCTATTTTCTGTCATCTTATCTACCGTTTAAAAAATTTTCTGTAAGCAAAGATGCTTTTTCTTTATAGTCATCTTCACCGTCAACATAAAGCCAGTTTATATCATTCATTCTCTTAAACCAGGTAAGCTGTCTTTTGGCATAATGACGGGAAGATTTTTTTAATGTATCCACACAATCTTCAAGAGACTGGGTTCCTTCAAAATAAGGAAAAAATTCTTTATATCCGATAGCAGCTGCGGAATTTACAAAAAAATCTTTATTCCTGTATACATATTCAGCTTCGCTGAGAATACCAAGCTGAACCATAATATCCACACGCCTGTCTATATTTTCATACAGCTTTGTACGGTCAAGAAATCCTGTTGCAAGAAAAAGTACATCGTAAGGTTTGTTTTCAGGTCTGGAATCAGCAATCTGCTGTGACATTGTAATACCTGTTGTATAGTATATTTCAAGAGCACGCATAACCCTTACAGCATTGTTCGGATGTACAGTTGCTGCATATTCAGGATCAATTACGACAAGCTGTCCGTGCAGCCACTCTTTTCCGTTGTCGGCAAGCTGCTGTTCCAGCTGTTTTCTCACAGTTTTATCAGAATTATGCTCTGTAAAGGTAATTCCATTTACAAGGCTTTCGATATATAATCCTGTGCCTCCGACAATAAACGGAATTTTCCCTTCGGAAGATATTTCATCAATCTTTTCCTTTGCAAGACGCGTGAAAATCTCCACATTATACGGCTGGTCAGGACTGAGAAAATCCACAAGGTGATGTTTTACTGCAGACTGTTCTTCCTTTGTGGCTTTTGCTGTACCCACATCAAGATTTTTATAAACCTGCATTGAATCTGCAGAAATAATTTCACCGTTATATTTCTGTGCAAGTCCTATCGACAAGCCCGTCTTTCCGCTTGCCGTGGGACCGCAGATTACTATAATTTTTTTACGCTCTTCCAAACTGTCTTTCAATCTCCTTTTGTGTAAGGGATATGATTACCGGTCTGCCGTGAGGACAGTACAGCGGGATTTTCTGTGTTTTTATATCATTGATAAGGCATTTAAGTTCATATTCTGTTGTCTTGTCACCTGCTTTGATAGCACTGCGGCAGGCTACTGAATGGAAAATCCATTCCAGCTTTTCCGACATTTCCGCGCTGTTGCCATTGCTTAAATTATGTGCTATCTCTTCAACAAGACTTACAGGATCTTCACTTGAAATATTCATCGGTACTGCGCGTACCATGACACCGCCCATACCCATATCTTCAATTATAAAACCATTGTCTTCAAGAAGCCCGATATTATCCATTACTGCTTCCTTCTCTGCCGCGCTGAGATTTACGCCTACCGGAGTAAGCAGCATCTGATAGTCATTGTTCTGTGATTTTTTCAGCTTTTCGTATAAAAGTCTTTCATGAGCAGCGTGCTTGTCAATTACAATAAGACTGTCTTCGCTCTGACAGAGTATATAGGTGTTGAATATTTCTCCGATAACACGGATATCATACAGAAAATCAGTGTTATCTTCAGTGATATTCCGTTCTTCCTTAACTTCATCAACAGTTTTCTCTTCAGCAGAGTTTGCTGTCACTGAATAATCCGTTTTTATATTTTCACAGGATGTTTCAGCTTCTTCATACGGAATAAATATATTCTTTTTGGATGAATAGCTGCTATTGCCAAATACAGGTTCCTCCTTCTTTGGAACAGATACCGTATAAGGTACGGCATCACCGCTGCTATTCATAACATTTACATCATCAATATATTTTTCTCTGAATTCCTTCGCTGAAACTGTCCTGAAAGTTTCTTTATTCTGATTGATATTGATTTTAAGGTTCTGAACAGCAGGCTCCGGTTTGTTTGTAGCAGTATCCTGCAGTGTCTGCTGTTTTATATTATCTGTATCAACAAAAAATTTCTGTTGAATATTGTTTTTTATGTTTATCTGTTTGATATCCTGATTTTCGCTGACAGCAATTTTTATCGCTCTGTAAACAACGGAAAAAATTTCATTATCATTTGCAAACCTTACTTCTGTTTTGGCCGGATGTACATTTACATCCACACAATCGTAAGGCATTGAAATATCAAGAACATATCCCGGGAATTTGCCGACCATAACAGTTCCTTTATATGCATTTTCAACTGCAGCAAGAACAGTTTTGTTTTTTACATATCTGCCGTTTATAAAAGCAAACTGCATATTGCGGCTCTGACGGGAATAATGGGGATAAGTTGTATAACCTTTTACTGTGTATTTTCCGTCAGTATAATCAACTTCACAAATTTCCTTTGCAAAGCTTGCAGTAAAAAGACAGGCAATTGTATTTTTCAAGCTGCCGTCTCCCGGTGTTGTAAACACTTCTTTGCCGTCTTTTCTGAATGTAAAGGCTATATGCGGATTGGACAGCGCAAGATTTGTAAGGATATCATTTATATAACCTGCTTCGGTAACGTCTTTTTTAAGAAACTTCATACGTGCAGGAGTATTGTAGAACAGGTCTCGGATAACAAATCTTGTGCCGTTTACAAAAGGCTTTATTTCAACACTCTGTTCCTGTCCCCCTTCAATAACATACTCCACACCAAAATCCTGTTCGTCGGTTTTGGTTGTGAGTGTTACCTTTGAAACAGAAGCTATGGAAGCAAGTGCTTCGCCGCGGAAGCCAAGGCTTGAAATGTTATCAAGGTCTTCTTTTGCGGAGATTTTGCTTGTTGCATGACGAATAAAGGCTGTTGCAACATATTCACTGTCTATGCCGCAGCCGTCATCCTGAACCAATATTTTTCTGATGCCTCCGTTTTCAATATCAACTGTGATATTCTTTGCGCCTGCATCTATGGAATTTTCCACCAGTTCCTTTACAACCGACGCAGGTTTTTCCACAACCTCGCCTGCCGCAATAAGTTCTGCAGTGGATTTATCCAGTATATTGATTACCGCCATAAAAATCTCCCTCAGATAAGTGATTTAAGTCTGTTTAGAATATTGAGAGCTTCTATTGGTGTAAGTACATTTACATCCACCTTTTCAAGCTCTTTTATGATTTCTGCAGGAACTTCTTTCTGAATCTGTTCCTGAACCATAGGGATTGCATCGTCAAAGGAAAGCTGGCGTACCGCCATTTTTTCCCTGCGTGCATTTTCTTCCAGCTCAGCAAGGATAACCTTTGCCCTTTCTATAACAGGATCAGGAACACCTGCAAGCTTTGCAACCTGAATACCAAAGCTGTCATCTGCCCCGCCCTTTACTATTTTGCGGAGAAATGTAGTTTCATCTCCGCGTTTTTTTACTGCAATATTGTAGTTGACAACACCGCTGAACTTGTTTTCCATATCGGTAAGTTCGTGATAGTGGGTTGCAAACAGTGTTTTACAGCCGAGATTGTTGTTTTTATCGTAAATATATTCCACAACCGCTTTTGCAATACTCATTCCGTCAAAAGTGGATGTACCACGGCCGATTTCATCAAGTATTACAAGACTTTTTGAAGTTGCATTCTTTAAAATTTCGCTAACTTCACTCATTTCCACCATAAATGTGGAACGGCCGCTGGAAAGGTCATCAGATGCACCCACACGGGTAAAAATCGCATCCACAACCGATATTTCAGCCTCTTTTGCAGGAACAAAGCAACCTATCTGAGCCATAAGCGTGATGATAGCCACCTGACGCATATAAGTGGATTTACCTGCCATATTAGGACCTGTGATAATACTTACACGGTTTGTGCTGCAGTCAAGCAAAGTGTCGTTCGGGATAAATATCTCATCCTTAAGCATTGCTTCAACCACAGGGTGACGCCCGTCTTTTATAAATGTTCTGTCACCTGTGTTGATTACAGGTTTTATATAGTTGTTTTTAATGCTTGTTTCTGAAAATGCTGCCATAACATCAACATAGCTTAATGCTTTTGTTGTAAGCAGTATTTCTCTGGAACTGTCACTTATTTTTTTCAGAAGGTCATTGAACAGTTCCTTTTCAAGTGCCAGCAGTCTGTCACTTGCAGAAAGAATTTCCTGCTCAAGTTCCTTGAGTTCTTCTGTAATAAATCTTTCGGCCCCTGCAAGTGTCTGCTTGCGGAAAAATGTAGATGGAACAAGATTCAGATATGAACGGGTTACTTCAATGTAATATCCGAATACACGGTTGTATCCTATTTTAAGCTTCGGAATACCGGTTTCTTCTTTAAGACGGTTTTCAATACCTGCAAGAATCCCCATACTGTTGTTTACAAGATTGCGCAGTCGGTCTGCCTCTTCATTGTAACCGTCCTTTATCATATTTCCGTCCTTTGTTGTTGCAGGCGGATTTTCAACGATTGCTCTGTCCAGCACATCGCAGAGCTCTGTAAGCGGATTAATATCATTGTTAAGTGATGCAATAAGAGCACTATCACATTTTTCAAGGATATTTTTCAGCGGCAGCAGATTTTTCAGCGAAGAAGACAGACTGAACACATCCCTTGGGCTTGCATTGCCGAAGGAAGCACGGGAACAAAGACGCTCCATATCCTGAATATTACGCAGAAGATTCTGAATTTCCATCCTTGTAACAAGGTTTTTATTAAAATATTCAACACAGTCAAGGCGGGCATCTATTGCTTTTTTGTCCATAAGCGGAGATGCCACAACCTGACGCATCATGCGTTTGCCAAAAGATGTTTTTGTATTGTCCAGCACCCACAGCAGACTGCCTTTTTTCTCCTTGCTGCGGATTGTTTCAAACAGTTCAAGATTCTGTATTGTGGTATGGGAAAGCTTCATAAAGCTGGTCTGCTCGTAGCTTTCTATCTGCGAAATATTGTCTATACCGACCTTCTGTGTTTTTTCAAGATAATCCACAAGCTGCCATATACAATATGTCATACCATCGTCAAAGCTGTTGTCAGCAAAGTATGCCTTTGTTTTTTCTGCTGCAGTTTCGGCATTATAGTCTTCTTCGCTTATAAGTTCAACAGGACATTTAATAATATTTTTTATGTATTGTGTAAGCCAGGAATAATCCAGTAATCCGGAATTAATTACAATTTCACTGGGCTTATACTTAAACAGTTCTGCCTGAACATCATTCTGCAGATTTTCACCGGCAATTGCAGTTGTATGCATATTGCCGGTAGAAATATCACAGAAACATACGCTGAATTTTGAATCAGGACCGATGTAAATACTTGCTATATAGTTGTTTCTGTCCTCGGCCAGCATACTGTTTTCCAGTATTGTACCGGGAGTAACAACCCTGATTACATCACGGTTAACAAGGGTTTTGCCTTTCTGTGGCTGTTCCGTCTGTTCACAGATTGCAACCTTGTATCCTTTTTCAAGCAGACGCTGAATATACGCCTCACAGCTGTGGTACGGAATACCGCACATAGGCGCTCTTTCTTCCTGACCGCAGTCCCTTCCTGTAAGGGTAAGTTCAAGCTCTTTTGATGCAAGCAATGCATCATCAAAGAACATTTCATAGAAGTCACCCAGACGGAAAAACACTATATGGTCTTTATGTCTGTTTTTTATTTCAAAGTATTGCTGCATCATCGGTGATAATTTTGCCACAATATTAACCGTCCTTTATAAATTCAAGTATTGTTGTAAAAATATGTCTGCGGATAAAACGCAGAGCTGTCACATATTAGTGACAGCCGGAGCAGGAAGAACAGCTGCCTGTACAGCCGCCTTCAGGAAGTTCAACAGTCATAGGGTCACCGCCGTTTACTGTTGTTGTGATGATAGCCTGAATATGTTTTGTGAGGTGGTCAACATCTGCTGCTGCATCGTTGTAGGCAACCATTGTTTCGTTTGCCATGATTTCTTCATAAAGTGTGTTGAGTTCAAGGTCAAGTTTGTTGAGCTTTTCGTCATCAGCTTCAGGATTCATCATTTCTGCATTGAGATTGTATTTTGCAAGATTGAATTTGCCGATCATTTCCTGAAGTTCCTGGTCTTTGTCTACCATTGCTTTTGCCTGAGCAAGATATACAAGCACATCTTCTTTCTGAAGCTGTGCGCAAAGTTTTTTGAATTCTGTAATAAAATCAAATGCCATTTTTATATTCCTCTTTTTCTGTATTTTATTTATTTAAAAGTTCTGCTGTTAAAACAGTACCTTTTTTACCTGTAATTCTTAAAAACACAAAACTGTCCGTTAAATCTTTTTTTTCCGATTTAAAATGAACAACCAATGTGTTTGCCATACGGGCAGAATATCCGCCCGGTTTTACTTCCTCAACCAAAGCGCGCACGGTTTTGCATTCAAAACTTTCAAGATATTTAAAGAAGATATCCTGCTGAATTTTTATAAGGCGGTTCAGCCACTCTGATTTTTCCTTATGGGATACTTTATCCTCAAAAGTTGCCGCTTTTGTGCCGTTTCGCTTTGAATAAATAAAGGTAAACAGCTGTGTAAAGCCTATTTCCTTTACAAGTTTTTCCGTTTCAAGATATTCTTCGTATGTTTCTCCCGGAAAACCTACAATAATATCGCTTGAAAACCCTACATCAGGTATCTGTTCTCTGGCGTAACTGATGATATCCTTATATTGTTCCACAGTATATCTGCGGTTCATAAGTGACAGTATTCTGTTGCTGCCTGACTGAACAGGAAGATGTATCTGCCGTGAAATCTTCGGATTGTCACGGATTGTGTCAATAACCTTGCGGGTTATATCCTTTGGATGACTGGACATAAAATGCAGCACATAGTCGCCATCAACCTTGCAGAGCATACTGAGCAGGTCTGCAAAATCGATCTGCGGGTCAAGATTTTTACCGTAGCTGTCCACATTCTGCCCCAGCAGTGTAATATCCTTATATCCGTCCGATACAAGCTGTCTGAATTCACACAGTATATCTTCCGCTTTTCTGCTTCTTTCCCTGCCCCTTACATAAGGTACAATACAGTAGGAACAGAAGTTGTCACAGCCGTACATAATGGATATTGTTGCTTTGGATTTGCTCTGTCTGTATACAGGGATATTCTCCACTATATCTGTTTTGACAACAGGGTCGGAAATCTGCCGCTTGTTGTCAACATACCAATTATACACTATATGTGGTAATTCTTCAATGGAATTAACTCCAAAAACTATGTCGACAAATGGATATGATTTTTTGATTTTTGCCACAATATGCGGCTGCATTACCATACATCCGCACACGGCAACAATCATATCGGGATTTTCTGCTTTCAGAGCTTTAAGTTTACCGATATTGCCAAAAATCTTAAGCTCCGCATTTTCTCTGATTGCACAGGTGTTGAATATTACAACATCACTGTTTTCAAAACTGTCACTGATACCAAAACCTGACTGCGCAAGAATACCACGGATTTTCTCCGAGTCATTTTCGTTCTGTACACAGCCAAAAGTCTGTACATTGACAAGAGGTATATGATTAAACTTTTGTTCTATAAGTTCGTGTAACTTTTCTGTATAGTTCACCTTATACCTCCTTTTCAAAATATTTTTTCAGGAACATACCTGTATAGGATTCAGGATTTTTGCTGACTTCATATGGTGTACCCTCTGCAACAATTGTGCCGCCCTGGTCGCCGCCTTCGGGACCTATATCGATAATATGGTCACAGACCTTTATTAAATCAAGGTTATGTTCAATTACAATAACTGTATTGCCTGCATCAACCAGTTTCTGAAGAACCTCAATAAGTTTATGAACATCAGCAGTATGCAGACCTGTTGTAGGCTCGTCCAGAATATACAGAGTGTTGCCTGTCTGCACTTTGGAAAGTTCGAGAGCAAGTTTTACGCGCTGTGCCTCACCGCCGGAAAGCGTGGTTGCACTCTGGCCAAGTTTGATATAGCCAAGGCCAACATCGTATAATGTTTTGATTTTGCGGTAGATTTTGGGCTGGTTTTCAAAGAAAGCCATTGCCTGTTCCACTGTCATTTCAAGCACATCACTGATATTTTTGCCTTTATACTTAACTTCAAGTGTTTCTCGGTTATAGCGTTTGCCTTTGCATACTTCACAAGGCACATAAATATCAGGCAGGAAGTGCATTTCTATTTCTATTATACCATCACCTTCGCAGGCTTCACAACGGCCGCCTTTTACATTAAATGAGAAACGTCCCGGCTGATAGCCGCGCATTTTGGCATCCTGAGTCTGTGCAAAAAGTGTACGGATATCACCGAACACTCCTGTATAGGTTGCCGGATTGGAACGAGGTGTTCTGCCGATTGCAGACTGATCTATACCGATAACTTTATCTACATTTTCAAAGCCCAGGATATCTTCGTGTGCACCGGGTTTTACCTTTGAACCATTGAGCACATTTGTAGCTTTTTTATAGAAAATTTCATTGATAAGACTGGATTTGCCGCTGCCTGAAACCCCTGTTACACAAACCATTTTGCCGAGAGGAATTTCAACATCAATATTTTTAAGGTTATTCTGTCTCGCACCGATAATCTTTATGGATTTTCCGTTGCCTTCCCTTGTTTTTTCAGGGATTTCAATAACCTTTCTGCCACTGAGATACTGGCCTGTAATGCTTTCTTCGCTGTTTTCAATATCCTCAAGTGTACCCTGTGCAATAATTCTGCCGCCGTGCACACCTGCACCGGGACCTATATCAACAATATGGTCAGCTGCACGGATTGTATCCTCATCGTGTTCAACAACTATAAGCGTATTGCCTAAATCACGCAGCCGTTTAAATGTATTAATCAGTTTTTCATTATCACGCTGATGCAGACCTATGCTTGGTTCGTCCAGTACATAAAGAACCCCTGTAAGAGAAGAACCAATCTGTGTTGCAAGACGGATGCGCTGGCTTTCACCGCCTGACAATGTTCCTGATGCGCGTGCAAGGGTCAGATATTCAAGCCCAACGCTCTTAAGGAAGTTAAGTCTTTCCCTGACTTCTTTCAATATAGCATCTGCAATAAGATGTTCCTGCTGTGTAAGCTGGAGATTATCTATAAATTCAACAGCTTCCCTTACACTCATCTTTGTAAAATCGCTGATATTTATACCGCCTACTGTAACAGCAAGAATAATCGGTTTAAGTCTGTCTCCGTGACATTCCGGACATTCAATTCCGCTCATAACGCGGGATATTTCGTCCTTCATCCAGTTGGAGTTTGTTTCCCTGAAACGGCGCTCAAGGTTGTTGACAACACCTTCAAAGTCGGTGGAATAACTGCTTATACCCCTGTCTGTATGACGGTAAAGTTCCAGCTTTTTGCCTTTTGTTCCGTAGAGAATAGCATTTACAGCCTCTTCTGACATATCCTTGATTGGTGTGGAAAGTGTGAATCCGTATTCTTTTCCAAGACCTTTGTAATACATTTCCGACACAGAACCTTCGGCATAGTACCAGCCGCTTGCCTTGATTGCCCCTTCATTGATAGAGAGTTTTTTGTTCGGGATAATCATATCCGGGTCAACGCGCATAAACTCTCCGAGACCTGTACATTTTTCGCAGGCTCCGAAAGGTGCATTGAAAGAAAACATTCTCGGTTCAAGTTCACCGATGCTTATGCCGTGTTCAGGACAGGCAAAACTTTGGGAAAAGAACATTTCCTCACCGCCGATTACATCTATAACCACACCCACATCTGCAACAGAAAGTGCTGTTTCTATACTGCCTGCAAGACGGGACATAACATCTTCTTTTATTACAAGACGGTCAACCACAATCTCAATGTTGTGTTTCTTGTTTTTATCAAGGGTAATTTCTTCATCAAGGTCATAGATATTACCGTCTACACGCACTCGTACAAACCCCTGGCGTTTTGCTCCATCAAGTTCCTTGATATGCATACCTTTCTGCCCATGCACAACCGGAGCAAGCACCTGAATTCTTGTTCCCTGTTCCAGCATCATAATCTTGTCAACCATCTGGTCCACCGACTGCTGCTTAATCTCCTTGCCGCATACAGGACAGTGCGGAATACCTATTCTTGCGTACAGAAGACGCAGATAGTCGTATATTTCCGTTACTGTACCTACTGTGGAACGGGGGTTTTTGCTTGTTGTTTTCTGGTCAATGGATATTGCCGGCGAAAGGCCTTCTATACTTTCCACATTGGGTTTTTCCATCTGACCGAGAAACTGGCGTGCGTAGGAAGACAGACTTTCCATATATCTTCTCTGTCCGTCTGCGTAGATTGTATCAAAGGCAAGACTGGATTTACCCGAAC
>JAFSCM010000126.1 GCA_017436765.1 Oscillospiraceae bacterium
AAAAAATACTGAACACTATTTTTACTGATTATTATATAAAGATTGACAGCTTCCTGTAACAAAAATCTGATGTGCATCAGTGACCTGTCGACAAGAAAACATAAACCTGATTTCAGACACAAAAAGGCTGCTGCTGTGTTATCGGCACTTGCATTACACAAAACAATACTGCGTGCCTCTGCCTTGCAGCATCACTTTTTCTGTAAAAACAGGCAATAATGTATCCGCCATATCACATTACTGCGATATGGCGGATATTTATGTTTTCTTATCGGGATGCTGCTTTGCTGCACACCAGATATTATAATTTTTATTCCTGCTGACCTGCAAGGTTTTTTACAACTTCAAAAGCTCTCTGAATCTGAGGGTCATCTGTTTTTGAAAGATCGTAGAAGTTAAGTTCCTGGTCTGCAGACAATGATTTTTCATAATCAGGCAGCAGACCTACTCCGTGATAATCGGAAGAAGCAACCGGCACAAGGCGTGCTGTTGTAATCTGAACACCGGAACCGTCAGAAAGGCGGTAAAGAGTCTGAATTGTACAGTTGCCGAATGTTTTTGTTCCGACAAGTTTTGCATCGCCCATATCTTTAAGGATAACCGCAAGCATTTCTGCCGCATAGCCTGTGTTGCCGTTTACAATAACTGTTACAGGCTGTTCAACCGCTTCTTCATCAGAAGTATAGATAACCTTCTGGGAATCATCCACATAGTGGGCATACATTGTGGTGCCTTCTTTTACAAAGATATCTGCAACTTCCGCTGCATAGTCATATTCCTTGCTGGAGTTGTTTCTGATGTCCAGTGCAAAGCCTGTTGCACCCTGGGATACAAGGTTCTGCACGGCATATTCCACTTCAGATGCTGTTTCTTCATCAAAGCTTGTAACCTTGATATAGCCTACACCTGCTTCAAGGGAATAGTCTATGGACGGTGCATCATAAAGTGCAAAGGTAAGTTCTGTCTTGTTTTCTTCGCTGTCCCTGAGATATTCAATTTCAATGCCTGTGCCTTCTTCTGCAGTGAGCATCTCTCTGACCTGCTGTGTGTTGAGGGTTTTAACATCAATATCATTGATTTCAACAATCATATCGTCTTTTGCCATCTCAGCAATATCTGCAGGAGAATCTGTATCTACATTTACAACTTTATAGTAACCGCTTATATCTTTCTGAACTTCCAGACCGATACCTGTAAGTTTACCTTTGGAAAGGTTCTGCAGTGCTGTAACTTCACTTGCGGTATAGTATTTCGCCTCGTTGTCCCTGAGTGAAGCGATATAACCTGCAGAAAGACCGTCTATAACTGCTGTATCATCTATCTGTGTATAATAGTGCTGTCTTACAGTCTGGTCAATCTCGCTGATTTTTGAATACATATTTTCCTTTGCATTTACATTGGAAACCTTGCTTTCAAAAAGGCGGGCAGACAGTATCATTGTAAGACAAAAAGTAACTGTAATAGCTACAAATATAAAGCTTAACGCTGTGCTGACTGTTATCTTTTTTCTCATATAAATATCCTTTTATCAATTATCTTTTATGTATGGATACGGGTTCACTGTGGAACCGTTCTGACGGATTTCAAAATGCAGATGGTTGCCTGTTGAAAGTCCTGTTGTACCTACAAAGGCAATTACATCGCCCTGGGCAACAAAATCACCAACCTTTACATTAAGGCTGTTGCAGTGTGCATAAAGAGTTTTGTATCCGCCGCCGTGGTCGATGATTACACGGTTGCCATAACCTGAGTTTGAATATGTGGCTGTAGTTACAAAACCGCTGTTTGATGCGATAATATTCGTATTCCTCGGTGCAGGAATATCAATACCTGTATGGAATTCCCTGTAGCCGAATATGTTTCTGTAACCATAATGGGAGGAAACATATCTGTTTGTCGGCACAGGCCATCTCCATGTTCCGCCTACAAAGCTTTCCAGGTCACCGTTTGCCGCAAATTCCTTTTCCAGTTCTTCAGCTGCATCATCGCGTTTCTTCTTCGCATCTTCATAAGCCACCTGTGCAGCAGCTTCCTGTGCCTGAGTTTCACTGAGCTGCTGGTTCACTTTCTGGAGAAGTGTGGCATATTCTTTCTGTTTGGATTCCTGCAGACTTTTGCTTTCTTCCAGAGTTTCCAGTTCAGCTTCAATTTCAGCCTCAACCTTTTCAATTTCTTCCTTTTCCCTGTTGAGTTTTTCCAGCAGTGCTGTGTCTGCCTGGGAAATATTTGTCAGTGTATTTACCGCTGTAAGCATTTCGGAAAATGTGTCAACAGCAAGTGCTGTGGCCACCATATTTCCGCTGCGGCGTATATACATAGCTTTCAGCTTTTTTTTGAACAGGTCGTCAGTTTCTTTTATATCAGCTTTCTTTTTGTCCAGTTCCTTCTGTTTTTCAGCAAGTCTTTCGCTGGTTTCCTCTATCTGCTCGTTGAGAGAAGTAATCTGGCTTTTCACCAGATTAACCTGCGTCTGGGCATTTTTCTGTTCCTGTTCCTGCTTCTTTTTTGTATCCTTTATGGCATTGAGTTCCTTTTCTATGGACTCCAGTTCCTGCTGTGCCTCTTCGTAGTCATCCCTTGCATTTGCAGCAACACTGAGAGGCATGCCCACAGACAGAACCATTACAATAGCCATAACAAGAGATGTTATTATAAGCCATTCTTTTCTGTTTTTCATATATTCTCCGACATTTATACTTTAAGGTAACGTTTCATTGAAACTGCGCTGCCTACACCGCCGATAAACCAGCCGAAACCTACAAAAATCACAAGCATCTTCCACCATATTGTGCCGTATGGTATAAGCACGGCAGAAACTGTTGCAAGCCAGCCTGTGGCTGTATCTGCCATATAGCTGAGCAGGTAGTAATATGCACCGCTAAGAACTGCAAATGTGAGAACTGCGCCTATTGTGCCTATAATAAGCCCTTCAACTATAAACGGAAGGCGGATAAAACCATTGGTTGCACCCACAAACTTCATAATGTTGATTTCTTTTCTTCTTGCAAAAACAGTAAGTCTGATGGTGTTGGAGATAACCACAACACTTACAAAAATCAGAATTGCAAGCACCGCCAGACCGCCGTAATAGGCTGCATTTTTAATGGTGACAAGCACCGATGCCAGCTCTGTTGGTGTGCTCATTATTTCAACGCCCTCCAGTGCAGCAATAGCATCGGATGTTTCTGCAATAAGTTCAAGGTTCTTCACCTTGCATCTGAAGGACGCAGGCAGCGGATTTTCATCCCCCTGATAGCTTTCCAGCAGTTCGCCGTATTCGCCCAGATATCCCATCTGTTCTTCCAGGGCTTCTTCCTTTGAAACGAAATTGTATGATGATATATTGTCATTATTTTTTATAAAATCATCAATTGCATCAATTTCTGCTTCTTCGGCATCGTCATAAAGATAAACCACTATTTCGTTCTGATCACCGAGAAATGTTGCAAAGCTGTTTATATTCATCGCAAGCAGACCGCATACGCCTACAATTATAAGGCAGGACAGAACAACACCTATGGAAGCAACGCTCATAATGCGGTTTTCTTTGAAGTTGAGAAATCCCTGTTTAACCAGATACTTAAAATTTGAAAACTTCATTATTCAGTCACCGCCTTTGCTGCGGTATCGTTTATTACTCTACCATCTCTGATTTCTATAATTCGTTTTGCATATCTGTGTGCAAGTTCGTGTTCGTGGGTTACCACCACAACCGTTGTGCCAACAGAGTTTATTGCCTTTAGCAGCTCCATAATTTCAACGGAAAGAGCAGGGTCAATGTTTCCCGTAGGCTCGTCCGCAATAACCAGTCTCGGACTGTGCACAAGAGCCCTTGCCAGTGCCACGCGCTGCTGTTCACCGCCGGATAGCTGTGTAGGATATTTTTTTGCCTTTGATGTAAGGCCTACGAGACTCAAGATGTAAGGAACGCGTTTCTTTATATCCTTTTCTCCTATATTTGTAACACGCATGGCAAATGCGATATTTTCATAAACAGTCATTGTAGGGATAAGACGGAAGTCCTGAAACACAACGCCGAGGGTGCGGCGCATATAAGGAATATCCTTCTGTTTTATTGTGGTGAGATTGTAACCGTTTACAATCACATCGCCCTTTGTTGCTGTTTCTTCCCTTAACATAAGCTTGAGAAAGGTGGATTTACCTGCACCGGAAGGGCCCAGCACAAATACAAATTCGCCTTTATCTATATGTAATGACACATTGTCCATAGCCACAATATCCGGCTTATAGAGCTTTGTCACATTTTTGAATTCTATCATCTGTATTTTCCTTTAATGTACAGTTTTATATATTTGCAACACAAAAATCGCTCTTAATCAACCTCTGGAGTTATTAAGAGCGATGTTTTAATTAAAATCTATCCTGACTTGACTGAAGATATTTTTTAACCATTAATGCAACCTTAAATACTATTGCATCATCAAATTCCCTTAAATCTAACCCTGTGATTTTTCTGATTTTTTCAAGGCGGTAAACAAGGGTATTTCTGTGAACGAACAATCCTCTGGAAGTTTCGCTTACATTGAGGTTATTTTCAAAGAAGCTCTGGATTGTAAAGAGTGTTTCCTGGTCGAGACTTTCGATAGAGCCCTGTTTGAAAACTTCTTTGAGGAACATTTCACAAAGTGTTGTCGGCAGCTGGTAGATAATTCTTGCAATACCAAGATGGTCATAGTTTACAATGCTTTTTTCTGTATCAAATACTTTGCCTACTTCCAGAGCAATCTGTGCTTCCTTGAAGCTGTTTGCAAGGTCTTTGATATTTGTAACCTGTGTGCCTATGCCAACTGTTGACTTGATGTAATATTCAACATTGAGTGTATCAACAATAGATGCTGCCAGTTTTTCGATGTCTTTATCTTCGATGCCTTTTTTAAGTTCCTTGATAAGAACAGTGTCTGTTTCGCTTGTGTTGAAGACAAAGTCTTTCTGTTTATCCGGGAAAAGATTCTGGATAACATCAAAGGTGGACATATCCTTCTGCTGATTTACCCTGATAATCAGAACAACTCTCGGCACATCTGTAACAAAATGCATTTCTCTTGCCTTTGCGTAGATATCCCCCGGCATAATGTTGTCCATAACAACATTTTTTATGAAGTTGAGTCTGTCGAATTTTTCATCGTGGAACTGTTTTATGCTCTGGAGAGAGATGCTGAGCATAGCGGCAAACTTTTCAGCATTTTCATCAATACCTTCAACGAAAACATAGAAATCGTTGCGTTTATTGTTTGAAAAACCTTTGAAAGTATATCCGCCGCGCACAAATCCCTGGCTGTTTGCCATTCTTTCTGCCTGAACCCCGTCTTTGATACTGTCAATCTGACCAAGCTCGCTGCGGGCGATAACAACACCCATTTCATCTGTAACACCGACTACTCGACCAATCGCATCTTTCATCTGGTATATAACGCCCTGAAACATCCTGTTAGACATAATAAGCTCCTATTTATCAATTTATTGTAATTTTACACAATTGTTTGGACTAATCATTTATATTTTACACAATAAATCCATATATTGCAACATTTTTTTACAAAAAAATCTCGTTTTTTAGTGCAAAATGCAAAAATGTCCCCCATGATGTTATACAAAAGTATATATCATCTGTGTGTAAATTATTTTAACTCAATGTTAACAATCATTCCGATTGAGACCAATTTTTTCCAGTTCTTCCGGTTTAATCTCCCTGTATTCTCCCGGAGCAAGTTTTTCATCCAGCTGAACACCGCCGATATGTGTACGGTGCAGCTCATTTACCCCTATATCAAAAACGCCGAACATTCTTTTTATCTGATGATAAACGCCCTGTTTCAAAACCACCCTTACCACCATAGGCTCATCTGTCGGCATAAGCTCTGCCGATTTCAGCACAGTGCCGTCTGCAAGGGTTACCCCGCTGTTGAAACTGCTGATGATTTCTTCATTTATTTCCTTATCAAGTGTTACAATATATTCCTTTGAAACATGCTTTTTAGGTGCAAGAATATCGTGGGCAAACTCCCCGTCATCTGTCAGCAGCACAAAACCTGTGGATGTCTTGTCCAGTCTGCCTGCAGGAAAAAGGTTGCGTTTGGGATAATCTCCTTTCACCAGGTCCACAACGGTGGTATCATTTTTGTCATCGGTGGCACTTACAACCCCTTTTGGCTTGTTGAGCATAATATACACAAACTGTCTGTATTCCAGCAGTTTTCCGTTTACATATACCCTGCTGCTGTCTGTGACCTTTACATCACCTTTTTTTACAGTTTTTCCGTCCGCTGCAACTGCACCTCTGGACAGCAGTTTTTTTGCATCCTGACGGGAAATTCCCATAGCGTCAGAAATATATTTGTCAAGTCTTATCTGCATATAACACCTTTTATATCCATTATTGTAGCCTGTATGGCCTGTTGTACTGATTATACATTAAATATGATATTTTTAAAAGGGTTTCATATGCTGTAAAATAAAAGTCCCGCATACAGACCATATACAATCTGTACGCAGAACCTTTATCTGTCACAGAACACTTCCGCTTATTTCTGTTTTTACCATTGCCTTTGCCACGCCGTCAGGCTTTTCAAGTATGTATGCGCCGATAAGCTTTTCTTTTCTTACAAGCAGAACTGCCGCTGCGGATTTTTCTCCGCCGTAATCAAGAAGGTCAAAAGTCCACTTGTTCACCTTGTCACCTTTGTACTTTTCCAGGCTAAGCCCGTCATTCTGCCTGATTTTTTCATTGAATGCTTCAAAGCTGGCATCAAATTTTTTGGGTATCTCCACCTCTGCCACCTGTGCAGTCTGTATATCCGCCATAAAGCCTTTTGAAGATATATAGTCAATCATTTCCTTCGTTGTGGAAAACTTTACACTTTTGCCCGAAACCGCCGCAGCACTGTCCTTTGTAAAGAAATTCTTCACGCCTGTCGCTGCCGCCCCCGCAATTATGACACACAAAGCTATTGCTGCTATTTTAACTATTCTTTTTTTGCTGACTGTAATAACAAACATATACCGGTTCCCCCTTTGAATCTCCTGATTTATATCTATGTGGCAATCAGTGCAAATATTCGCAGGGTTTCATGGTGTTGCCCTTATGCTTTTTTTATGGTACAATTTTTCCAACAGACAACAGGGAGGCTTGCAGTATGGTTATATGTTTTGACGCAGGCAACAGCGATCTTGTAGCAGGAATTTTTCAGGATGAACAGCTTGTAAAAACCTGCCGTATTGACTATGAAAAGGAACAGACAAAGGAACAGTATTTTTCTCTGCTGAAGGAAAGTATGATTTCTGAAAATATAAATGCAGCAGATGTTGACGGCTGTCTTCTCTGCTGTGTGGCACAGGACACTGCAGATGCGCTTTGCAGTGCAATGGAGCAGCTTTTCGGCTGTGTTCCCGTCATATTTAAAAACGATGAAAACTGCAGGCTCAATATCCTCACCGAAGACCCTTATGAAGTCGGTGCGGATATAATTGCCTCCTGTATGGCGGCAAAGGATATGCTTCCTATGCCATGCGTGGTTATAGATATGGGCACTGCTTCCACAGTTACAGCTATGGACAGGGACGCAAATGTGCTTGGCGTTTCCATTATCACAGGTGTATTTACTTCTATGTGGGCACTGAGAGAAAGAACCGGCCTGCCTTTTGAAGAAAACATTATGGCACAGCCAAAAGCAATCGGCACAAACACACAGAAAAGTATCGACAGCGGCATTATTCTCGGAAGCGCCTATGCCATAGACGGGCTTGTGCAGGCCTTTGAGGAAGAAATCGGTCAGGGAAAATGTTCGGTTATAGCCACAGGCGGAGTAAGCCAGTTTATCGTTCCGCACTGCCGCAGAGAGATTAAACTTGACAATAATCTGCTGCTCAAAGGCTTGTACCGCTATTACAAAAACAGTATAATTTAAAGTGTTCCACACATAAACATCACATATTGTGTGTACATTTTTTAATAAATTACAATTCAAGGAGATTTTATAAAATGGTAGTTATTACAATGGACAACGGCAAAAAGATGGAAATTGAACTTTATCCTGAAATTGCACCTGAAACCTGTGCAAACTTTGAAAAACTGGTTAAAGACGGTTTCTACAACGGCCTTACATTCCACAGAGTTATCAAAGGCTTTATGATTCAGGGCGGCTGTCCAAAAGGCAACGGTATGGGCGGTCCGGGCTGGACAATCAAAGGTGAATTTGCTGCAAACGGCCACAAAAACGACCTTAAACATACAAAAGGTGTTATCTCTATGGCACGCACAATGGATCCAAACAGCGCAGGCAGCCAGTTCTTTATTATGCATGAAGCTGCACCGCATCTTGACGGACAGTATGCTGCATTCGGCAAGGTTGTAAGCGGCCTTGATGTTGTTGACGAAATTGCAAATGTAAGAACAGGCTGGGCAGACAAACCAAGTCAGCCTGTGGTTATGGAAAAGGTTGAAATTGTTTAATTTTTTCCTATATAACATACAGCTTTGCTACAGATGATTTTCCGGCATCCCTGTTTTTCAGGGATGCTGTTTTTTGTGCCGAATAACATAAGTTTGTGTCAAAGGTCTTGAATTCTTTCCGCTTTTCTGCTATTATATTTTTTGTATCTGGGTGTGGCGCAGCTGGTAGCGTGCTACCTTGGGGTGGTAGAGGTCGCCCGTTCAAGTCGGGTCACTCAGACCAAAACAAACTAATCCGAACTTTTTGCCAATCGGCGAAGAGCTCGGATTTGTTGTTTTTATATAACAATAAAACTAAAAGGTGCTGATTTTGTTCAGCAGCTTCTGTGTTAATATTCTATTTATTATATTATATCCACATATATTTATTTTGTAAATCAACAGACTCTTTTCTTGCAGTTATTGCATATTTATCAAGTGTTTTTTCAATAAGTTTGCCGATTGTCATTTTATTAATCCTTCTTCTTTGCAAGTTCAACAATTTCAAAAAATTTGGAGTTGATATACCGATATCCGTTTTCACTGTGTGGGATAAGGCACTGTGAACAGTCCTTTATACCCATTTCGATATATCGGAAGTTGCCGCCGCATTTATCCCCAAGTGCATAAAGAGGACAGTAGCAGAACATACAGTTGAAATCCTCATCATTTTCCACTTTGTGACAGGGGAAATATCCGCAGGATGTGTTTTTGTAATAGCAGAAGCTGTTTTCTTTCATAACAATTCTCCTTAATTAGTATACATTGCATCTTCAAATGTTTTGTTTTTGCTGAAATCACTTTTTGCAGTTGCATATATCTGCAAGGTCATGGGCAGCAGACAGTAAAATGCATAACCCCCATAGAACACATAGCTTAAAGCTGTTATCGGGTTCATAACAAGATGTGGATTTATCAGCATCTTTGTCTGGTCCAGCATAATGCCCATTGCAGTAATTGTGAGACAGAAAAACATTGTGATGACCAAGCCTCTGTCGCGGTTGTCAAAGCGGTAGAGCGAATATGCTGTGCGGCCTTTCAAGGTATAACCGCGGCTTTTCATACTCATACCGCTTTCCACAAAGTTTTCCAGACTCCAGGTGATGACAATGGAACATACACGGATGGCATTTCTGATTTTCGTAAATATATTGCCCTGACCGACACCTCTGCCTATAGAGGTCTGTG
>JAFSCM010000127.1 GCA_017436765.1 Oscillospiraceae bacterium
GAAGGTATGTCCTGAATGTAACACACCTACCGATGCAGCAAAAAAATTCTGTCCTGAATGCGGTGCAAAGCTGCCGGAAGAAACAGTGGCAGACAGCTCTGTATGTAAAGAGTGCGGCACTCAGAATACCCCTGGCACAAAATTCTGTCAGGAATGTGGTGCAAAGCTGCCTGCAGCGGAAAAAGAAGAAGCCGACGCACAGGCAAAGGACAATGATGTTATGGCAACATGGGATGAATATATGTCAATGTATCCAAAATGGACCTTCGGCGGCAAGGATGCACAGCTTGAGGACTACGGCGGACATATCTACTTTGCGGTAACCTTCAACACCTCCTTTGCGGCACAGAATGCAGTAAGACAGTACAAAGCACTGCTGGAAGAAAACGGCTTTGTGCAGGCAGGCAAGTATCCAAGCGAAAACGAGCTTTACAAGATGATTGACGGTGTCTGCTATCATGTAAGCTTCTCCAACTGTTTTGAAAATGGCCCTGAAAGACCTGGTATCTCCTTTGCAACAGGGGAACCGCAGGGCGGCTTTGACTGGTCTCCACAGAAGGAAAAACAGAAGGAACGCGAAGAATTTATGGAGGGACTGAACAAGGTTAAAGGCCTTTTCGGTAAAAAATAATCTTACGATTACTGTATATAACAGTTGATATCTATAAAAATATCATAACAGTTTAACTGTAACACCATACTGCAAAGGCGGTTGGCGATACCGCCGGCCGCCTTTGCGCTTTTTGTATTAAGTAAAAGGGAAAATGCAAAAAAGGGGGGCGGAGAAATTGAAAAAAGTATTATCAATAATTGTTGCGGCGGCAATGATATTTTCTTTTACCGCCTGTGCAGGTGAAAAAGCAGGTGTCCCCCAGGACAATCCGCCAAATCAGCAGCAAAATCAGCAGCCGGCACCGCAGCTGACACCGTCGGTAATAACGGTGCAGAACAGCACGGATATGATAATGTTTGTGGGTGGCAGCAGAAGCTGGTCGCCTTTTGAAAGTTTTACAGAATTTTCTGTTTCTGACAGCGAAATTGTCAGCCTTTCATCAGATGGCATATCTGCAACCTTTACCGCTTTAAAGGCGGGAGAAGTTGCCGCAGCTGCAGAGTGCGGCGGTGAAAAAATAACTGTAAATATAACGGTTAAGGAGCAATACATCGAAACGGCCACCACAGACGGAAAGGTGCTGGGTTGGCTTGATTACTTTGAAACTGAACTGGACGGCTGGAGCGAAGCTGACAGGATAGAATATTTCAATTCCATTTCTGATTATATGGCACTGTCGCTGGTGTCGGGAGAATTTGACTGGAATATGATAAATATGGGGCAGGCTGCGGCTATGATTTACCCTACTACATATATGATAAACAATCTTGCGGCGGTGCTTATGGGTGCGCTGGAATACCGCTATGCTGCCAACTGGCTGGAGGTTGGTGTAAAAGCCAACGAGCCCAATGCCGTTTTGTACACCAATCTTGCTATATGCTATTACGAGCTTGGAGATTACAGCAAAGCTATGGAGTGGGCAGGCAAAGCCATAGAAGCAGATTCCGGATATGGACTGGCACATCTGGTTATGACCTGTGTTCATCTGCAGAACGGTGATGATATGCTGGCGGTGGAAACGCTGTTTAAATCCATGCGTTCCACCTATACAGAAACCACATCGGATTTATTGAGAGATTTGTACAGGCAGGTAAGGACAAAGGCAGGACTTGCAGATTCCACAAGCTATGAAAAAATGGTAAAAGGTATGGACACCTATATCAGCTTTGACCTTGGTGAAATGGTGCTGACGGATTATCACATCCAGCTGCTGTTTGAAGCAGCTGCTGCAGGGGTAATATCCAACGGACAGGATATACCTTCCAATCAGATTTCACTGCCATATCCTGCAAATCCTGAGGATGCAGTGCTGGGCGGATACCAGTGGGATGCGGCGGCATCTGCTGTAAACAAAGATGTGGAAGCAATGCTGAAAAATACAAAAGGCTATACTGTGGGAAATGCAGAAATGGAAGAACGGCAGGCATGGTGTTTGGCATTTTTACATACCTATTACGAATATAAGATATATCAGCTTTATGACATTATGTATAAAGGTGTGACCTTTGAAGAAACAGGCGAAAGCGGATATGATGCAGACCACGAAGAATATACACTGTCAAATCTGCAGTGGGATGCAGATGACCGTCTGCAGAAAATACTGGTGGATTACTGGAACATCAGCGAAAAGAACCATCAGATTATGTATGACGCCATAGACAATGCAAAATCTCTGAAGGATGAAATCAGGGCAAAAATGGAGTGTGAATACAAAATGGTTGGTCCTGCCGACCAGGCGCACATTGCCTATGCAACCCGCAGAAAAGAAATGTACGAGGAAAATATGCGGCCTTTGCTGGAAGAATACTGGCTGAAAATGAACGCTATGCTGGGATATGTTTCCAATGAATATGTAAGGGAAATGTACGGCACAAAGCTGCTGGCAGTTATCAACCGCGAAGCATATGTAAATCCGCTGTACCATGCAGCAACCTATGTTTCCACAGGGGATGAATGTCTGGAGCTTGCAAATATACACCGTAAAAACCTTGGCCTTGAATATTATAAGGACGAGATGAACAGGGCAAGGCGCAATGATGCCAGAATTATGGCAAACAAAACCGAAAACGGACAGCTTTCGGATTATAAGCCTGACAGGGAAAGCGACTGGCGCCCTGCCGATATAAATATTACTATTCCGCCTTTCAGCCCGATTTATATAAAGTTTGGCAACAACGGAGATAAATATTTCTTTGCTTACGGAGCTTTCGGCACGGAAATTCTCAAGGAAAGGGATATGTATACAGGTTTATTCAGTGAAACTATTATCACACGTTCATCGGTGCTGCCTGTCGGACTTGGAGAGCTTGGCAGTCTTGTAGGAGACTTAAAGGATGTGGCCGATGCCGCCAGCATAAAGGATTTTATTGACGGCAAGCTCAATCCTGTAGGAGCAATCCCGTCCTTTGACAGAACAAAGGGAGAAGGAAAAACTTACACCTATGATGAATTTGGCAGGCTGAAAGATGTTACTACCATAAGGGAAGAAAGCATCAGCGGCTCACTGGGCGGTATTACAGGGGGGCAGACAACCACCTATACAAAAGGCAGCGGTATCCACGAAGGTTACCTTGGCAGCCAGTGGAGCAGCGAAACAAAGACGGATTTAAGCTTTGGCTTTGTTTCAATGTCATATTGATAATAAAAATATTATACAGATAATAACCACACAACAGACAAAGGAGGTAAGACTATGAAAAAACTTTTGGCCATTTTAATTTCACTTTCACTTTTTATCAGCCTTACAGCCTGTGGCGGCAGTACCCCTGCAGAAAACGGCGGTGAAGGTGCAAAACCAAACACCCAGACCACCCAGCAGGGCGGCAGCGAAAACAGCGGCCAGAATGGCGGGGCTGCAACTGCAGATATCAGCAGTGTTTCTGTTGAAAATTATGCAGAAATTGTAAAGAAAGCTTTTGGTATTGAAATTGTTTTAGATGACGGCTGGACAGTTACAAAAGCCAGCAGCCCTAACGGCGTAAATAACATTATTGTAACTTTAACAGCTCCTGCAGACACAGACGGCAAAGCTGAAATTGAAAAATATTTCAATCAGTGTATAAATCTTGGCGGTGTGTGGCAGCAGAAGATTGACTGGGATACACTTGCAATCAGCAAGGGCACACAGTATACAGACTATGAAGAGTTTTACAGCACAGAGGTTACAGATTTTCTGGGACTCTATTCTGCAATGTGGCTGTACGACTTTGGCGGAAAAAATGTGCAGTTCAGCTATGCACAGGACGAAAATATTGTTGAACTGTCCTTTACATATACAGTGCTTGATTACGAAATTGACATCAGCGAATGGGTTCCGCAGGAAGGTCAGGGCCCTGAAGGCTGGGTATGGCAGGACTGCCACGGATATATCGACAATGTGTGGGACAGCGACACTCTGCCTGAAAACTTCCCGAAAGAAATCAGCGGCGTAAGGGTAAGCGAAACCCGTTATTTCGGCTTTGGCTGTGAAGACCGCTGGGCAGGTGCAAGGGTTGGCAATCTGAGCTTTGACAGCTGGGATTTTGAACAGTGGCAGCTTACCTTTGATGCTACAGACGACCAGTTTGCGCAGTTTGAACAGGCACTGGCTGACAACGGTTTCCTTGGCGAAAAGACAGAGGACAAATATCAGGGCACCTATGTGGAAACAACAGACGGCGAAATCTATCTTTACTATTCAATAGATGAAAGTGACCGCGACGGCTATGACTGGAATGTTTACTGCAACATGACAGTGCTGGAAAGCAACTATCCATTGTTCTTTGAAGGTATCGAACTGCCTACATGGGGACTGTTCCGTGGTGAACCTAACGACAGTCTTGTTTATGCATACGACGAGGATTTCAACGAAGTCTATGATGCCGAATATGACTTTGAAAACGGATACTTTGTAACAGAAGCAGCCTATGTATACTATGATTTCAATTATATGGGCGTAGACAGAGCTACTTATGACTACTATATTGACTATCTGCGCGGTCTGCCAGGCGAAGAATGGAACGAATATGTTTACAGCGAAGAAAACGACAGTTATGTGGCTTACTTCAAGTACAACGATAAATACTGGATTGGCTGCTATCACAACTTTGACGGTGATGAAAACTGCATGCAGCTGATTATTTCACCTGATGCAGAATCACTGTTCTGGTAAAAGGCTTTGAATAACACAAAATATGCAGAGGGCGGACTGTGTTCGCCCTGCGCAGTTACATTGATACACACAAGAAGGAGGAATGCAGATGAAAAGAATGATATCATTTATGCTTTCCTTTGCTATGCTGTTTCAGCTGACAGCCTGTGGCGGCGGAACACCGTCTGCTGCAAAGCCTGAAACAGAAAATCAGCCGCAGGCAGCACCTGCTGCAGAAAGTCTGGAAAACTTTGAAAACATACCTGTTACAGAGCAGGAAAACGGCGACATTATACCGGCTACTGACGATTTTTACGCCAGTCAGCAGACTGTTTTTGCCCA
>JAFSCM010000128.1 GCA_017436765.1 Oscillospiraceae bacterium
TAGTTTGCTTCATCCTTGGACCTGAAAGCGGCGGCGCACTTGGTGTAGCAATCAAAGGCAAATACTTCCCATGGGTAATCAGATTCGGCACACTTACAATCGCAACAGGTCTTATCTCCATGTACCTCAACGGTGAAGAAGCTCTGTCCCTTAAATCTGACAAAGCAGAAGCTGAAGCTGAACTCAAAGAAATTCAGGAACATCAGCAGTAATAAGAATTTCTGTATAATAATTAAAGGTCTCTCTGAAAAGGGAGACCTTTTTATATGAAAAAAGACCTTGATGATATATTCAGCAAGGTCTGTAAGTGTTTTATACAGTATGGTCAGAAATTGCCCATAGCTCTTATTTTCTGCTGTCTTTCGGCATCATCAATATCTTTGTAGCCATAGGCTCTGACCATAGCGTCCATTATAATCAGTGATAAGGATTTTCCACCGCGTTTCATCTGCCTTACCATATCAAGGTAAAGCTTCAATGTGTTTTCGGAATATGTATGCAGTTCACCGCGGAGATATGTTTCAAAGGAAGTTTCGTATTCTGTGTCCATTTCTGAATGTACAGGCCTGTTGCCGCTTGCCATATACGGATACTGTTTTTCGTACTGTTCCATCCAGTTTACTTCAGTTGTAATTATTTCTTCCATTATTTCTTCAGCAGCAATTGAAGGGAAATGCAGATGCTTGCTGATAAGGCGGAATTCATACGGTGCTGTACGCTGCATCATCCAGGCATATTTTTCACTGAGAAGGTTACGGCCTGATTTTTTTGCTTCAAGCAGGTCATTGTGCCAGCTTTCAACCAGTTCTTCATTCCAGGCGGTAAACTGGGCGCGGCGCATAATTGCAAAGGTTTCAGGGTTGTTCTGGCAGTCGGCTTTGCCGCCTTCGTTATTTACATTGTGGAACAGCTCCCATTCTGTTTTTATAAGAGATTCTTTTTTTTCGTAAAGAGTCATATGGTTTCTCCTTTAACCTTCTGTTATATGGCAGCCTTTCATAGTTTCATCCTTTATGCAGTTCATAATGCGCCAGGTGTGTGCTTCAAGAAAATCTTCACTGCCACAGGTAAGATTCTGGTTTCTCAGTTCCTCAATTACGGAAGAACATATCTGCTCAATAAGTACAACCTTTTTATCATATCTGTTCACATACGGATTCCAGCCTTCCGGGTGGGGAGGTTCCCACGCACTGCTCTGATCTTCTGTGAGCATCAGTTTTTCCAGCATATTTACAGCATCTGCCAGTACAAAACTGCAGTCAAAGCCTTGCTGCATCCTTTTCAGTCCGTAAAACTGCCATTTGTAATACGGGGAATATCTGCGGTTCAGCAGATAAATCATTGAAAGGGCAGCTTTTACAAATTCTGCCTGAGCCATACCTGCGGCAACCACATCGCCGCGGCGCATACAGCGGGCATAGTTGTACTGTCCGCTCTGAGCCATAGCAGAGGCACGGGCGGCAATTTTTTTGATGCGAACATCTTCGGGATAATAATTTTTCAGTTTATTGCGAATTTCGGAGAATATACCAAGATTATCTTCAAAAATTTCACCATTTACTGCTGTTGCAATTTTATGTTCGGGCAGATACAGCCAGCGCATATAATCCTGTGGCGGCTGTTCGTTGCCTATGAACTGACGGTAGAATGAAGAGATTTCAAAAACTCCCACCCGTCCGCCGCCGCGTTTGCTGGTGTTGCGGGCAGGATACCCCATAAATTCCTTTGGCAGATTGTCATATGCCTGCTGCATTTTTTCACCGATTATTTCATAGTCTTCTTTGCAAAGCCATATACAGAATCCTGCACCAAAATCGTGGTCGCGGGATATGGAATCGTCAAAACCAAAACATTCCGAACCCTCGCCGACAAGGCCGGCAGCTATTCTTGGCATATATTCGCTGAACTGTTTTTCCAGCATCGGGCGGCCGATTTCTTTATAATATCGGCGCGAAAGTTCAAGACCTGTCATTACAAATCCTTTCCGGTCAGAAGTTTTCTTCCTTTTGTTTAAGTATTCTTTCAATATTGTTTCTTATAATTTTACAGCTGTAATTTTCACCGAACCGGTTCAGTGTAACACTGAGAGCTTTTTCGTAATATGCAACAGCTGTGTCATATTCTTTTTTTCGCCACATAAATTCGCCCATAGCAGAAAGGGCAGAGCCGTAATGTCCGTCGGTAGAGCCTACAGGACTTTCGTAATATTCCAGTGCTTCCTGTAGGTATTTTTCAGCTTCATCACTGCGTTTCATTGACATAAGGCAAAGAGCCAGTCCGATTTTGCTGGTGGCAATTTCAGCCTCGCTATCGGGAATTTGGGACACGGTATCCAGAGCTTTGTTCAGATACCCGAGAGCTTTTTCGTACTGCTTCTGCCCCTGATAAATGTGGCTGATGTTATTATAAAGGCTTGCCATCTGATAACTGGTCTGCTGACCAAGATTTTTGTATATCTCCGCAGCCTGGCAATACATATCCAGAGCTTTTTCAAAATTGCCTGCCACTCGGTTTGCTGTGGCACCGTTCTGCAGGGTTGTAGCGTGATGTGTTGTGTTGCCAAGTCCCATCTGAACAATAAGTTCCAGGGCTTTATCAGAAATATCTGCAGCTTTGTCAGCCCTGCCGGTGGTGCGGTAAAGCCCTTCCAGTTCGTTGTATATTGTCAGAACTGCGCTGTAATTTTTGCTTTCCACAGCGTCTGATAAAGAAGCATCGAGCAGTGCTTCAGCATTTTTTAGCTTACCCTGTTCATAAAAGCTGTCAAGCTCATTGAGCATTTTGCGTATATCCATACTTTCACCGGCCTTTCTGTTAAAAGTATATCAAAAGGGGAAAAGTCAGTCAATCAGACAAGAGTGTAAAAGCCAAAATAATAATATGTGAATTTAATATGAAAAATTTATATACTACGCGAGGGAAGAAGCTGTGTTCGTTGACAAAAAAATGCAGGGGTGTTACGATTAATTAGCAAATAATAAAGACTATGTAATCTTTATTATATTGTATACAGAGAAATCTGTGCTTTGCAGAAACATTTACATATATTTTTCAGAGAGGTAAAAACAATGAAATTAGGGTTTATCGGCTGCAGCAATATAACAAAAGCTATGATGAGAAGCTTTATCAGCCACGGTGTGGTCGAAGCAAGGGATATAATCGCATCGGACCTTGACAAATACAATCTTTTGAAAGTTAAGGAAGCATACGGTGTGCGTACAACAGAATCCAGACAGGAGGTTGTAAACAGCTGTGATATCATTATACTGGCAGAACGTTCACAGCATTATTTCGGTGTTGCCCGTGATATAAGGAAAATTATAAGGGAAGACCAGCTGCTTATCAGCACAGCCCCAAATATGCCTATATCAGCGGTGGAGGAGCGTTTCGGTGATGATGTCAAAATTGTCCGTGCAAAACCGAATACACCTGCAATTGTAGGGGAAAGTATGACCGGTATATGTCATAACGACCTTGTAACACACGAAGAATTTAACGAAGTATGCAAACTTATGCGCTGTTTCGGTGTTGTTGAAGAGGTGCCTGAAAGCCTTATGGATGTTGTTATTGCGGTAAGCAGTTCTTCACCTGCCTATGTATTTATGTTTATTGAAGCTATGGCAGATGCCGCATCGGCAGACGGTATGCCCCGTGCACAGGCCTACGAATTTGCAGCACAGGCTGTTCTCGGCAGTGCAAAGATGATTCTGGAAACAGGCAAACATCCTGGCGAACTCAAGGATATGGTGTGTTCACCTGGCGGCACAACGCTGGAAGCTATACGCGTACTGGAAGCTCACGGTCTGCGCGGCAGTGTTTTTGAAGCGGTAAAAGCCTGCGCAGCACACTGCAAAAAGGTAGTGGACAAATAACAGTTGCAAATTTGATTGATATACAGTTTATACAGAGGTATTGTTATGAAATTAGGTTTTATCGGCTGTGGCAATATGGCACAGGCTATGATTAAAGGGATTGTTGCAAAAGACATAATGAGCAGCGATGACATTATCGCTTCCGACGCATACAGACCGGGGCTTGAAAAGGCACAGAAGCTTTACGGTATAAAAATCGCAGAAAACAACGCAGAAGTTGTGGAAAATTCAGATGTAATTATTCTGGCGGTTAAGCCGTATATGTATGCTGAAGTGGCAGCAGAAATCAAAGATATGGTAAAAGAAAACCACATTATCCTTACTATTGCTGCAGGGAAAACTCTCAGCTGGATGGCAGAACAGTTTGGCGACAATGTAAAGATTGTGCGTACAATGCCAAATACTCCGTCAATGGTTGGTGAGGGTATGACAGGTGTGTGCAGAAACAAGCTGGTTACACAGCAGGAATTTGACGAAATATGTGCAGTGCTCCGCGGTTTTGGCAGAGTGGGCGTTGTGTCCGAGGACCTTATGGATGTGGTTACTGCAGTAAGCAGTTCCTCTCCTGCGTATATTTTTATGTTTATCGAGGCTATGGCAGATGCTGCATCAGCAGACGGTATGCCGAGAGACCAGGCGTACGGATTTGCAGCACAGGCGGTTATGGGCAGCGCAAAGATGATTCTGGAGACAGGCAAACATCCGGGTGAACTCAAGGATATGGTTTGCTATCCGGGTGGCACAACACTGGAAGCTGTGCGAGTTCTGGAGGACCACAAACTCCGCAGCAGTGTGTTTGAAGCTATGAAAGCCTGTGTAGCACATGCAAAGAAAATGTAAAGCGTTTAACCGTTATTTTACAGAAAGGATTCTGCATACAGTATGATTTATTGCCAGAAGGATATTCCTAAGGACAAATGGAGATACGGGCTTCGTTCCAGTGCGGCAACAGGCTGTGGCTGGATTGCGGCATATAATGCTTTGTGTATTATGGGGTACAGACCAAGTGCTGAAAAAATCATCGGTTTTTTTGAAAGACAGATTCCTGTCTTTAACGGGAATACAGGTACATTTATTCTTTCGCCTGCAATGTTTTTCAGAAAACTGGGTTTTTCTGTAAAGGTTACCGCAGATGTTAAAGGTTTTGACCGTGCAGCGGCAAAAGCAGATGTAAGCATACTCTATTTCTGGTGGAGAGACGGCATAAGAATCGGTGCTCATTTTGTGGCAGTGAAACATACACAAAAAGGTTTTGTAGGATATAATACCTACAGAAACTCCAAAGGTCCTGACTTTTATGGAGAAAGTATTGCAGATTTTCTGAAAAAGAAAAAGTATTTCGGGGCTGTACTGACATCGGTGAACAACAGAAAACAGAAACAGCAGTGACAGCGGCATCCCTGTAAGAAAATATAAATATCCCATCTGACATTACCCAGTGTCAGGTGGGATATATTTTTGTGTACAAAAAAATCCCGTAAAACTGTAAAGTTTTACAGGATTTCTGTTGTTGTAATTATTAGAAGAGACCGCTGATAACGCCTTTTTCGTCAACATCGATTTTTTCTGCTGCAGGAACTTTTGGCAGACCAGGCATTGTCATAATTTCACCTGTGAGTGCTACGATAAAGCCTGCACCTGCGGAAACCTTAAGGTTGCGAACTGTAACTTCAAAGTCTGTTGGTGCGCCAAGCTTTGTCTGGTCGTCTGTAAGGGAGTACTGTGTTTTTGCAACGCAGATAGGATAGTTGCCGAAGCCCTGTGCTTCCAGTTCTTTAGCCTGTTTTGCAGCCTGTGCTGTAAGAACAACGCGTTTGCCGCCATAGATTTTCTGAACAATCTGGTTGAGTTTGTCTTCAATGCTGCCTTCAAGTTCGTAGGAGAAGCTGAAATCATCGTTTGGAAGTTCAACAAGACGGAGAACTTCTTCTGCAAGAACCTTGCCGCCTTCGCCGCCTTTTGCCCAAACTTCGGACAGTGCAACATTTACACCAAGTTCTTTACATCTTGCTTCAACAAGATCAAGTTCTGCTTTTGTGTCTGTAGGGAATGCGTTGATAGCAACAACACATGGAAGTTTGTAAACATTTTTGATGTTGCTTACATGTTTGAGAAGGTTTGGAAGACCTTTTTCAAGAGCTTCAAGATTTTCTGTGCCAAGGTCTGCTTTTGCAACGCCGCCGTTGTATTTGAGAGCTTTTACTGTTGCAACGATAACAACTGCATTTGGTCTGAGACCTGCCATACGGCATTTGATATCAAGGAATTTTTCTGCGCCGAGGTCAGCACCGAAGCCTGCTTCTGTGATTGTGTAGTCAGCAAGTTTCATAGCCATTTTTGTAGCTGTTACAGAGTTGCAGCCGTGTGCGATGTTTGCAAACGGACCGCCGTGTACAATTGCAGGAACTTTTTCAAGTGTCTGTACAAGGTTTGGCTTGAGAGCATCTTTAAGCAGTGCTGCCATTGCGCCATGTGCTTTAAGGTCGCCGGCTGTTACAGGTTTCTGTTCTGCAACTTTGCCGTATGTGTAACCGATAACAATGCGGGAAAGTCTTTCTTTAAGGTCTGTGATATCGCTTGCAAGGCAGAGAACAGCCATAATTTCAGATGCAACTGTAATGTCATAACCGTCTTCACGAGGTGTGCCGTTTGCTTTGCCGTTAAGGCCGTCAACGATGCTTCTCAGCTGACGGTCGTTCATATCAACACAGCGTCTCCAAGTGATTTTTCTTGGGTCGATGTTAAGTTCGTTGCCCTGATAAATGTGGTTGTCAATCATTGCTGCAAGCAGGTTGTTTGCTGCACCGATTGCGTGGAAGTCACCTGTAAAGTGAAGGTTGATATCTTCCATTGGAACAACCTGAGCATAACCGCCGCCGGCTGCACCGCCTTTAACACCGAAAACAGGGCCAAGGGATGGTTCTCTGAGAGCAACCATTACATTTTTGCCGAGAGCCTGAAGGCCGTCTGCAAGGCCGATAGTTGTTGTTGTTTTGCCTTCACCTGCAGGTGTTGGATTGATAGCTGTTACAAGAACGAGCTTACCGTCTTTTTTATCTGTTTCTCTGAGAAGGTTATAGTCGATTTTTGCTTTGTACTTGCCGTACTGTTCAAGGTATTTGTCATCAATACCTGCTTTTGCAGCAATTTCTGTAATAGGCGCCATCTGGCATTCCTGTGCAATCTGAATGTCTGTTTTGAATTCCATGGTTTTTTCCTCCTGATTAAATAGAAAAAATCTTTTAAATTACTTGTTGTGCCGATATTCAGCGTACTGACAAAACAAAAGACCGCCTGGCACGCCAAATAAACAGCGCCCAGGCGGTCGACTTTACATACCGAATGTGCTCCACGTGGTTATCCCCACTTATCCGCCAGTCGCACATTTCTATATTTAGTATACAATACATTGTTTGATTTTTCAATAGGATAATTTTACAAAAAGTATGCTGTTCAGATATCATTGTTTGGACATCATTTCCGTATATTGCAACAATTCATGTGCATTATAATTGTTTATACTGATGATATATAATATTCTGAAAAAATTGATATATCAGACGGAAAATGGTATAATTTATCCGTAATTAAACAGTGTCTGATACGAAAGGAGAAAACTATGGGACTTATAAAAGCAGCATTCGGCGCAGCAGGCGGCGTACTGGCAGATCAGTGGAAGGATTATTTTTATTGTGATTCAATGCCAGCAGATGTGCTTATGACAAAAGGGCACAAGAGAAATTCAGGAAGAAGCAGCAATACAAAGGGCAGTGACAACATCATATCCAACGGTTCCGTAATCAACATCAACGAAGGTCAGTGTATGATTATCGTGGAAAGCGGCAAAATCGTGGACCTGTGTGCAGAGCCA
>JAFSCM010000129.1 GCA_017436765.1 Oscillospiraceae bacterium
AACGCAGAAGACATCATCGCTGACCTTGCTGCTGGCTTTGATAAACTGTAATATCAAATTCACTCTATAAATATCCATACATTTTCTACGCAGAAACAGGGTTTTATAACCCTGTTTTTGTTTTGCCGTTTTCAGATTTGTGTGATATTACATATTTCTTTGTATATATCACATATTTTTGTGATATATGCAAAACCGATAGCCGGTTATCTGTTTTTCTGTTGACAAATTCTTTCGTCAGCGATATAATGCAATCAAATTAAATATCAGCTTATTAAGAGTGACTGAGGGAATTGGCCCTGTGAAGTCCGGCAACCTGCATAAATGTAAGGTGCTAAATCCAACGGTAAAACCGAAAGATAAGTTTTATGTCACAGGTTTTGCCTGTGACTTTTTTTGTCTTATACAGATATTCTTTTTTGAAAATTCTGTTTATTGTATGGATATTATAATTAAAAAGGAGAAAATTTATGGATTACACAACTAAAGGATGGGGAACCAAATCTGTTCACGGAGGCAAACACAAAGACACACAGTACGGTGCTCTTGCTATGCCTATATATCAGACTTCTACATTTATTTTTGAAAACTGCGCCCAGGGTGCCGCACGCTTTGAAGGCACTGAAAAAGGCTATATCTACACCCGTCTGGGAAACCCTACCTCCACCGCACTTGAAGAAAAGGTTGCTCTGCTGGACGGCGCAGAGGCAAGCCTTGCAACTGCATCAGGTATGGGTGCCGTTTCTTCCACCCTGTGGACTCTCTGCCGCGCAGGTGCTCATGTTCTTGCCGACGAAACTCTCTATGGCTGTACCTGGGCACTGCTGACCCACGGTCTCACAAGATACGGTGTAGAGGTTGACCTTATAGACACCTCAGACCTTGAAGCAGTAAAAGCTCATCTGAAGCCAAACACAGTATGTGTTTATCTTGAAACACCTGCAAACCCTAATCTTAAAATCGCCGATATTGCTGCTGTTGCAGAGATCGCCCATACTTACAACCCAGATATCAAAGTGGTATGCGACAACACATTTGCTTCACCGTATCTTCAGTCACCGCTGGCACTTGGTGCTGATGTTGTTGTTTACTCTGCAACAAAATATCTCAACGGACACGGAGATGTTATCGCCGGTTTCGTAAGCGGCAAAGCAGACTTTATCAATCAGGTTAGAATGTTCGGCATAAAGGATATGACAGGTTCTGTTCTTGGTCCTCAGGATGCATTCCTTATTCTCCGCGGTCTCAAAACTTTTGAAATCAGAATGCAGAAGCACTGTGAAAACTGCAAAAAGGTTGTTGAATTTCTTAAAAACCACCCAAAAATTGAAAAAATATACTACCCTGGCCTTGAAAGCCATCCTAATCACGAAGTTGCAAAGAAACAGATGCGTGACTTTGGCGCTATGGTTTCATTTGAAGTCAAAGGCGGCAAGCCTGCAGGTGAAAAACTGCTTAACAGTCTTGAGCTGTGTACACTGGCCGTAAGTCTTGGCAGCGATGAAACACTTATTGAACATCCTGCTTCCATGACTCATTCTACCTATGACCCTGAAGCGCTTATTGAAGCAGGTGTGCCTGCTGGTCTTGTAAGGCTTTCTGTAGGTCTGGAAAATGCAGAGGATATAATCGAAGATCTTGCAAATGGTCTTGCACAGATCTGATGCTCCATATAACAAGAGGTATACAGCTTTATGTATACCTCTTGTATTTTTAATAAACCCCGATATGTATGCATATACTAATATGTATATATATTATAAGGTGGTTATTATATGAACAAAGACTACTGTCTGTCAGGAACCAAAATTGTAATGCGCAGATTGTTCAAATATGATATGGAAGAAATAATTTCCTGCTATCATGACTATACAGCACTTTATCACAATCCTGTAAACCAGAACTTTCTGGAAAATGTATTTCATTGCGGGGAAATCTGGGGTGCGTTTTTCAAAAGTGACCTTATAGGATGCTGCTATTATTTTCCTTTCAAATCTTCTTTCTACAAAACAACGGCATCATACAGCGCCATATCTGATTTTCTGGATAATACCGGAAAATTCTATTATATGGGATATGTCGGATTCAAAAAACACCCTTTCAATGAAAAAAACGGCGATGATATATACGGCGGAATATATCAGGCCTTTCTCAATATTGCACAGATGCAGGCTTTCCGCCGTGATTATAAATATATTCTCCATACGGTGCCGCTGAAAATTTCCGACCACAAGGAAAAGATATTTTCCTGCGGATATTCGCTGATAAAACTGCGCGGACTTGAAAATCTTGTTGTACATTATATTTTTGCCAAAGCGGTTTTCAACGAAGAAAACATATATGAAATACACAGCAGTATACCTGTTGAAAGGATACCGGCAGATGACACAAAAAAAGTATCCGCTCTGCTCGAGAACGGATACCATTGTATCGATTATTCAAAAGAGGAAAACTGTTTCTGTATACAGAAATCAGTAACCGATCAGAAGACCTTTTTCCATTGCGTAAAATGATGTAAGACCTTTGCAGTGATTAACGGTAATATCTTCTGTATGACATTTTTCCTTTATAAGTTCTTTGATTCTTTCAACTGCTTTATGGTTGTTGCAGTGACTGATAACAACAGGTTTGCCTGTCATATCCTTCTGCTCATTCATATATTCAACCATTTTTTCAAGTGTTTTTTCTTCACCGCGCACCTTGAACATAAGTTCAACCGTGCCTATATCACTTGCCTGAGCAATAATATGTATACCAAGTGCTGCAACAACTTTGCCCACCAGCGGTTTCATTCTGCCTGCTTTGATAAGATTGTCAAACTTTTCAAGTGTGAAAACAAGATGCACTTCTTTTGCGTATTCTTCCACTTTTTCTATAATTTCGCCGAAAGGAATGCCGTCACCTATAAGTTTATCTGCATAACGGGCAATAAGTACCATTTCACCTGCTGTTGACCAGCTGTTTACAACATAAACATTCTTTTCAGGATATTCTTCCTTTACCATTTCTGCTGCCTGAACTGCCGCATTGTATGTGCCGCTGAGATTGCTTGTAATGCAGATGCAGATAACATTATCTGCTGTTATAAAATGTTCATAAAATGCATTTGGCGGCGGGCATGCTGTAGAGGAAGCGGATTTTTCTTTATCCATAGCATCCAGAAGCTGCGGAACATCAATTGTTTCATCATCCACAAATTCTTTTTCGCCAACACGGATTGTCAGCGGTGCGATTTTTAAGTTTGCATTTTTAAATGCCTGTTGCGGCATAAGATCGCAGCTGGAGTCAAGTACGATGTTCCATGTCATATAGGTATACCTCTTTAAATGTAATCAATGTAGTATTCAAAACTATATTACAACACTTTTATAATTGTGTCAACAAATAATTATGCATTGACAAAAGTTTATTTTTATTTTAATATAAATTTAACAATGTAATACCAATAACTTATTATAAACAGTTTAACATACATTATTGCCGAGGTAAAGTATTATGACAAACAAATTTCAGAATTTTCATATGCCACGATACGATGAAATTCCGGATATAGATTTATATATGGATCAGCTTCTGGCTTATATAGACAAAGTGCTGTCCCCTCTCCTTATACACAGTACCGAAAAAGTTCTTACCACATCAATGGTAAACAACTATGTAAAACAGGGTGTACTGCCCCCTACCGTAAAAAAGAGATATTCCCGTGAACATGTGATTATCCTTATGGAAATCTGTCTTGCAAAGCAGATTTATTCCATACAGGAAATCGGCAAGCTCATATCCGTACAGCACGCAATCTTCGATACCAAAACCAGCTATAACTATATCTGTACCGAGCTTGAGAATGCTCTCAAAAGTACATTTGCAAACGAGCCGCTCATCAAAGACAGCGGCAGCAGCAACAAGGAAGCCCGACTTCTTGTGCGCAACACTGTTATCGCCTTTGCACACAAGCTCCACACACAGATGATGTGTGATGAACTTTACAGGGAAAATGTTGTAAAAAAAGAATAAAAATACTCAAAAGCCACCGTGCAGATGATATGCACGGTGGCTTTTTTCTACTTGTCAAACAACCTGTTCATTATGTCATAATTTTCCTGCTGTATCTTTTTTGTTTCTTCTTCCGAATAGTGAAACATTCCGTCCTTCAGATACACCATATCGTTTTCTTTTACATCATAATCAAAAAACTCTCTTGAAAAAACCTGAAGGTCTCCAAAAGAATCTTCTGTAAGAACCATTGGTCCTTTCAGCTGTATTACAGAATAATACATATTATTCCTCCTGTTTTGTAATCAGTTTCTTTTCACTGACAGAATATACAAGGGTACCGTCCCTGAAGGTAATATTGTACGGAATATTTTTGCTTTCATACAGTTCCAGAACATCCTTGTGCGGATGTCCGTATTCATTGTCCTTCCCTGCAGAAACAGCTATCATCTTTGGGTTTACCGTTTCAATAAAGCTTTGTGTACTTGATGTTGATGAACCGTGATGTCCTGCCAGAAGCAGGGTAACCTGTTCGCTGAACACCTGACACAGACGCAGTTCATACCAGCCTTCACCGTCTCCTGTGCTTAAAAATGTAAAATCGCCCTGACGGAACAGTGTGGCAACCGAGGTATCGTTGACCGACATATCATTGTATGTATCATCCAGAACTGTCAGTGTACCGTTGCCTATTGGATAACTTATTCCTTTTTCGGCAGGAATCAGGTTGATATTCTTTTCCTCAATTTTATCAAGAAAAAGCCTGAAAAAGCTGCCGGTAGGTACATTGTGCTCTTCAAGTTTCGGAATAATCATATTATTTATCCTGAAGTTATCCATAACATCAATAATATCGCCGGTATGGTCAGTATGGAAATGGGTTACAACCACCATCTCAAGTTCCTGTATTCCTGCATTTTTCAGATATGAAACGGCGTCAGTTTCGCCGGTATTCGTATATCCTGCATCTATAAGACAGTACTTTCCGCCGCTGGATATAAGCGCGCTGTCCGCCTGCCCCACATTCAGTATTGATACCGTATCTCCCGCCTTTCCCAGGTCAACGGGATTTTTTATTCCTGTACCGTATCCAAGCTCTGCAAGCAGGCAGCCTATAAATGCAACTGCCGCCACATATAAGCTTTTAAGCAGTTTTTTCTTCATCGCTTGCCCTTGTTAAGATCACGGTTTCTTTTCTGCATTTCCTGCCAGTTCTTTACCGGTGCATTTTTGCGTTTAGGCTTTGATGCGGCATAACTGATCTCGGATTTTGTCTTTTTTGCTCCCACAAGAAGAGGTATAAGGTCTTCACGGTGCACTGTTTTAAGCGCTTCACGCACAATCTGGGAATTTTTAGGATTGTAATACTGCAGAAGTGCGCGCTGGGTTGCTTTTTCCGTACTTGTTTTTGCTACATATACAGGTTTGAGTGTGTACGGGTCAAGCCCTGTGTAATACATTGATGTGGAAACTGTACCCGGTGTAGGATAGAAATCCTGTACCTGTTCAGGTCTGATTTTATTTTTGGCAAGATATTCTGCCAGCAGAACAGCATCTTTAAGGGTGCTGCCCGGGTGGCTGGACATAAGGTAAGGCACAAGATACTGCTCCTTGCCTATTTTTTTTGTAATCTGATAGAACTTGTTCTGGAATCTGTCATAAAGACCAAGAGCAGGTTTGCCCATACATTCCAGTGTTTTAGGTGCAAAATGTTCGGGGGCAACTTTCAGCTGACCGCTTACATGGTGCTGTACCAGCTCTCTGAAGAAACTGTCATCCTTGTCGTGCATTATGTAGTCATAGCGCAGACCGCTGCGGACAAACACGCGTTTAACTCCTTTGATT
>JAFSCM010000130.1 GCA_017436765.1 Oscillospiraceae bacterium
CTGAGCTATGCTCCCACATCTGTTTCCCCTCTCAGAGAAACGCTGGAGCGGGTTACGAGGCTCGAACTCGCTACCTCCACCTTGGCAAGGTGGCGCTCTACCAGATGAGCTAAACCCGCATTTTGCTGTCAAAAGCTTATGGTGGGAACAACAGGGCTCGAACCTGTGACCCTCTGCTTGTAAGGCAGATGCTCTCCCAGCTGAGCTATGCTCCCATAACTCTTGACAGCTATAATATAATAGCATATGAAGATAACAATGTCAACACTTTTTTCAAAAAATATTGTCAAACATATTTTATCCCAAACTATTTACTGTTGATTGCCTTAATCATTTTGCCGATATCGTTTCTTGTGAAATAATATTTACTGTCACAGTACTGACATCCCATTTCAATCTGTTCTTCTTCATCATAGATTTCCTGAAGGTCTTTAAGACCGATACTCATAAGAGCTTTTTCCACTCTTTCTTTGTTACAGTCACATTTGTACTGTACTGTATCCTCATTAAGAACATTAGGATTGAAACCTTCCAGCAGCGTGTTGATTACATCATATACATCTTTTCCCTGTTCAAAGAATTTTGTAATGCTTGGAACATTTTTAAGATTGTTTTCAAGCATTGTGATTTCTTCTTCTGTTGCACCAGGGAGAAGCTGTATAAGATAACCGCCTGCGCGTTTGATTGTAAGGTCAGGATTTACAAGCACACCAAGACCGCAAACTGTAGGAATCTGTTCAGAATATGCATAATATGCTGTGATATCCTCTGCAATTTCTCCGGAAACAAGAGGAATATTGCCAACATAAGGGTCTTTCATACCCATATCTTTGATAACATAAAGATTGCCGTTTTTGCCTACCGCTGTGCCTACATCAAGTTTGCCGTCAGCACGAAGGGGAATTTCCACAATATTGTTCTGCACAAAACCCTTGCAGTTACCCGCACCGTCACAGCCAACTGTCATATTGCCGATAGGGCCGTCTGCCTTTATTCTGAGTGTAACAGAATCATCCCTGCTTTTGAGCATTGCACCCATAAGCTGACTTGCTGTGAGAAGTCTGCCAAGGGCCGCACTTACAACTGCAGATGGTTTGTGGATTCTTTCCATTTCGCTGACAATATCTGTGGAATCGAGAGCTGCGATTACAACGCCGCCCATATCTGAAATTGCTCTGACAAGTTTTGCCATTTTATTGCTCCTTTTTAACCATAAATAAATATCTGTGACTGGTTTCACTTACCTTTTCAAAGTTTTCACCGTCAACTACTTTGCAGATTTTCATACCTGCTTTGCCAAGCATATCTTCAATCTGCTCAAGAGAGTAAAAATGCTCATAAAATTCTTCCGAATATGTTTCGCCGGACTGTTTGTCATCAATTTTTATTGATATTTTTGTTCTGCCTTTTTCGGTATCAAGAGTGTTCTGCCATATACAGTCAGCTTCTTCCTCTTCAAAACAGAATTTCTCATTGCCAAGAATATTGATGTGCTTGTATTCACTGTTCATATCAAATATAAACACTCCGTCCGGATGCATAAACAGACTTACTTTATCAAAAAGCTTCTGCACATCCGCTGCTCCATCAAGATGATTTACTGTGTCAAATGTACAGGTAAACAGATCAACAGTTCCGTACATATCAAGCTGTGTAATATCCTGATTAAGAATCAGAATATCATAAAGTCCAAGCTCTGCCCTTTTGTCATTAAAAACATCAAGCATCTCTTCACTGCAGTCCACCGCAATGACATCCCAGCCTTTTTCATGAAGGCGGATTGCCAGCTCTCCTGTGCCGCAGCCAAGGTCACAGGCTATTTTGCCGTCCAGCTTTTCGGCAGATGCCCAGCTGAGGATTTTATCCGCAAGCACATCATAGTCTGCATTGTAATTGAAATAATCGTAATAGTAACTGAATTCTTTGTAAGACATTTTTACTCCTTGAAAAGTAAATTTGTTTTATTCCTCTGTTTCTGATTCACAACCGTCTTCTGTTTCCTCATTATAATCTTCGAGAACTTCTTCGAAAATACTTTTGAGTTCCTCGATGCCTGTACCCTTTTCAGAGCTTGTGAGAACAATTTTGTAGTAGTTGAAATCTGAACACAGTTCCTCAAACTTTGCAACCACCTTTTCTGACTCCGTCTTATTCAGTTTATCAGCCTTTGTAAGTGCAATAATAAACGGAATTTCACGGACAGTAAGATAGTCAAGCATTGTATAGTCATCCCTGCTTGGTTCGTGACGGCAGTCAAGCAGCTGAACTACAAGACGCAGGTCACGGTCGGATTCAAAATAACCGTCAATAAGTCTGCCCCAGCGTTTTCTGTCCTTATCGCCTACCTTTGCAAAGCCGTAACCGGGAAGGTCAACCATATGGAAGTCATTTACATTGTAAAAGTTAACGGTAACCGTTTTACCCGGCTGTGATGATGTTCTTGCAAGGTTTTTGCGGTTGCAAACCTTGTTTATAAGGCTTGATTTGCCCACATTACTGCGGCCGGACATTACTATTTCTTTTTTTGTGCCTTTTGGCAGTTGAGCCTGCAGACCGTAGCTGGTCACAAACTCTGCATTTTTTATAACCATTTTTTCTCCTTTCAGGTAAGGTTGACCGCTAAAGCTTCGTCTATTGTTTTTACAGGAACAAATTTTACACATTCCTTAACTTTAGGGTCAATATCTTCAAGGTGTTTGATGTTGTCAAAAGGTATAATAACTGTTTTGATTCCTTCACGGTATGCTGCCATTGATTTTTCCTTAAGGCCGCCGATAGCAAGCACCCTGCCCTGTAAAGTAACTTCACCTGTCATAGCCACAGTACCTTTTACTGCGCGCTTTGTAAGCACGGATATAAGTGCTGTTGTAAGTGTGATGCCTGCGGAAGGACCGTCCTTTGGTACAGCGCCTTCCGGTGCGTGGATATGAATGTCTATTTTGGAGAAATCCTGTTCTATATTATATTTTTCAGCATTGCTTCTGATATAGCTCAAAGCAATTTTACAGGATTCTTTCATAACTTCGCCAAGGCTGCCTGTAAGTTCCAGTCTGCCTGCACCGTTGGGAATAACAGTAACTTCAATAGGAAGCATTTCACCTCCGACAGATGTCCAGGCAAGACCGTTTGCCACACCGATATTGTCGCTGAGCAAGGTTGGATTAGGATGATATTTTTCCACCCCCAGCAGTTTTGATACAGTTGCTTTATTTACTGTAATTTTTTCAACATCTTCCGTAGTAATCATCTTTGCGGATTTTCTGAGGATATCCACAATTGTTCTTTCCAGATTACGGACACCTGCTTCTTTTGTGTAGCTGTCTATGATATAGTAAAGACCTGCATCTGTGAACTTAACATATGGTTTCATACCATTCTTTTCAAGCTGTTTAGGGATAAGGTGTCTTTTTGCAATATTGAACTTTTCTTCCCTTGTATAGCTGGAAAGTTCGATAATATCCATACGGTCCATAAGCGGAGCAGGAATACCAGCATAGTTGTTTGCTGTTGCAATAAAGCACACCTCACTCAGGTCGATTGCCATATCAACATAGTGGTCTTTGAAATTATGGTTCTGTTCGCTGTCGAGAACTTCAAGCAAAGCAGATGCAGGGTCACCTTTGAAGTCACCGCTCATCTTGTCGATTTCATCCAGCAGAATAACAGGATTTTTTGTTTTTGCCTGAATAAGTGCATTTACAATTTTGCCAGGCAAAGCACCCACATATGTACGCCTGTGACCGCGGATTTCAGCTTCATCCCTTACGCCACCAAGTGAAATGCGTACAAAATTTCTGCCAAGACATTCTGCAATGGAGGATGCAATACTTGTTTTACCTACACCAGGAGGGCCTACAAGACATAGAATCTGTCCTTTTGTATTGCCACTGAGCTTGCGTACAGAAAGAATTTCCAGAACTTTGTCCTTAACACTTGTAAGACCGTAATGGCCTTTGTCAAGAATATTTTTAGCTTTTATAACATTAATCTGTTCCCTGGAAACATTATTCCACGGAATATCAAGACATGTTTCGATATATGTACGGGAAACTGTTGCTTCCTGTGACATTGAAGACATTCGTTCAAGGCGGCTTATTTCCTTGAGCAGTTTTTCTTCGTTTTCCTTTTTAAGATTCAGACTGAGAACCTTTGCCTTATATTCTTCTGTTTCCTTCTGAAGATTTTCACTTTCATCCAGTTCTTCGGAAATTGTCTTCATCTGCTGACGGAGATAATATTCTTTCTGACTTTTGTCTATATCAATCTGAACCTTCTGTTTGATTTCGTTTTCAATCTTCTGAATCTTGTATTCACTGTTAAGAAATTCCAGCACAAAACTGAGACGCTTTTCCACAGAATTTTCGCTGAGCACTGTCATTTTGTCTTCAACTTTGAAGATAACATTGCTTGCGATATATTCACACAGTTCATTTGCATCATCTATAAGGAAAATATTGCTGATAACCTCTTTGGAGATTTTAGGTGAAACTGAAAGAAATTTATCGAAGGAATCCTTGATTGTTCTTACCAGTGCCTCCACCTTTTCTGCAGACTGTGTGCGGATTTTTCTGAGCGGATATGGTTTTACCGTTGCGCTGAGATGTTCACCGTACATAATTTCAACTGTTTTTGCACGGTACTGTGTTTCCACCAGTACTTTGATTACATTGTCGTGAAGCTTAAGCACCTGTCTTACTTCAGCAACAACACCAACATCATACAAATCTTCAGCCTTAGGGTCTTCCATTTCAAAATCCATCTGAGGTACAAGATAAATCTGTCTGCCCGCCTTCATAGCTGCATCTATGGCCTTGATTGATTTGTCTCTGCCAACATCAAAGCTTATTAAATTTTCAGGAAATAATACCAGTCCTCTTAAAGCAAGTGCCGGCATCTGGATATGTTCGCTTTTGTCTTCAACTTTAATCTTAACTTTAACCGACATAATTACCTCCGTTTATAAATTCACTATTAACAATTTATTATAACAGATTAAAATCACTATTTCAATATTTCATATATTTATATTAAATAAAAGCCCTTAAAGCCAATTGCCGGCTTTAGGGGCTTTTATTATAGCAATTATAAACAAAACTATTCTGACAAATATTTTTCAGGCAATTTCAGCTTTTCCGCTTTTTCTTTGCGCAGCTCATTCAATACTGCACCGAAAAGAATAACACCAACACCTGTGGCAATCATATCAAGCCAGGCATTGTCAATAAAATTATAAATCATGGTTGCTGTCATCCATATAAATAAACCTTTTTCGTTTTTACGGCAGGAATACCAAAGGATAACAGTATACAGTATTGTTGTAATTATAAACAGAATCAAACCATAGCTGAACAAAACATCCAGATATCCGTTGTCTATATAGAAAAAGCTTCCAAATTCACCAATTGTATCCGTTACAATTTCCTGTCCGAACAAATTCACATCATAACGGTTAAATGCTTCCCAGCCCAATACTACCCTATTGTTTACAAATGAATTCAATTTGCTCATCCACCAGACTGATTCATTGTAAAAATAAGACACTGTCACAGAAAATATCCCGAAAACAGAAAATCCTGTAAGTGAACAGAATTCAACAAATTTAGTGTTTATTCTTATAAATTCATACTTCACTGTAACAATATACAAAACCCATACAGCAACAAATACAATAAGTGTTACCCTCTGAGTTGTGTAATAATATATAAGCCATATTAATCCGGCCTGTACAATTAATTCTGCCCAGGATATTTTTTTAACACGGGCACCAATATATGCACATAAAACAAAAAGCAACTGTCGGGCAGGAAAAGCATATCTTCTGAATCCGAAACCATGTGCAATCCGCCCGAATCTGTCTGTCAGTCTGTCATCAATAATTCCAATCTGAGAAAACACACCAAACAGCAGTGTGCCGAACAACAGCGTTACAGCTATTGTTTTTGCAATATTTTTTACAGAAGATTTATCGGAACTGACAAGAAAAACACCCGTTGCCAAAAGGTTAAAATCCAAAGAAGTATATGCTGCTATTATAAAAAATACACCTATGAATCCATCAATAATAACTTTTTTAATATTATTCCGTATTCCCGTCATCAATATATCAGCAACATACAATACCCCCACTAAAACAGGAATATAAAACAGCTGAAACGATGAAAGCAAATAGCCCAGAGGGGTTTTCATATTAAATGTCGTTCTGAAAAGAAGACTGAGAAAAATCTCCAATGCAAGCAAAGAAAGATATATAAATTCTCTGGTTTTAAACCAATTATCCTTAATATATTTCATCTGAACCTCAAGCACAATTATATAATATATAATTGTATCATCATCCATATATTATTTCAATAAAGTAAAACCTTTCAGATATATAATCCAAAAGGTTTTACAATAAATCAATTATAAATCACTGAACAGGTCAGAATTATACACTCCGTCATCAATAAGCTTTTTGAAACTTTCAATTACAAAATCCTTATCTTCCTGATATGTAACACCAAACCATTTGTCGGAAGTAGAAAGAACCTTAACTGAAACTTTATCCTCTCCGAGAAGCTGACCGATATGTATTGGAAGCAGATATTCCGCTTTAAGCGGATTTGCATCTGCTGTTTTAAAAAATTCAACAAATCCTGTTTCCAGCATAGCCATATATTCAGGTGCAAGACCCCACATATTCATTGAAACAAGGCTGTCTGTATCAATTTTAATGCCCTTGCTTTCTGCACCGTCTGCTGTTTTCACAATTTCGTGTGTTTCAACAATATCTGTAAGATATCCGTTTTCATCCATTTTACAGATGCCGCGGGTAACGCCACCGTTGTCACTGAGTGTGTTTTTAAGTACAAATCCCGCCATACAGAAGCCATTGGATTTAACATCCGAAACAAGAAAATCGTGTATTTTTGAAAACGCTTCCTTTCCGTAATAATCATCTGCATTGATAACTGCGAAAGGCTCGTTTATAACATCTTTTGCAGCAAGAACAGCCTGTCCTGTACCCCATGGCTTTGTTCTGCCTTCAGGCACTGTCTGTCCTTTCGGAATAGCTGACAGACTCTGGAAAACGTATGCTACCTCAACATCATGCGCAGCACATATTTTTTCTATTCTGTCACCTATAACTTCCCTGAAATCAGCTTCAATATCCTTGCGGATAATGAACACTATTTTATTGAAACCTGCTTTAATGGCGTCATGTATGGAGTAATCCATAATAATTTCACCATTCGGACCAACTGCAGCAAGCTGCTTGATGCCGCCGCCATATCTGGAGCCTATACCCGCCGCCATAATAAGTAATGTTGTTTTCATTATTTCTCCTTATCTGTACAAGATTATTTCAATTCTGCTGCTGCAACCTGCAGAGCAACCTCTATAACCTTGTCCATATCATAATATTTATATTCGCCAAGACGGCCGCCGAAAATGACATTTTCTTCTTCAGTTGCCAAAGCCTTGTATTTTTCATACAATGCATTGTTCTGGTCATTGTTTACAGGATAATACGGTTCATCGCCCTGCTGCCATTCTGCGCTGTATTCACGGCTGATAACGGTTTTAGGCTGTGTACCGAACTCGAAATGTTTATGTTCGATTATTCTTGTATACGGTGTTTCGTAATCTGTATAGTTTACAACCGCATTGCCCTGATAGTTTTCCATATCCAGCAATTCTGTTTCAAAACGCACACTTCTGTACTGCAGTGTACCAAGCTTATAGTCAAAATATGCATCAACAGGACCTGTGTAAACTATCTTGTCTGCCATTGCATCATATTTTTCCTTATCGGCAAGATAATCTGTGCCAAGCATAATTTCTGTATCACCAAACATATTTTCAACCATCTTTGTATATCCGCCCACAGGTATACCCTGATAAAGTGCATTGAAATAGTTGTTGTCGTATGTAAAACGGACAGGCAGTCGTTTTATGATAAATGCCGGCAGGTCTTTGCAGTCTCTGCCCCACTGTTTGGCTGTGTAACCTTTGATAAGCTTTTCGTAGATATCTGTACCCACAAGGCTGATTGCCTGCTCTTCAAGGTTCTGCGGCTCTGTGATACCTGCTTCTTTTCTCTGCTGTTCAATTTTTTCTGCAGCTTCCTGTGGAGTGATAACCCCCCACATTTTATTGAATGTGTTCATATTGAAAGGCAGGTTGTAAATCTCGCCATTATAATTTGCCACAGGGCTGTTTGTATATCTGTTGAACACAGCAAACTGATTTACATAATCCCATACTTCCTTGTTGTTGGTGTGAAAAATATGAGCACCATACTGATGAACATTTATTCCTTCACAATTATAGGTATATATATTTCCTGCAATATGATTGCGTTTTTCAATAACCAGACATTTCTTTCCTGCTCTGGCAGCTTCCTGTGCAAAAACCGCACCGTAAAGACCTGCCCCGACAATCAGATAATCATATTTTTTCAAGACTACATCTCCTTTAAAGATATCATTAATGTATTAAACATAAAAATTTAAAGTATATATTTAAAATATTATATCATAATAAACATCAGTTTTAAAGTATCATTATAATAAATATATTAAATTTCAGCTGAATATCTTCCTCAACCATATGTAAAGTCACATAACTTTACATAACAAAAAAGACTGTCTCAAACCAATGAAACAGTCTTTTATATTATTTTTCACTATATGTTTTGTGTGCTTCGCCGTGTTCATATTTACAGATGCCTGTTTCAACACCTTCTTTATCAAGAATAACCTTGACAACTGTTTTGTCGTCAGGCACCTTGAACATAGCATCCATAAGGCTTTCTTCAAATATTGAACGGAGTGCACGCGCACCGCTTTTGCGTTTTATTGCCTTTTCAGCAATAAGTTCCAGTGCATCTTCTGTAATTTCAAGTTCCACATTATCAAGACCAAACAGTGCTTCGTACTGTTTGATAAGAGAGTTTTTAGGTTCTTTCATAACCCTGATAAGTGCATCCCTGTCAAGTGCAGACAATGCAGAAACAACAGGAAGACGGCCGATAAGTTCAGGAATAAGACCAAACTTAACCAGGTCTTCAGGTTCAACCTGTTTCAACAGTTCGTGTGAATCATCTTTTGATTTGTCAGCAATTGTACTGTTGAAGCCGAGAGAAGATTTATCGGTTCTCTGCTTGATTTTCTTTTCAATACCATCAAAAGCACCGCCGCAGATAAAGAGGATATTTTTTGTATCCAGCTGTAAAAATTCCTGATGAGGATGTTTTCTGCCGCCCTGTGGAGGAACATTGGAAACTGTGCCTTCAAGAATTTTGAGCAAAGCCTGCTGAACACCTTCGCCGCCTACATCTCGTGTTGTGGACGGATTTTCGCTCTTTCTTGTGATTTTGTCAATTTCATCAACATAGATAATGCCTATCTGTGCTTTTTCGATATTGTAATCAGCTGCCTGAACAAGTCTCAGCAGGATGTTTTCAACATCTTCGCCAACATAACCTGCTTCTGTAAGAGTTGTTGCATCTGTAATGGCAAAAGGTACATTCAGCATCTTTGCCAAAGTCTGTGCCATAAGTGTCTTACCTGTACCGGAAGGACCAAGAAGCAGGATATTGCTCTTCTGAATTTCAACATCGTCAAGTGTATCGTTGCTGAGAATTCGTTTATAGTGGTTGTATACCGCTACACTGAGCACCTTTTTTGCTTCATCCTGACCGATAACATACTTGTCAAGACCTTCTTTTATCTGTGCAGGAGAAAGGATATTTATATCCATTCCCCCGCTTTTTGCAGATTTTTTATTTTTGGGAAGATTGCTCTTTGTCTGAATGATACCGTCTTCTTCAAGAAGGCTTGAGCAAAGCTCAATACATTCATTGCAGATGTTGACGCCCGGACCAAGAACAATTCTTTCAGCTTCCTGACTGGTTTTGCCGCAAAAGCTGCAAATTACATTTTTGTCTTTTGTAGCCATTATATCTCCGATTATCTGCTTTTGATAACTTCATCCACAAGACCGTATTCTTTTGCCTGGTCTGCACTCATAAAATTATCTCTGTCTGTATCTTTTTCAATAACTTCCAAAGGCTGGCCTGTTGCTTCGGACAGGATTGTGTTGAGCTTTTCGCGGATTTTAATGATTCTGTCTGCATGGATTTTGATGTCAGAAGCCTGACCCTGCATACCGCCAAGAGGCTGATGAATCATAATTTCGCTGTTTGGCAGAGCATATCTCTTGCCTTTTGCACCTGCGGAAAGCAGGAATGCGCCCATAGAAGCTGCCATACCGATGCAGATTGTGGATACATCGCATTTTATATAGTTCATTGTGTCGTAGATAGCCATACCTGCAGTGATGGAACCGCCCGGGCTGTTGATGTACAGGCTGATATCCTTGTCAGGGTCCTGACCTTCAAGATAAAGCAGCTGTGCAACCACAAGACTTGCCGTTGTGTCGTTTACCTCGTCACAGAGCATAACAATTCTGTCATTAAGAAGTCTTGAGTAAATATCGTAAGAGCGTTCGCCCCTGCCTGTCTGTTCTACAACCATTGGTACATAAGCCATAAGTATACCTCCAAATTTATAATCAATAGGTAGTTTTGGCTGGTACAGATTAATTATTCAACTGTGATTTCAGCGTTTGCTTTGATAAAGTCGATTGCTTTGTTGATAGCAAGGTCTTTTTTGATTTCAACAGCTGGGATGAAGGATTTAACCTGTTCGAGTTTCATTTTGTAAGCTTCTGCAATTTTTGTAAGTTCTGCTTCAACTTCTTCATCGGAAACTTCGATGTTTTCAAGTGCTGCTACTTTTTCCAAAGCAAGACGGATTTTAACCTGCTGTTCAGCCTGTTCTGCAAAAGATTTTCTGAATGCTTCCATTTCCATACCTGTGTACTGGAGGTATGTTGCAAGCTGGAGACCCTGCTGGTTCATTCTGCCTTCAAAATCTCTTACCATTTCGTCGATTCTGGATTCAACCATTTCCTGTGGAATAACTGCTTCCATAGATGCTACTACAGCGTCAACGAGTGTGTTTTCAACATCAAGTTCTGCTTCCTGTGCTGCTCTTTCTTCTTTTGCTTTTCTGATGTCTGCTTTAAGTTCGTCGAGTGTGTCGAATTCGCTTACATCTTTTGCAAATTCATCGTCAAGTTCAGGAAGTTCTTTAGCTGTAAGGCTGTTGAGTTTTGTTTTGAATACTGCTTCTTTACCTGCAAGGTCAGCTGCATGGTATTCTTCAGGGAATGTAACTGTTACATCAAATTCATCACCGATGTTGTGGTCAACAATCTGATCTTCAAAACCCGGGATAAACTGGCCGGAACCGAGCATAAGGTCAAAACCTTCGCCTTTACCTCCTTCAAATGCAACACCGTCTACGAAACCTTCAAAGTCGATGTTTGCTGTATCTGTAAGTTTTGCAGCTCTGCCTTCAACAGCAACCATTCTGCCGTTTCTGTCTCTGAGGTTTTCAAGTTCTGTGTCGATTTCAAATTCTTCAACTTTAACAGATTTTTTTGTTGCTTTGAGACCTTTGTATTCTTTAACTTCAACTTCAGGTTTAACAACAACTTTAGCAACTGCTGTGAAGCCTTCTTCTTTGGAGCAAGCTTTGATATCAACTTCAGGGCGAGCAACTGGTTCGATTGCTGCTGCTTCAACTGCATCTGCATAAGCATCTGGGAGAAGAGCATCGATTGCATCGTTGAAGAATACTTCTGCACCAAACATTTTTTCTACAACATTTCTTGGTGCTTTACCTTTTCTGAAACCTGGTACTGTGATGTCTTTGTTAGCTTTTCTGAAAGCTTTTGTAACTGCATCAGCAAACTGTTCAGCACCTACTTTAAATTCAAGTTCAACTGTGTTTTCAGCAACTTTTTCATTTCTGATTAATTCCATTGTATAAAAACTCCTTAAAAAAATATAAAAAACTAAATTAATGGCACAAAATTCCGCCATTTATAAATTATATCACCCAAGCACAAAAAAGTCTATATATTATTTATATTTAATTAATAATATAAGGACAAAATTCCAGTGCATCGGCAGAAATAAGTTTGTGTTTCACACCGTTGAATTCGCCATTAAAAGCATATCTGATGGACTTGCCGTGCAGATGTCCGTAATAGCATCTTTTAATATTGTATTCGTCCAGTGTGTTCAAAATATGAGTATTCTGCAGATTCTGATAAATTGCAGGATAGTGCAGAAATACAACTTTTTCCTTGTCGGACTTTGTATAGTCAAGAGAAGCCTTCAGTCTTCCCGCTTCCCTTAATATAACCTTTTCATCAGCAGGCTCCCCGTTTTCAAATATCCATCCGCGTGTACCGCAGATAACCATATCTTCAACTTCATAGCTGTTGTTGAAAAGAAATTTAATTGTTTTGAAATTGTTTTCTTCCAGAAAATTGTTAAGTTTTTTTACTGTCTGCCACCAGTAATCATGATTGCCTTTCATAATTATTTTTGTGCCATTCAGTTCTTCAATAAACTTAAAATCTTCCACAGCATCTTTAATGTCCATTGCCCAGGAAATATCACCGCAAACAACAACTGTATCTTCAGGTTTTACAACCCTCTGCCAGTTGTTCTTGAGTCTTATATGATAATCCTGCCATCCTTCAAATATGTCCATAGGCTTGGACACACCGAGAGAAAGATGCAAATCTCCGATTGCAAAAATTGACAAAATGATACTCCTTGTATAAATCCGTTAAGGCTGCACATAATACTATCACAACCAAAAAGGAGGTTATTTAACTATGTTTGACAAAGCTATCAAAGGTGTAAACTGTGATGTTTCCGAATGTAAATACCACGACGGTGTGAGAAGCTGTACAGCAGGCTCCATCAATGTTGAGGGCAAAGAAACAATGAACGGCCCAAAAACATGCTGCGGCACTTACGAAAAGAAATAATCACAGCAGTCAAAAGGGTACAGTTTTGTACCCTTTTTTTTTTATCTTACAATTTTGAGGAATGTCTTTTTACCCTTTTTAACGATGAATTTTTCGCTGAACTGTTCTTTTGTGAATGCAACATCTATACTTGTTACCTTTTCATCGTTGACAAGAAGACCGCCCTGCATTACAAGACGTCTTGCTTCTGATTTGCTTGGTGTAAGTTTGGACACAGTGAGCAGGTCAAGAACAGCAATTTTGCCATCTGTGAAGTGTTCATCAAGGATAGTGAATGCAGGCATTGTTGAGTCATCGCTGCCACCTGCAAACAAAGCTTTTGCAGCCATTTTTGCTTTTTCTGCCTCTTCTTCGCCGTGAACAAGTTTTGTAAGTTCATAAGCGAGAATTTCTTTTGCTGTATTCAGCTGGCTGCCTTCCCAGCTGTCCATCTTGTCGATTTCTTCGAGAGGCAGGAATGTGAGCATTCTGATGCATTTGAGAACATCTGCGTCTGCAACATTTCTCCAGTACTGATAGAAGTCGTAAGGTTTTGTTTTGTTAGGGTCAAGCCAAACTGCACCGCTTGCAGTTTTACCCATTTTCTTGCCTTCGCTGTTAAGAAGCAGTGTAATTGTCATAGCATGTGCGTCCTTGCCAAGCTTTTTGCGGATAAGCTCTGTACCGCCAAGCATATTGGACCACTGGTCATTGCCGCCGAACTGCATATTGCAGCCGTATTTCTGGAACAGATAGTAGAAGTCATAGGACTGCATAATCATATAGTTGAATTCCAGGAAGGAAAGGCCTTTTTCCATTCTCTGTTTGTAGCATTCTGCACGGAGCATATTGTTTACAGAGAAGCATGCGCCGACTTCGCGGAGAACTTCAATATAATTGAGGTCCATAAGCCAGTCTGCGTTGTTCACCATAATTGCCTTGTCGTCGCCGAATTCGATAAAGCGTTCCATTTGTTTTTTGAAACAGTCACAGTTGTGCTGGATAGTTTCCCTTGTCATCATGGAACGCATATCTGTTCTGCCGGACGGGTCACCTACCATAGCTGTGCCGCCGCCGATGAGAACAACAGGTTTGTTGCCTGCCATCTGAAGACGTTTCATAAGACAGAGAGCCATAAAGTGACCAACATGGAGGCTGTCTGCTGTAGGATCAAAGCCGATGTAGAATGTAGCTTTGCCTTCGTTAACAAGCTCTTTGATCTGTTCTTCGTCTGTTACCTGTGCGATAAGACCACGGGCAACCAGTTCATCATAAATTTTCATTTACAATTCTCCTTTTATTTTAACTTTCTTTATAAACATATATAAAAAAACACCTTCTGCCGAATAAATCAGCAGAGGGTGTTATATACACGGTACCACCTCTGTTATATATACTCCTCGCAGAGTATACCTCACAAAGTTTTAAACTTTTATACTGTAACGGGTATAACCGTCACGGCCTACTTCTGTTTTCAGCCGCACCGCTCGAAGCAGTAGTTTCTCTTAAAAAGCCGGTCTTTCTTGCACCTGACGAAAGCTCTCTTTGCCTGACAGATTTAAGATACTGTAACTTGTCATTGCGTTTATATATTGAATTGTCTGTTTACAGATGAAATAAGTATATATTATAAAACCTTTATTTGTCAACTGTTTTGAGCAATAGCCAGCATTTCCCTTGCATTTTCTGCTGCAGTTTCGGTTATATTGTCACCCGAAATAATACGAGCAATTTCCGCAACCCTTTCTTCTGTACCAAGTCTGCGCACCGTTGTATAGGTTGCTTCACCTCTGGTAGCTTTTTCTATATACAGATGTGTGTCAGCAAATGCTGCAATCTGCGGTGAATGTGTAACACAGAAAACCTGACGGTTCTTAGCTGTTTCACGCAGCAGTCTGCCGATTTTAAGGGCAGCACTGCCGGAAACACCCGCATCAATTTCGTCAAAAATCATTGTATCGGTAATCTGCTTTTCTGCAAGTACACTCTTTATTGCAAGCATAATACGGCTTAATTCACCGCCTGATGCTATTTTTGCAAGAGGTTTTGGACTTTCACCTTTGTTTGTAACTATATAGAACTCCAGCTGGTCTTTGCCGTCTGCAGAATAATCCTTGTCTTCAATATGGAGAGACAATTTTACAAATGGCATATTGAGAAATTCAAGAGAAGACTGTATCTCACCTGCCATCATATCAAATTTTGCACATCTTTCGTCTGTAAGTGCCTGTGCCGTTTTTTCAAGTTCTTTCAAAATAACTGCCTTTTCAGCATACAGTTTTTCAAGTTTTTCCTGTGCAAATTCGATATTGTCCAGCTTTTCACTGGCTTTATTGTAATAATCAAGAACTGCACTTACACTGCCGCCGTATTTTCTTTTCAGCTTATAGTATGTATCAAGTCGTTCTTCAATTTCGTCAAGCATATTGATATTCACATCAAAATCATCCATTATGCTGCGGATTTCATACATAACATCCTGACTTTTGTCCGAAATATCTATGAGAATTTCAGAAAGATCAGCGATTTTTTCGGAAAATTCAGATACCGATGATATCTCCCCTTCTGCCTGCTGAAGTGCACTGCACGCACCGATAAAATCATCATTTCCGCTCAAAAAACCATAGGCACTGTTAAGGGCA
>JAFSCM010000131.1 GCA_017436765.1 Oscillospiraceae bacterium
AGAGCTGCTGACTCCACCCTGGGGGGACCAGTATATCCATGACACCTGTCTGCTCAATCTCAATGTTATGTTTGCAATTGACCGCGCAGGTCTTGTTCCGGGTGACGGTGAAACACATCAGGGTATACACGACTTAAGTATATTTTCAAACTATGATCATGTGCCGGTTGTGTGTCCTGCAAACTACAGCGAACTTAAATTCTGGCAGAATTATCTTATCGACAATATCAACGGACCAAAAGTTATCCGGTATCCGCGAGGCGGACAGGATTCGTATATTGCCGATTATGAATGTACAGGCAATTACTATGACCTGATAGGTGAAACAAGGGAAAATATAATCGTATGTTACGGCAGACAGTTTGTTGAAGCACTCAAAGCGCAGAAGCTTCTGGCGGAACAGGGTATAGAAACAGCAATTCTCAAGCTTAATGTTATCAACCCGATATTACCGGAAATGGCAGAAATGCTTATGGAATACAAAAACATTTACAGTTTTGAAGAGCATGTTAAGAACGGCAGTGTTTCTGCAAAACTTGGTCTTATATTGCTGGAAAACGGATTTAAAAACAATTACAGCTGCAAATGTGTGGAAAACTATACAGTTTATCACGCAAATGTAGGCGAGTTGCAGAAAATCTGTAAGATTGATGCAGAAAGCATTGTTAAAAAAATAAAGGAAAATTATGAAAATTAGATTAGATCAGTATGTATTTGAAGAAGGATATACAGAATCCCGCCAGCGCGCACAGGCACTTATAATGGCAGGCATTGTGTATGTCAACAATCAGAAAGTTGATAAAGCAGGATATATGCTCAAGGAAACTGACAAGGTTGAAGTAAGGGGCAAAGACCTTAAATATGTAAGCCGTGGCGGATACAAGCTTGAAAAGGCTGTTGAACTTTATAACCTTGACCTTACAGACAGAATCTGTATGGATATAGGTGCATCAACAGGTGGTTTTACAGACTGTATGCTGCAGAACGGAGCAAAAAAAGTATATGCGGTTGATGTGGGATACGGTCAGCTGGCGTGGAAACTGCGCACAGATGAAAGGGTTGTAAACTTTGAAAAGACCAATATCCGCAATGTCACAGCAGATGACCTGGAAGAAAAGATTAATTTTTTCAGTGTTGATGTATCGTTTATATCCCTGAAACATATTTTTCCGGTTGCTTATGCAATATCCACAGAGGATGTAATCGGTGCCTGCCTTGTAAAACCGCAGTTTGAAGCAGGCAAGGAGAAGGTGGGCAAAAAAGGTGTGGTAAGAGACAGTGCCGTGCATAAGGAAGTTATCATTAATGTAATGGAATATGCAAACCAGAACGGATTTTTTGTAAAAGAACTTACATTTTCTCCAATAAAGGGCCCTGAAGGCAATATTGAATTTCTTATTGTTATAACAAAGAATGAACAGGACAGCCTTATAGGGGAAGAACAGGTGGATATGGTTGTGAAAGAGGCTGGAAAACACCTGGGAGCATAAGGAGTATAATATGAATATATTTCTTAAATACAGCAATAAAAATACTGTTTCAGACCTGGAAGAAATAAAGGAAATACTGACAAAATACAATCACACTTTTAATGTATCTGAAAATGATGCAAAAAAGGATGATGAAAAAATCAGTCAGTGCGACCTTATTGTTACTGTGGGTGGAGACGGAACATTGCTTTCAATGAACCATCAGGCGATAAAATACAACAAGCCCATTCTTGGAATAAACCGAGGAAGGCTGGGGTTTCTCACAGCTATTGAAGGAAACCGTCTGAATGACCTGTGCAGATTTTTTGAACACCCCGAAGAATATGAAATCAAAAAGCATTCGCTGCTTAAAGCAAGGGTGAACAATTCCAACTGGAAATACTGCCTCAATGACATTGTCATAGCAAAACATATGTTTTCCAATACAATATCAGCTTATGTATACTGCAATGACAGCAATATAGGAAATATTGTTTGTGACTCTGTCATAGTGGCAACTGCAACAGGCTCCACAGCCTATTCACTGTCAGCGGGCGGACCTATAGTGGACAACGACCTTGATGCGCTTGTAATCAGTCCGGTTGCGGTTCACAGCCTTAATGCAACACCGATGGTGCTGGCAAAGGATAAAATAATAACAATCAGATTTGATGAAGGCAGAAAACAGGACATATTTGTTTCTTTTGACGGTGAAAACCACCGTCAGATATCTGAAAAGGATACTGTTACAGTACGTCTTTCAAACAAAGCACTCAACATCTACTCGGCAAAGAATATGGGACAGTTTGCCAAGGTGGATAAAAAAATAAAACTGAGATAAACAAGGAGAATTACAATGAAAAAGAATCGTCATAAGAAGATACTATCCCTTATTCAGGAATATAATATTGACCGTCAGGAAGTTCTGCTTGAATATCTCAACAATGCAGGATTTGCAGTTACACAGGCAACAGTTTCCCGCGATATCAAGGAACTTAACCTTGTTAAGATTGTTTCTTCAACAGGGGAATACAAATATGCCCAGAATACAATAGTTGAAGATACAAAAGCTACATTCAACAGATTCGACTATATCTTTTCTGAATCCATCAAATCTGTTGACTACGCACTCAATACTGTTGTTATCAAATGCCATACAGCTATGGCTCAGGCAGCATGCGAAGTTTTCGACAGTCTCAAATGGGACGGCGTTGTAGGCACAATTGCAGGTGAAAATACAATATTTATTCTTATGCGCACAGAAGAAATGGCGCATAAACTCAACGATAAACTCAAACAGTACATCAAATAATTTTTGAGGTGTTCAGATGCTCAGAGAGCTGACAATAGAAAATGTTGCTGTTATTGAAAAGGCAAATATCTCCTTTGATAACGGCTTTACCTGCCTGACTGGTGAAACGGGTGCAGGTAAATCCATAATTATAGATTCAATAAACGCTATTATGGGGGACCGTGTGTCCAGAGATATTATCAGAACAGGCGCTCAGAAGGCGTCTATTGTTGCTGTCTTTGAAAATCTGAACGAAGATATAATAAAACTTGCTGATGAAATGGATATCGATATCAGCGATGAATGTATAGTGTCCCGAGTTATATCTGCAGAGGGAAAAAACAGTGCCAGAATCAATGGTATGCCCGTGCCGGTAAGCGTTATAAAAGCTGTTTTTGCAGAAGCAATCAATATCCACGGACAGCACGATAACCAGAGTCTGCTTGATGCGGCAAAACATCTTGCAATACTGGACAGTTTCGGTGTAAATAAAGCTGTTTTTGACAGCTATTCAGCAAGCTATGAAAAATACTGTGATATAAACAGAAAAATAAAAGAACTTTCTTCACTTGAAAAAAGCAAGCAGGAAGACCTTGAACTTCTGCAGTTTCAGGTGGAAGAAATATATAATGCAGATTTGTCTGAAGAGGAAGAAGCTGACCTGATTGAAGATAAAAAGCTGATAAAAAATGCTGAAAATATTCTTTCTGCCCTTAACAGTGCCTATGGTTTTTTGAGCGGAAATGATGATTTTATCGGTGCGTGCAGTGCACTTCAGCAGGCAGAAGGGGAGATATCATCGGTATCTGAATTTTCCGAAAAAATAGCTGAACTTTCAGAAATTCTCATAGATATATCAGATAAAAGTCAGGATGTTATGTATGAAATCCGCAGCATAATTGATGATTTTGATGTGGATATCAACAGAATAGATGAAATTGAAGAACGCCTTGATACATACTACAAGCTGAAAAGAAAATACGGCGGCAGTGTAAGTGCAGTTCTTGATTATTACAATAAAGCCAGTGAAAAGCTGGACAATATCGAATTTGCACAGGAAAAACTTGAAAAACTGTATGCTGA
>JAFSCM010000132.1 GCA_017436765.1 Oscillospiraceae bacterium
GCTGAGAATCTTCATCAAAAAAGCCTGCGGCACATCACTTCTCTTCAAGCCGCGTATAGTTATCTGTATCCCTTCCGGTGTTACAGAAGTTGAAAGACGCGCAGTTAGAGAAGCTTCCATCGCAGCAGGTGCAGGTCAGGTTATGATTATTGAAGAGCCTATGGCAGCAGCTATCGGTGCAGGTCTTCCTGTACAGGAAGCAACAGGCAATATGGTTGTTGATATCGGCGGCGGTACAAGCGAAGTTGCTGTTATCGCACTCAACGGTATTGTTGCATCCAGAAGTGTAAGAACAGGCGGCGACGAATTTGACGCAGCTATCATTGCTTACATCAAGAGAAAATTCAATCTTCTCATCGGTGAAAGAACAGCAGAACAGATCAAAATTCAGATCGGTACAGCATTTAAACTTGAAGAAGATCTCACTCTCGAAGTTAAAGGCCGTAACCTTATCAACGGTCTTCCAAAAAATATTACAGTAACAAGCGAAGATGTAAGAGAAGCTCTTCAGGAATCTCTCGAAAAAATCATCGAAGCTATCAAGGAAACACTTGAAAGAACACCACCTGAACTTGCAGCAGACATTATCAGCAGCGGAATCACACTCACAGGCGGCGGCGCACTTCTCAAAGGCCTTGATAAACTTATCAATCAGGAAACAGGCATTGATGTTTATATTGCAGAAAATCCGCTGGACTGTGTTGCAAACGGTACAGGCCATGTTCTGGACAATATGGATGTCCTTGGCGATGTTCTCCAGACAGATACAAAGAAACTTTAATAAAGCGTAATAATTTGCAAGCTCATACAGGGCTTGCAAATTTAGCATACGGATAAAATGTGAAAACTGAAAGGTAAATTCTGCAGATGAAAAACAATCCATTCAAAATTGTAATAGCAGTTATTGCAGTGCTTGTAGGTATGGCACTGTATGCCGGAGTAAACGGAAGGCTCATGACTCTCCCGCAGGAGATTATGGGTGCTGTTTCTGTGCCTTTCAGAAGTGTGACTGCTCAGGTATCCAATAAATTTTCGGTATGGAAGGACAGAACTGTCAACATAGACCAGATTATCGAAGAAAACGAACAGCTGCGAAAAGAAAATCAGGAGCTTAAACAGAAACAGATTGATTACGACAAGATAAAGATAGAGAATGAAAAGTACAAGGAGTTTCTGGAAATCAAGGAAGAAAATCCCGAATACGAAATTGCTGCAGCTTCTGTAATAGGACGTGACGGCATGGAAAAATTCTATTCCTTTACAATAGATGCAGGAGAAGATGACGGAATTGAAGTAAATGATGTTGTAATGTCTTCCATCGGCGTTGTGGGCGTTGTGGTTGAAACAGGCCCGAACTTTTCGCGCGTTTCCACCATTCTCAGTCCGTCTGTAAGCGTTGCAAGCTTTGTAAGCAGCACAAGGGATACGGGCGTTGTGTGCGGAGACAGCCGTTACAGCAGCAGCGGAAAAACACTTATCAGGTATCTGCCAAAAAATACAGATGCGGAAATCGGGGATATAATAAGCACCACAGGCATGGGCGAGGTTTTCCCTAAAGACCTTCTTGTAGGCACAATAGAAGAGATAATAACAGATACATCAGGCAACTACAGCTATGCGGTTGTCAAACCTGCAAGCGAAATTTCTGAAGTGAAAACAGTATTTATAATCAAAAGTTACTAATCAGACAGCAGGCATTATCAGGAGAAATATATGAACAGCAGAAAACTGGCAATAGAAAAGACAATTAAATATGTGTTGCTCTGCCTTATGGTGTTTGTGCTGTACATCCTTCAGGGTACACCGGGGTTTTTATCGGTGTTTGGCATCAGGCCGGTGTTTCTTATACCATTCTGCATCATACTTGCCATGCTTGAAGAGGAAAACTATGCAATTATAGTTTATGTTATGGCAGGTCTGCTGTTTGAACTTTCTGCAGGCAGGATTGTTGGTCTTTACACAATACCGCTTATAATTGCCTGTATGATATGTATGATAATGGTTAAATTTATATTTCAGCCAAACTACCGCAACTCCATGGCAATGTGCTTTATCTCCACATTTATAATTCTGTCACTGGATTTTTTCTTCAACTATATTCTTCCGGGACACAGGGGAATATTTATCATCTTTATAAAAACCGTTCTGCTGACAAGCATATATTCAACACTGTTCTCGGTGCTGTATTTTAAAATAATTGTGGCTGTGCAGAACAGGTTTAAAAAGTACAATGAGAGGTAAACATTGAAAAAGGTATTTGATTCGAGAATAAAAATACTGTCGGCATTTATATTGGCGGTTTTTCTTATGTTTGCCATGAAACTGGTACAGTATCAGATTATTGAAGGCGAACAGCACTTTGAAAGTTCAAATACTTCAGTCGTGTTTGAACAGACCCTTACAGCATCCCGCGGAGACATTGTTGATGCTTACGGTACACCGCTTGCTTCCAGTCAGCTGGTGTTCAATGTTACACTCAACCGTGCTTATCTCCAGAGTGACCAGCTAAACCGGCGTATTATAGAAGCGCTTGATATTCTGGAGGAGAACAACGAGAATATAAATGATATTCTCCCGCTGGAAAAGGAAAGCCCCTACAGCTTTATTGAAGAAAAGGAAAGCGAAATAGAGTGGGTACGCAAAACCCTGGAACTAAATGTATATGCCACAGAAAATGATGTTATAGAAAAACTGGGAGAAAGATATTCCCTGGAGGATATTCCGAAATCCCTGTGGCGCAAGGTTGGCGGCATCCGCTATACAATGGAAAGGGAAGGCTACTCTCTCAGCACGCCGTTTACCATTGCAACGGATGTAAGCGAAAAAACAGTAGCGGTTATAACAGAAAACTCCAGACAGCTCAGCGGTCTGGAAATATATGATACAAGCAAAAGATATTATGAAGACGGCACAGTTCTGCCGCACCTTATGGGCACAGTAGGTATAATCTGGGCCGAAGAATATGAAGAACTGAAAAACCAGGGGTACGGAATGACCGATACTCTCGGCAAATCGGGTCTTGAAAAACTGTATGAAAGCTATCTCAAAGGCACCGACGGCTCTGTGCAGATTGAGCGTAATATGTACGGCGAAATTACCGGCAAACAGATTATAGATGCGCCTGAAGAGGGCAATACGGTAAAACTTACAATCGACTATCATCTCCAGAAAGAACTCAATGAGATTATGGTCAGACAGATGGACGCACTTCACCAGAGAACCACCCTTTGGGGGAAAGAGGCGGACGGAATGTCTGCTGTGGTAATTGATGTTAAAACAGGCGGTATTCTTGCAATCGCAAACTATCCTACATTTGACCTCAATCTCTATACATCAAATTACAATGAGTATGCGGCGGACGAAGACAATCCGCTGTTCAACCGTGCGGTACAGGGGTTGTACCGTCCGGGTTCTGTTTTCAAATGTGCGGTTGCTCTTGCAGCACTTCAGGAAGGCATAATTACAGAGGATACAAAAATCAGATGCACAGGTACTTATATGTACTATGCACCAAGCTATATGCCAAGCTGTGCGAACGGTGCTGTACACGGCAGTATAAATGTAAAGGAAGCCCTTAAGGTCAGCTGCAACTGTTTCTTCTTTGAAGTGGGCAGACAGCTGGGAATAGAAAAACTCAACGAAATTGCACACCAGATGGGTATGGGTGTGAAAACAGGCCTTGAAATATCCGAACGCACAGGGGTTGTTTCCAACCCGGAATATACAGAGAGCCTTGGCGGCACATGGCAGGCAGGTAACGTAATCCAGGCTGCAATCGGCCAGCTTGATACAGCACTCACAACAGTGCAGCTTGCCACATACGCATCAACCATAGCCAATGAAGGCAGGCGCCTCAATACGCATATAGTGGATTCCATAGAATCCATAAACGGCGATGTGGTTTACAAAACACCGGTGGATGTTCTTTCTGAACTGCCTGATAAAAATGATTCCTACAGAATTGTTGAAGAGGGTATGCTTATGGCTTCAACAGAAGGCAATGCGGCACAGTTTCTCAAGGTGCTTCCTTATGGTGTGGCATCCAAAACAGGTACTGCACAGGTCGGGGATTACTACAATGCCACAATGATGGCATACGGGCCTGTTGAAAATCCGGAAATCGCAGTTGCAATTATTGCGGAAAAGGCAGGCAACGGTTATCTCCTGGCAGAAAGTATCCGTGATATCTTTATAAAATATTACGAACTCAAGGATGTTCGCCGCAATCAGGAATGGCGTGAAATACTTGAACAGCAGGAGATTGAACAGCAGGCAGCGGAAAATGCTGAATCTGCAGAAAATCAGATTGCATCTGATGTTATAAATGCGCAGATACCACAGGCAGACCCACAGCAACAGCAGCCGTAAAGTGTCAGCAACAGACCGAAAACAATAAATAAAATCAAAAACACCTTAAAAATACAGAGAACCGATAATTCTTTTGTTTTAAGGTGTTTTTTTACAATTTTTTTGACATTTTTTACAAAAAACAAGTAAATTGTGTTGTAAATTTTATTTTACCTATGGTATACTAATGAGGTAAATGTGACATAAATCTATTGTTGGAGGAAAAATGGCACAGGTTATTATGGTTGCCTCAGGTAAAGGCGGAACAGGCAAAAGCACTGTTGCAACTTTTCTGGCGCATGAACTGGCTTTCAAAGGGTACAAAACATTTCTTACAGAGCTTGATATGGGGCTCAGGAGTATAGATGTTATATCCGGAATAAGTGAACTGGCTGTCTACGACATCGGTGATGTTCTGCAGGGCAGCTGCAGCATTCAGAAAGCTGTTGTGACCAGTCCGTATACCGACAGACTGCACATTATGCCGGCACCGGGGCAGAAAAGCGGTGTGAAGTTTGAAAATCTCAAAAAGATTACAGACAGCATATACAGTGATTATCAGTTTATAATTATTGATACTGCGGCAGGTATGGGAGAAGCTTTCAAAGCAGCCCTTGCCGTATCTTCCATGGCAGTGATTGTGGCAACACCTGATGCTGTAAGCGTGCGTGATGCAAGGATAGTTTCAGACGAAATTTATGCGTCAGGCATCAGTGATATACGGCTTGTTATCAATAAATATGACAAGGATACATTCAGACATACAGGCTTTGAAGATGCAGATCAGATAATAGATGCCTGCTGTGCACAGCTTTTGGGGGTAATACCTTATGATGTTTCACTGCAGCTGGCTTCAATGGCAGGCAAACCTTTACAAAACGACAGTTTATCAAAAAGAATATTCGGATCCATATGCGAAAGAATTAACGGCAGACATCCACAGATGAATATCAAGTAACGGAGGGATTAACATGAATATAGCAATTATTGCACACGACAAAAAGAAAGAACTTATGGTACAGTTTTGTATTGCATACAGCGGCATACTGTCAAAGCACAATCTGCTTGCCACAGGTGTAACAGGCAAGATGGTTGCGGAAGCAACAAACCTTAATGTTCACCGTTTTTACAGCGGTTCCCAGGGCGGCGACCAGCAGATTGCGGCAAGATTGCAGTATAATGAAATAGATATGCTTCTGTTCTTCCGTGACCCTATTACTGCCCGTTCAAACGAACCTAACGATAAAAATCTTCTCCGTCTCTGTGACGAAAACAATATTCCTGTTGCAACCAGTATTGCAACAGCAGAAGTGCTTATTCACGGTCTTGAAAGAGGGGACCTTGACTGGCGCAATATTGTAAATCCAAAAAACAATAAGTAGTATATATGAAAAGCTCTGTCCTGCTGACATTTGTCATACAGACAGAGCTTTTGTTATTTTGTTATATTATATATATTAAATAATTGTTA
>JAFSCM010000133.1 GCA_017436765.1 Oscillospiraceae bacterium
AATCATAGTCAGGTCTTTAACGTTAAATTTATTTTTTTTCATATATATAATACACTCCTGTGTCTTTTTGCATATACAGTATACTATTAAGCTGGTAGTAAGTTAATAACCAAATTGCAAGTGTGTTATATAACCAGATTGAAACGGAATATAAGGTTGAACAATGCGGTATCTGAAAAGAAAAATCCTGCTGTACAGATACAATACAGCAGGACGGCTATGACATTGTTATCAGGGAGGCACTGAAGATTATATTACAGCTTCTGTTTTCTGCGCTGTCTTCTTATGCGGTTTATATTGCGCTCAAAATCGCCGTTGTTTATAAGTTCCGCAAGGACATACTGCTCAAAAACAGGAACTGTACAGGAATAGAAACCAAGTTTATTTTCAAATTCATCTGCAAGCTGTTTTGGCAGAACCATATAGCCTACACGGAAGGACGGGGCAATTGTGCGTGAAAATGTGTTTATATAAATTACCTTGTTGTTTTTTGCAAGGGAAAAAACAGTATCTTCCGCTTTGGTGGAAACGGTAAGTTCCGAGTCATAATTATCCTCGATAATATATCCGTTGCGTTTTTCCGCCCAGTTGATATATTCATATCTTTTTGAAGCCCTTGCGGTAACGCCGCTTGGAAAGCTGTTGAAAGGGGTTATGTGCAGCACGCTTGCTTCGGTGCGCTCAAGCTCCTCGCTCTGTATGCCGTCACGGCCCATATTAAGCATATCACACTCAACTCCATTGGCACGGTAAACATTGAGTATCTGTTCGTAGGAAGGGTTTTCAAGGGCAAAAATGCGGTTTTTTCCCAGCAGCTGGACAATAAGGCTGTAAAGATATTCAGCACCTGAACCTATTACAATCTGCTGGGGAGAAACATTTATCCCGTTGCTGCGGGCAAGATATGTGCTTATAGCTCCTCTCAGCTCCACGCAGCCCTGATTGGGAGATTTTACAAGAATATTTTCACTGTAATCAAGCAGCACCTTACGCATGGTTTTTGACAGCACAGAGAAAGGAAACGGGCTGTCTGCGTTTGAAACGGCAGCATTGTGCAAAGTTTCTGTGCTGCTGTCTGCGGTGGATATAAAATCACTTTCCCTGTATATTACAAAATATCCGCTTCTCTGTCTTGCTTCCACATATCCTTCATCGCACAGGATGGAATAGGCGTGTTCCACTGTAATAACACTTACATCACTTTCTTCTGCCAGCAGGCGTTTGGAAGGCAGTTTGGTGCCGTAAGAGAAAACACCGTCCACAATGTCCTTCCGCAGCTGTTCGTAAAGCTGCATATATGCAGTTTTATTTGTACTGTGATTGATAGAATATTTCATCTGATTATATTAATCCTTTTCAAAACGATAAAAATATATTATCAGTATATATTGAATTGCGGATAAAGTAAACAAAATACTGTAAAAAACAAAAACTCTGCAGAATATCTGCAGAGTTTCACGAGGGATATATTGTCAGGAGAATTCAGTTAAAAAACTGAATAATAATATTTATAATGCACTGTTTTTCAGATTTATAATCTCTGCACCAAGTGCCTGTGCGTCTTCAATCTGATGTGTCACCATTACAACGGTGACACCTTTTGTGTTTTCAGAGAGATAATTCTGTACCTGTTCAAGGGTTTTGTCATCAAGGCCTTTAAACGGTTCGTCCAGAAATAAAATCTCTTTTTCGGCCAGAATTGCCCTTACCAGTGCAACACGCCTTTTCATACCGCCGCTTAAGGTGGAAACCTTGTGTTTTGCCTCATTTTCCAGCCCCACGGCCGCAAGATGTTTCATTATAACATCATCGCTGAGGCTGTCGTTTGCCATTTTTATGTTGGAAAGGACAGAAAAGCTTTCGCACAGGCGGTTTTCCTGAAATACTGCAGATTTTAGCTGCGGTATGTTCAGTATTTCGCCGCTGTCAGCCTTGACAAAGCCCATCATTATGTTAAGCAAAGTGGTTTTGCCCACACCGCTCTGCCCCATAAGACAGGTTATCTGTCCCTGCTTTATAACAGCGTTTATGTTTTTCAGAACCTGTTTCTCGCCAAAGGATTTACAGAGATTTTTAATAACAATATCCATCACAAATCCTCCAATCTGCCAAACAGTCTGTTTATGATAAACATAACGGCTTTTTCAAACAGCACGCTTACAAGGATAATTGTAACCGTCCAGCCGAACAGGTCAGCTGTTGCAAGGTACAGTTTTGCCTGATACAGCATTTCGCCCATGCTGCCGTCAGGTATGCCGATAATTTCCGCTGCAATACCGGCTTTCCAGCTGAGCCCCAGAGAGACAGAGCAGGCGGAAACAAAATGGCTTTTAATCTGAGGGAAATAGATGTACAGCAGCTTTTTACCGAAGGAAAAACGGAAAATTTCCGCCATTTCCAGCATTTTGCTGTCGGTGCTTTTAAAACCCTGCAGCATATTTGTATAGATGATTGGCACTGCCATCAAAAATGCGATAAAAACAGGAAGCTGGGAGGAAGAAAGCCATATAAGACAGAGGATAACAAAGCTTGCAACAGGTGTTGCCTTGATGATTGAAATATATGGCCAGAGGAAAACCTCCGCAACTCTGAAACGGTAGGACAGTATCGCCAGTATTGTGCCCGAGACAAGGGCGATAAAAAATCCCAGTGTTATCCGTTTAAAGGAAAAAAGGATTGTTCCCCAGAACTCTGCCTCGAAAATCAGTTCAGACAGTCTCAGCAGAACTTTAAAAGGGGAAACCAGCAGAACTTCTTCGCCGATTGTGACAGCAGCAAGCTGCCACAACAGAACTGCTGTGGCAACTGCCAGTATTTTTTCAAATCGGGTTCGGTTCATAGGGGATTTAATCCTTTGAATGTTTTATATTTATCGTTTGATATATTTATGGTAATTATCTTGCAAAGTAGAATTCATCTGTTGGCATTGCACCGCCTACAGCTTTAGGGTTCTGGTCGTAAAGTGTCTGCAGATAGCCGCTTACAACTGTTTTCATTTCAGCGCCTTCCATAAACTGGATATTGCAGTTTGGAATAGCTTTTTTTGCAACTGCAGCTTTTACGATGCCAAGAGATTCAACAAGAGCAGCGCCATCTTCAACATTTGCGTTGATAAATTCTGTGGAAGCCTTGAATTCGTCAAGGAAAGCAGAAACCTGTGCAGGGTTTTCTTCTACAAATGCTTTTCTTGCAACGATAACGCCTGTTACAAGGCTGGAGCCATTGCCGAGAGCGTTCCATTCATCATTGAAGCTGAGAGCAACTTTAAGTCCTTCAACCTGTGTCTGAGCAACTGTTACAAATGGCTGTGGAAGCACAGCGATTGCTGTCGGATCCTGTTTGAGAACTGCAACAATTTCTGCAGCTTCGCTTTTCCATTCGATTGTAACATCTGCTGCAGGGTCAAGGCCGTTCTGGCTGAGAAGGTAGTTGAGGGCATATTCAGGTGTTGTACCTTTGCCTGTGGAGTAGATTGTTTTGCCTTTAAGGTCTGCAAAACTTGTGATTGTTTCGCCCTGTTCAACTACATAGAGAACACCAAGGTTGTTTACAGCAAGAATCTGGATTTTGCCTTCTGTGTTGTTGAAGAGAACAGAAGCAAGGTTTGCAGGAACAGCAGCAATATCAAGTTCGCCTTTTACAAGAAGCGGTGTAATTTCGTCAGCAGCGCCTGCAAGTGTAAAGTTATAGTTGTTCACTGTTTCACCTTTGGCGGATTTGTCCAGCATGGAAACAAGACCCATGGATGTAGGACCGGACATACCTGCGATATTGATGTCAATACCTTCCACAACTTCAGGTGCAGGTGTTGGTTCTGCTTCTGCGGATGGTGTTTCAGGTGCACTGCAGCCTGTAAAAACAGCTGAAACAAGAACAGCGGATAAAATAAGGGATAAGAGTTTTTTCATAGTATTTGCCTTTCTCACTTTGAGTTTTGCCGTTTTGTACGGTCGTTTGTGATTTTATCCTCAGAAGATATCCGAAAAAAGAAAAAATCCATGCCAAAGGCACGGAAACAATAACAGCAAAAACAAATGTATTGCAAAATACACTGTCTTTACTTTATAAGCTTGTTTTCTTCGCCTTCAGTGTCGGGGCGTACCCTTCATTTCAGTACGATATAATTTTTTCTTCCGGTTCTCAGATATACTTTGAATTAGGACATACATATTATAGCACACAGGCCTTGTCATTGCAATAAAAAAGGCGGCATCTGCCGCCCGTAAGTGACAATGTCATATGATTGTAAATATTTGGCTTTATCCGTAAAGATAATGGTCTGCTGCTGCATTTTTGGTTTTATTGAATGCAATAAGGAACAGTATATTACATACAAATCCGGCAAGTGTTGCAATAATGTTAAGCAAAGGTATAAATACTGTAACTGTGGCAGCGCAGAGTGCAATTATCATAATCTTCCACATGCGGCGCAGTTCTGTGCCGAAGATATCAATCTGTTTGGTTTCTTCCAGATAGAGAACACCTTCTGTGATGTTAAAGGATGTATATATATTTGCGGCGAGCATAACGACACTTACAATGAAATATACAGCACCGATGTTGTATGCAAGAAAATCCATTATATAAACAACAATGCCCACAACAATCATAATTTTTGCAAACGGGTAGATTTTGCTGAAAGCAGGAACCTTGCCTTCAAACTCACTGATACCTCTTTTGATGAATATGTAGCCTACAAATGTAGGGATAAGGCCGATAACATGGTTGCTTACATTGAAGTTGAAGTTCAGAAACAAAAAGAGCATACCGATAAAAAAGTTTTCCATAAATCCTCCGAAGGAAAAGATATATAATGTATATATTTATCATAAAAAGGCGGAAAAATCAAGGATAACAGAATATGCAGAAATCAAACAGCATACGGGTGGCACAAATTGCGGAAGCTTTGAGAATTTTATATTTCAAAATTGACACAAAGAATAAATTATAGTAATCTTTTATTATAATAATATTTTATATAATACAAATTAATATAATGTTTGTAAAAGATAAAAGGAGCGATGCAGTATGGAACAAAGCACCCTGGCCCTGATAATTATAGGCATAATAATTGTGATGTATATAGGCGAGGTTTTCTCGGTGGCGGTAACATCCCTGATTGGTATGTTCGCCCTTGTATATACCAATGTACTCAGCTTCAACGATGCTTTTGCCTGTATGGTCAGCACACCTGCCCTGCTTACAATAGGTATGATTATTGTGGCAGATGCCATACTGGAAAGCGGTGTCGGCAACGAAATAGGTGTAATGCTTACCAAGGTTGTGGGACACAGGGAAAAACTGTTTGTTATAGTTGTTTTCCTTTCAGCGGCATTGATATCCGCTTTTGCAAACAACTCTGCTGTTGTTGCACTGTATATGCCGTTTATAGCATCAATAGCATCGGTATCCAATGGACATATAACCAAAAAGAATACATATATGCCTCTGGCCATGGGGTCGCTTGTAGGCGGCACAGGTACACTTGCGGGCTGTACAGCTCCGTTGCTTGCCAACGAAGTGCTGCAGTATACAGGAGTTGAAACAATGAACTTTTTTTCCACCGCACCAATTGCAATTATTATGACACTTGCAGTTGCGGCAAGCTTCTGGTTTTTCCTGTATGACTATATGAAAAAGAGCTTTGATTTTGAAGAGGTGGCAGAAACAAACAAAAAGATGCCGGAAGGGGAGATAAACAAGCGCAATGCAATTATCTCCATAACTGTATTTTTAGCCTGCATTGTTCTGTTTATGATTCGTCCGTTTGGCTGGGATATAGGCTTTATTGCTGTTTCCGGAGCGCTCGTCCTGGTAATTACAGGCTGTGTGGACGGTAAAAGAGCAATGCGTGATATGCAGTGGTCAGCAATTCTTGTTCTCGGCGCGGCACTTGCCATGGCAAAGGGGTTTGTATCTTCAGGTGCAGGGGAAAAGGTAATACAGTTCCTCATGAACAACTTCAGCAATATTGTTACAAACCCTGTTGCACTTGTTACAATCTTCCTGATTACAGGTTTTGTGCTTTCGCAGTTCATGTCCAACGGTTCACTGGTTTCTATGCTGGCGGCAATCGGCGTTCCACTTGCATTACAGATTGGCTGCAATCCAATGCCTGTGGCGCTTGCCTGTGTATACGGCTGTTCACTGGCTATGGCAACTCCTGTGGCAACAACATCCATTACAATTGTTCAGGTTGCGGGCTACCGCTTCAAAGACTATCTGCGCATAGGCGGCATTGTGGGACTTATCGGTGTAATATCTTCCTGGCTGTCCATTGTGCTCATATATGGACTTTTATAAAATGCAAAAACAAAGGCTTACCGGTATTAGCGACCTCCCAACAAGAAAA
>JAFSCM010000134.1 GCA_017436765.1 Oscillospiraceae bacterium
ACCTTTATAGGCAGACGGGTTTTTGCCCTGTTATGATAAACACGGTTCAGGTTTTCCCTTGCCTTTTCAACAGAAATCTCTGTTGTACAGCCGGCATTTTCCTCCGCAGGACAGGGCTGTTCAGCTTCATCTGTATCCTCTGCCTGCAGGAACTGAAAGTCCAGAATGGCGTCAAAATCATAGTCATCGCTGATAAAGATATCCATGTCGTCTATACCCACCTTTTCAAAGGTCACCTTGCGTTCACTGCTCATCTCGCCGCTGGAATATCTGCCGAACACTTTGGGATGGTTTATAAAACCCGTCAGCACCCATTCCATAGGGTTTGTGGCAGTGCGCAGAGCATACATCTCCGGAACAAAGGAAGTTTTTTCCCATATCTTCTGCATGGTGTTCTCTGTGAACAGATTGGTGTACTGTGCCGTCAGGAACATTTTGTTCTTTGCCCTTGTCATTGCAACATACATAAGGCGCATTTCATCGTTGGCATTTTCCCTGAGTATTTTTTTGCCGATTGCCCGTATGCCTGCTGTGGAACGGTTGTGGCCGAAACTTTCGTTGACATAGGTTGCCATACCGAGTTCCGGGTCTATCATAAGCCGCTTGGAGCTGTCGCGCTTGTTGAAGCCGCTGCCCAGCCCAGATATGAAGCATATCGGAAATTCAAGGCCTTTTGAGGTGTGCATTGTCATTATTGCAACGGTGTCTGCAGGCTGGCGGAAGTTTTCCGATGCTATGTTTCCGCTTTCAAGGGTAAGGTCTATATAGCGCAGAAAATCCCCCAGATATCCCTGATGGCCTGCCGCATATTTTTTTGCAAGACTGATAAAACGGCGTATGTTTTCTCTTTTTGCTGCGCCGTTTTCTGCAAAGGAAAGTTTTGTGTAATATCCTGTCCTGTTGATGATGTAATCTGTGAGCTTATCGGGAGAATAGATTTTTGCCGCAAAGGCAAAATCCCTGAGAGTGTCCAGAAAATCCTTTGCCTTTGCGTCTTCCGACTGAGTCATGAGCCTGTAAAGGTTTTCTTTTTTATTTTTCAGCTTGTACCCCAGAATATCATCAAGGGTAAAACCGAACATATCCCCGAACATACCTGCTGTGAGGTAAACCTCCTGCAGCGGATTGTTTATAACCCGCAGCAGCGCAATAATGCTCTGTATTTCAGGTTTTTCCAGCAGCGGTTCTTCATCCCGCACAAAGCTTTTTATTCCCTTTGCCTTCAGCGCGTCGGAAAACTCATCAAACCGTCTTTTGTTGCGCAGCAGTATACAGAAATCGCTGTATCCCACAGGGCGCATTGTGCCGTTTTCGCTTATTTCGTATCCTTCCGATACCATTGTGTATATTTTTTCTGCCACCGCAGCTGCTTCTCCGTCCTTATCTGTAACCACAACAAGTTCAGTGCCTGCGGTGCCGCTGTCGGTTTTGTTGGGAGCAGGCAGCAGCTGTTCGCCGCTGCGGTAGTCTACACCGCCCAGCTTTTCGGTCATTATCTGCTCAAAAAGATAGTTTACGCCGCGGATAACATTGACTTCGCTGCGGAAGTTGTTCGGCAGTACTATGGTGGTGCCAAGGGACGGGTCGATATTCTGTCTTGCGCGTTTTTCCAGCAGTATCTGCGGAGAAGCTTTTCTGAAGCCGTAGATGGACTGTTTTACATCGCCTACCAAAAAAAGATTGGATTCCCTGTCCTTTGCTATGGTTTTGAATATCATATCCTGAACAAAGCTGGTGTCCTGAAATTCGTCCTCCATTATCTTGACATACTTCTGCTGCAGACTGTCGGCAACTGCTGTGCGGCTGCCGTTTTCATCGATGAGAAGCTTTACGGCAAAATGTTCAAAATCGGAAAATTCAAAGGTTTTTTCCGCCTTTTTTATCTCCATAAGCTTCTGTGAATAGTATATAAAAACATCTGTTATGGCTTTTATATATGCGGATGCCTGACGGTTGTCTTCATAATATCTTTCCGCATCAAGATATTCCACATCGGCTGCCACCGATTTGAGCATATCCTTTATCTTCTCATTTACGGTTTTCACCGCATCGCTGAAGTTTGTGCCCTCGCCCTTTTTCAGTCTGCCCAGTGGGTACAGCTTTTCGTTGGCGATACTTTTAACCACAAACACATCTTCCGCAAGGTATGCGTTTATGAGCATATCAATTCTGCTGCCGTTTGCCATAACCCCTTCAAGGTAGGCGTCCACATCTCCGTTGTAAACCAGCATTTTCTGGCGGTTGTGGAGATATTTTATATATCTTATCTGTTCGCCTATATCTTCCCACAGGAATTTATATACTGCGCTGTCCTCGAATTTTTCTTCTGCAGTCCTTTCGGCAAGTTCTGCCGCCCTTTTTTCAGGGAAAGGCAGAGCCGAAAAATACTGATGCATATAGCGCAGGAACTCTCTTATCTGCTTGTCCTGACTGGATTTGCCGAACAGGGACACATACCTGCGGAAATCCGGATTTTCATAGCCGTATTCCATTGCCGCATCTATTGCCCTGCTGTGTATTTCAAGGCTTTTTGCATCATCACATACAGTAAAATCAGGTGCAATATCCAGCAGTTCAAAATTTTCTCTTGTAAGTTTTATGCAGAAGGAATGTATGGTGGAAATATCCGCCTTCTGCAGCGCCACCTTCTGTGATTTTATATATGCGTTTTCGGGGTTTTCCTTTATTGCTTCATTTATGCCCTTTTCAATACGGTTTTTGAACTCTTTTGCCGATGCATTTGAAAAGGTTACTATGAGCAGCCTGTCTGCGGGGGTTTTGTTCTCTTCATCAAGAAGGATACGCAGGGCTTTTTCCACAAGCACGGTGGTTTTGCCGCTGCCTGCCGCTGCAGAAAGCACTGTAAGTGTCCCGTCTGCCTCGATAGCCTTAAGCTGCTGTGATGTCCACTGTCTTTTAGCCATCTGACTGTTCCTCCCCTGCTGTAAAATGTGCCTTTTCCTTCTGTTTTGTTCTGCCGAATTCACGGCAGATAGCGCGGTAGCCGCACCAGTCGCAGCTTGTGACACCATTGCCCATATCCAGCGGCAGATTGTCGAATTTGCCGCCGTACACATTCTGTGCCATCTCTTTCACCTTGTTCTGTGTATGTTCAAGTATGGTTTCGAACATCTTTGCCGAAACAATTTCGCTGCCTGTTGTGCTTTTAAGCTTACCGTCCCTGCCTTTGATAATACCGTAGCCGCCTTCGCAGTCCCTGTCAAAGCCTTCGCTTATCTCATCGCTCTGCAGTGCCATACCCGTAGGTGTGTAAAGTCCGCCTCTGTCGTCAAAACGGAAGGCCGCATCACTGGGCTGGTACATAACCGCTGCAGGTACGGGATTTTCGCCGAAAGCGGTACTGCCAAGTATGCTGTTCATATAAAGCAGCAGCTGGCTGGAAATGCCGTTGTATACATCATCCAGGCTGAAATTCTTGCTGCCAGTCTTGTAGTCCACAATTCTGATGAAACTTTTGCCGTCCTTTTCCATTGTGTCGATACGGTCGCACACACCGACTATGCTGACACGGCTGCCATCGTCCAGTGTGACCGTTACCGGCTTTACATCGCTGTCAAAGCCTATCTGTTTTTCAAATGCCACGGGGCGGAAAAGAGATGCCTTCTGCTCTGTGTGTATATACCTGAGCAGCTGCAGGGCATTCTGCTGCATATCGCTGCTGAGGGAGGCAAATCTGGCTGTACTGCGCACCTGCTGCGGATAGCTGCTGTCCAGATATTCTTTAACGGTATCCTTCGTTTTCTCTTCAATTTCTTCCCATGGGGCAGCATAATAATTTTTGCCGTACTGCTCCATAACCTTCTGCGCCACAGTGTGCAGATAGTCCCCTGCTTCTCTCTGTGTGAGAGATGCCTTTTCCAGAGGATATATCCTGAACAGGTTGCGGACAAGATATCCGAAGGCGCATTTATAATAGTTTTCAGCCGCTGTTGGAGATATTATCATATGGTCCCCCACAAGCTGTCGCAGACTTTCAAGGTCTGTTATTTCAAATTTTCTGTCCTTTATCCGCTCTGCATCAATTCCCATGGCGTCCAGCAGTTTTACACCGTCCGGTCCCATGGTTTCACCGATATACTGGCAGAAGAATTCTTCTGTAATACAGTAATCCTCCGGTTCAAGGTATGCCTGTCTGAGACCAAGTGTTTCCTTCAGCCCTTCGATTTCCGCAGACAGAATCTCCTGACCGTCTATGTTGCGCTGGGCACAGGAAATAAAAAGCCTTTCACTTGCTGTGGTGAGAGCCTTGTAAAAATACAGATTTTCAAATGCAAACCGCTGGGCAAAATCCGCACCGATTTCGCAGTTGTTGTCCCTGAGATACTGTATATCTCCCTGGGAGAGTATGCCCGAATCGGAAACGAGAGACGGGAAAACATCCTGTGCCGCACCGATTACAAACATCGCTTTTACCCCGTCCGTCTTCATACGCTGCGGCGTGGAGATGATAACGCAGTCCTGTGTCTGCGGTGCAAAACCTATCTTTGTGCCCTGAACCATAAGCATAAACAGCTGCTGCATTTCGCCCGGGCGCATAACCATACTGCCGCAGATGCGGTAAAGCTGATTTATACAGTCCACTGCGGCTTCCCACTGCCGGCGGATAAGGTCTGACTTTTCCTTGTCTGCGGCACTGTTTATCATATCCTCCAGTATCTGTTCTCCTCCAAGGGATGAAACTATGCTGTACATGGCCGCAAGTATATCCTCCACGGCCGCCTCTTCCCCTGTATGCTCCCAGTGTGCAAATATATCCTTCACACTGTATACAAGGCTGTTTATTGCAGCGAGAATTTCATCGTCCCCCTCTGCAGCCTCACCGTCCGATATTCTGCCGTATGGAAGTGTAAAACGGGATGACCAGTCCAGGTCATTGTCCTGCCATATATAGATATAGTTTTCCAGCCAGTCTACAGTTTCGCTGTCAAACTTTGTCAGCTGTGTTTTCAGAAGAGGAAGCACACTCTGGCTGTTTACACCTTTTTCCATAACCTCCAGCACATTTCGGAAAAGCACCACAGGTGCACTGGAAAGGATATTGCGGTTCTGGTCAATAAAGTAAGGTATCTTTGCCAGCGAAAAGCTCTCCTGCAGCTGATGCTCGTATTTTTCAATCTGCGGACAGACCACCGCTATATCATTATAGCTGTATCCTTCTCCTGTCAGTCTGCTTATCTGTGCCGCAACAAAGCAGACCTCCTCAAACTGTGTGGGGAAAACAGTCACCGCACAGTGGCTGTTGTCCTCTGTTTTTTCTGCGGGCTGTGACAGAAGGAACCTGTCCACATTGCAGAGTGTGGCATTTGCAAACCTGTACTGTTTTTCCAGCTTTATGGCAGGCGCTGCCGCAACACCTTTTGTCTTTGCCAGTGCAATAAGTTTCTGCGCTGTTTTTGCGGTATAGCTCAGCGGGTGCACACCGCCGGTGTTGTCAAAAACCCTGTCTGCCGTAAGGGCAATATACAGATTGTCCGCCTTTTCCATTATCCGTGAAAGTATGGCGTACTGCCCGAAGCTGAAGCTTTCAAAGCCGTCCACAAAGAAATCCGTGCTGTCGGTATAGCTTACAGGCAGGCTTTCACCAAGCTGCACATACAGCTGCTCAAGGTCGGTTTCTCCAGACTGCATATATGAACAGTACTGGGTATATATTATTGAAATATCCTTAAGTTTTGCATTGGTCTGCGGTGCAGACTCTGCCACGGCATACAGCTGTGTGCTGTCTATTCCGTTGCGCTTGAAATCATCAAAAACTCTGCCCAGTTTATATGCAAAGGTTATGTTGTGTTTCTGGTTGTGATAGCCGGAAAGCTGTTTTGAAACCGTCTGCACAGCCTTCTGTGCAATAACCGCCTTGCCCGCGTCGGTAAGCAGCTGCGGCACAACAAGCCCCTGCTCTGTGTATACATCACGGAGCAGCGATGTGAAACTGAACACGCTGACAAATCCAAACCTGCTTTTTTCCATACGGGAAAAAATCTCTGCCTCACCCGTCTTGCTGAACTGTTCGGGAACGATGAGCACGCTTTTTCTGCCCTTTGACGCATTGTCCAGTATCTTCTCTTTTATAAACCGGCTTTTGCCTGTGCCGGCGGTGCCGATGATAAGCTGCAGCATAGTCTGCCTCCTGTTTTATTCTATGGATAGATTATACCATATAGTATGTCCGAATTAAACAGATTTTCTGTGCTGTCGGTTTTCTGCACACCATCTGGCCGTAATGCAGCAAAATCCCCACAGCAGTATTTAAACAAAAAGTCATTCTGAGTGACGGCGGAAAATTTTTTACTGATAATACAGAATTTCTTTTTTCGCATACATTTCTCAGAACGACATATACTGTTTATTTTTTATGAAATTTATTTTTTGTCGCCGTAGTACATATAAAGCTGGCAGGGAATCATACCGTTGTACAGCTTGCGGCGTTTTGTTGCCTTTCTGCCGAAGTTTGTTTCAAACTCTGCATCGGAAGTGATGATATAGCTTGCTTTTACAGGGTTCTGGGAAAGGCGTTTTGAAAGTGTTTTTTCCAGTTCCATGGCAACATCTATATCACCAAGGCGCTCACCGTAAGGCGGGTTTGTGATAACTACGGCATCAGCCTGTGGTGAAAAGCTTTTTACATCTGCTGTAAAGAAGCTTACTGCGCTGCCCACGCCTGCCTTCTGTGCGTTCTGCTTGGCAATTTCCACAACAAACGGGTCTATATCAAAGCCGTAAGCCTTGAAAGGTACATCTCGGTTGATTGCCTGACGGGCCTTGCTGCGTTCCTCTTCCCACACTTCTTTCGGGATAAAGGCATATTCCTCTGCCGCAAATCTGCGTTTGAGGCCGGGAGCGATATTCAGCGCCTTCTGCGCTGCTTCGATAAGCAAGGTGCCGCTGCCTGCAAACGGGTCCTGAATAATGCTGTCGCTTCTCACACGGGCAAGGTCAACAATAGCTGCCGCAAGTGTTTCCTTGATTGGTGCTTCACCGCTGTTGCGGCGGTATCCGCGCTTGTGCAGGCCGTCACCTGATGTGTCCAGCATAACCGAAACCATATCTTTTCTGAGGGCAACACGGATTTTGTAAAGGTTGCCTGTCTCAGGGAGAATTTTTGTGTTGTGGCCTTTTTTAAGGCTTTCAACGATAGCTTTCTTTACTATCTTCTGACAGGCAGGAACGCTGGAAAGTGTGCTGGAAAGGGACGAGCCTTTTACCGGGAACTGTGCGTCCTTTGGCATAATGGCAGCCCAGTCGATGCTGCTTACGCCGTCAAAAAGCTGGTCAAAGGTTTTTGCTTTGAACTCTTTGAGAAGTATTACCACGCGTTCTGCTGTGCGCAGGTTGATATTTGCCGCTGCGATTATGTGTTCATCGCCTTTGAAGGTAACCTTGCCGTCAGAAACCTCCACATCGGATGCGCCAAGTTTTTTTACTTCGTAGCTGAGAACCGATTCGGTGCCGAAATA
>JAFSCM010000135.1 GCA_017436765.1 Oscillospiraceae bacterium
GAACATCAGCGTGAAATTCAAATATGCCGATGAATTTCGCCGCATGGCTGAGTATATCGAACTTAATTCCCAACTGGCTGTGGGCTAACCCCCACAGCAGGACAACGGTTTGTGAGTTTTCCTAATAAATATGGCCCATATATTATTACAAGCGAAAACCCCTTTTCAGCGAAAAAGGCTTTAATCCCCAAAATGCAGAAACTCACAGCAGAAAATCTGCGGCAGAAAACACCGCTGCAGGTGTGCAGTCCGCTGAAGACAAAGGCACCTTCTGCACCGCCTGCGGCACAAGGAATACTTCCCACAACCTTTTCTGCACCGCCTGCGGACAGGCCTTGCCACAGAGATACTCTGCACCTACCGATGTTATCACCGCGGAGACTGCATACACTCATCAGCCTGTGCAGGAAAGCAAAACTGATATTCCTGCCCGCGCAGCACAGTCAGATTATAAAACAGAACAGCCACAGGCCGATTTTTCCGATAACATCAAAAAAGCTGCACCAAAAAGCAGAAGAAAACTTATTATTCCTGTAACCGCCGCTGTGCTGGTTGCTGCACTGTCGGCTCTGAACATCTTCCAGTATTCCCAGCTGCGCAGCTATAAGGCCCAGGCGGACAGCCTCAGCGCACAGCTTGAGACCATAGCGGGAACCATTGAAGGATACAATCAGAGAATCAGCAGCCTGAACAGCATTATTGATGATTATGCGCTCAGCGCAGGATATTATGATATTATTGCGGAGTTTGTATCGGAAAAACTGCCCCGATACAATTCCTCCACATATTACCCCAGCGAATATATACTGTTTATCCCACAAAACTCTGCGGGGGAATCCTTTAAACTGTTTGCCAACCTGAACAGCGTAACCGTATCCTTCTACACCAGCGGTGACTCTGTAACGGTGGATTATGCCGAAGACTGGAGCGGCAACAGCATCGATATTATGCTTGCTCCCAGAAGAAAAGGGCTGACAAGAATACATTTTTCCAACGATATGAACAGCGACACCTTTCAGGTGCTGGTTTTTGTGGTATGACAAGGAGATAAACTATGAAACTTTATGTTGCACGGCACGGCCAGACAGACTGGAACGCACTGAACAAGGTGTGCGGCGCCACCGACCTTCCCCTTAACGAAAAAGGTATCGGACAGGCAGAGGCCCTTGCCGAAAGGGTGAAAAGCCTTGACATTGATGTTATAATCGCCTCCCCTATGGTGCGGGCACAGCAGACCGCCCGTGCGGTAAGCCTTGCAACAGGAATTGCCGTTATCACCGACAGCCGCCTGCGAGAGCACAACTACGGCACCTTTGAGGGTGTTGACCGCGGCAAGGAGGAATACTGGGCGCAGAAATATCAGTTTGCGGTAAAGTTCCCTGAGGGCGAAAGCGTGCTGCAGCTGGCACAGAGGGTGTACAACGCCGTAGAGGACGCAAAGGCAAAATATCCCGACAAAAAGGTGCTTTTTGTCTGCCACGGCGGCGTAAGCCGTATGATAAAAACATATTTTGAAGATATGACCAACGACAGCTTTTTCCACTATGCCCCGGAAAATGCATTTCTGGCGGAATACGGGCTGTAAAGGATGACGGCGGTGCTGTGTGGTGCACGCACTGTCTTTTGTACTGTCGGCACGGTCTTTTGTACTGTACGCAGCACCCTTTTAACCTGACAACGCACAGCAGCCGCTGTGATTAAATCTACTTTATGGAGCAAATATGAAAAACAGTTACAGACATTTTATTTCACTGGGATATTTCTGTTCGGTTGCCCTTGAGCTTGAAAAGCTCGGCATGAGGGACACCTCCTCCCCTTTTGACTGGTGCACCTCCTCTCTGAAAGGGGTGCTGGACGCCATTGAAGACAACTTTGCAGATATGTTCAACCCTGAATATCTGTCCCAGCGAACAACAAGCCACGAAATATACAAAAACCTGAAATACAACATAACCTTCTTCCACGATTTTGACGGGTTTGTTCCCCTTGAAGAACAGATTGGTCAGGTTGAGGAAAAGTATCACCGACGCATTGACAGATTTTATAAAAACATATCCGAACCCACACTTTTTATCCGATACATAAACAACGCAGGTGAAAAAGGCAGACCTGACGAGCTTGTGTGGATAGAGGAAAACTACGATTACATAATCAGGCTTATAAAGAGCTTCAACCCCGAAAACGACATCATCTTTATCGCCAGCAAGGGATATGCCTGTTCCGAAAAGGTGGACCTTATCCTTGTTGAGCCTGACAGCGACGCCACCGTTGCCCGCACCTTTGCGGACAGCGACAAGGCTGTGAGAGAGATGCTGACGGGCTTTGAATATGCTGAAAGGGAGAAAAATCTGGAAATTTATAACAGAAAAAATCTCAGAAACAAACTGCACAAAGAAATTTCCCGCAGAAAAAACAGCCTGAAACGCAAATTTGTCAAACCTTATATCCACCACAATCAGTATCGTCCGTAAAGGACGGTTACCGCTGACAAAGCAGGCGGAGGATAACGCCGTTTCAAACCAGACAGCAGAGATGTATCCGTTCAGAATCAGCTATCACAGATACACCCGTTCAGTATCAGATGGCATAGTTACATCAGTTCAGATCAGACAGCAAAGTTACACCCGTTCATAATCAGACAACAGATACATAAAAAAGGGAGAGACCCAAGGTCGTTTCCAATAAGACAGTACAGCAAAAAACGGGAAACAGCATGATTTCATTCATGTTGCTTCCCGTTTTTTATAATAGCAGGGTTTGGGGAAGGTACTCACCAACAAGATTCCATAGGGACGAAAATTGGACCC
>JAFSCM010000136.1 GCA_017436765.1 Oscillospiraceae bacterium
AGGTCGTTGGTTCAAGTCCAACAAGGAGAGCCAAAGAAAACACAGCAGACAAAAGTCTGCTGTGTTTTTTGTTTTTATTAAGGGTTGGACTTGAACAGGACGGCGACTATACGGCTGAAAGTTTGCTGTGTGATATATGTCGCAAAAAACAGTCCGGTGGACTGTTTTTTAGTCCGCGGCCGCCTGCTACGGCAAGTCCAACAAGGAGAGCCAAAAAGAGAGCAGGTCAAAAGACCTGCTTTTCTTTTTGGCTTTTTCCTGCCGGCCTTGCCCCGGCGACTTATGTCTGTACGTCTGCCTTTGGCGGACTTTAATCTGTGACGGAGGCGACCGCCGCATGTGACAGATGCGCAATATGCTTACCGGATATTTTCTTTTTGAAAAAATAGTGCTATAATTTTTATGGTATCTGTATTAACAGATATATCGTATTGATTTTACTTATTGAAAGAAGGTATTGCGGTGAAATTTTTGATAGTTGTAGATATGCAGGTGGATTTTATCACAGGCAGTTTAGGCAGTGATCTTGCTGCGGCCATTGTTCCTACTGTGGTTGAAAAGGTAAAAAATTTTGACGGTAAGGTTATTTTTACACGAGATACACATCACGACAATTATATGAGCACACAGGAGGGAACAAAACTTCCTGTAATTCATTGTATAGAAAATACACCTGGCTGGCAGATTTGTGATGAACTTTTGCCATTTGCTGAAACAGTAATTGATAAACCTACTTTTGGCAGTGTTGCTCTGCCTGGTTTTATTGAAAAATACGGAGAACCAATAGAAGAAATCGAGCTGTGCGGTGTTTGCACCGATATATGCGTAATATCCAATGCTATGATACTGAAAGCTGCTTTTCCGGAAGTAAAAATGACAGTTGACCCATCCTGCTGTGCAGGTGTAACAATGGAAAGCCACAATACTGCAATCGATGCAATGAAAGCTGTTCAGATTGAAGTTAAGGAGTGATAACATTGAAAAAGTTATTGTATATTGATGCCTGTATAAGAGATGAACTGTCCAGAACAAAGAGAATTGCAGCACCAATAGTTGAAGCACTTAAAGAAAAGTATGATGTACAGACAATAGTTATCAACGACCTTGAACTGTCTGTGGTACAGAAAGATTTGATTCTTAAACGAACAAGCGGTGTTATCGACCCAATGGTTATGTCTTGGGCAGAGAGCGTGCGAGATGCAGACAGAATAGTAATAGCAGCACCTTTCTGGGATATGTCTATCCCTGCAGCACTCAAAAATTTCCTTGAACTGTGCTCAATTCTTGATGTTACATTTAAAACAGACGATAAGATATGCTACGGCAACTGTAAATCGGAAAAACTTTTGTACATAACTACCAGAGGTATGGATATTTCTACAGGAGATGCTCTGGAACAAGGGTCATCCTATCTCAAAGCTCTTTCGTGGCTTTGGGGTATGGGCAGTTTGCAGACAATATCAGCTCAGAATCTTGATTATGTTTCTGAACAAGAAATTGAAAAGAAAATCGAAGAGGCAATAGCCGATGGTATGGCAATTATAAAAGATTTTTAAATTGTACCTTTCACCTGTCAGTTAACACTGGCGGGTGATTTTTTTGCATATAAAAAGAAAGCGTTTAGTACAAGCTTACTAAACGCTTTCCGTTTGTTATGGATTAAAAACAAATACAATATTAAAATGCAGTTTAATTCCAGAAATCTGTTTTATCTTTAAGACCGATGCTTGCAGCCTTGAATTCAGGATTTTTGCCTTCTTTTCTCTGTTTGAGATAGTCATTGAGACAAGCGAGAGCAGGTTTGGAAAGAATAACGATAACAGGAAGGTTGATGATAGCCATAATACCCATAAGTACGTCTGCAAGGTTCCAAACAAAGCCGAATTCAAGCATTGCACCTACAAATACAATCACACAGGCAGCAGCACGGAAAATGTTCATACCTGTTTTGCCAACCTGACGTTTTGCAATGTAGTTGAGACAGCCTTCGCAGTAGTAAAGGTTGCCGATAAGTGTTGTGAATGCAAACAGCAGCAGGGAAACTGTGATAAATACAGGACCAAAAGAACCAAATTTTGTAGCAAGAGCCGCCTGCACAAATGGAGCGCCGCTGAGTTCTTCGGATGGAACAATACCGCTGGACAAACACATCATAGCTGTTGCTGTACAGATAAGGATTGTGTCGATAAATACGCTGAGCATCTGTACAAGACCCTGTTTTACAGGATGGCTTACATCTGCAGCTGCAGCTGCGTTAGGTGCAGAACCAACACCGGCTTCGTTGGAATAAAGACCACGTTTGATGCCCTGCATAATAGCAGAACCTGCAAAACCGCCAAATATAGCCTTGAAATCAAATGCTGCAACAAAAATATTTTTGAAAACCATTGGCAGTGTGCCGATGTTAAGTACCATTGTTACAAGAGCCATAAGGATGTAGAGAACACCCATTACAGGAACCATAACACCTGTAACTTTGAGAATTCGTTTGCCGCCGCCGAAGATGCAGAAGCCAACAAGCACAGCAAGTACAGCACCGCATATCATAGGTACATTGCTGTTGTAGAAGCTGTAACCGCTGAGGGAAGTTACAAGGTTGTAGGAG
>JAFSCM010000137.1 GCA_017436765.1 Oscillospiraceae bacterium
GCCTCCCGTTAGTGTATTTATATAAATTGAGATTTTATGTGATATTTGCAAGATATTTTCAATCAAAAGGCACAAAGTGATATATTGGAATGCTATTTATGCCCTTTGATTGCCGCCCGAAATTAATCGGGCGGTTAGTATTAGCTCATGTTTGGAATATCAACTGTTACTCCATCAATAATAATTGTGTTGTTATCACCGTAGTTGCCAAAAACATCTTTAATTGGTGTTTCTGTTGTACCATCAGTTACAACACAGTTTGTAAAGTTATAAACTTTATTGCTGCTACAAGCATCAACCCATTCTGTTGTTGTGCCATCAAATACAAATGTGCAGTTTACAAGGTCTGTGCTGCCCCAAAGGTTAACACCATTGTATCCGCTGCGGCCATTAGCTACAAATGTACAACCGTCCAATGTGAGTTTTGTGATTGCACTGCCGAATGCATTGAAACCGCTGAATGTGCAGTTTCTGAATACTGCATCATTATCGCCGCCGTCAAAGTGAACGCCGTAAAGATCGCCGGAGAATACACAGTTTTCAAACACTACTGTTTCACCTGCATAGCAATAACGAAAAGCATTGCTGCCGTCAAATGTACAGTCTTTGAATGTACCGTTGATTGTACCACCTATAACATTACCACTATCATTGGAGAATGTTGCGCCAACAACTGTTGCACCTTTGATGTTAAGACCGGAGTTTCCTTCAAATGTTGTGCCTTCTTCACAGATGATTGTTGCACCTGCCTGAACGCTTGAAGATGGGAATGTATATTCACCTGCTGTAAGGTAAACATCTTCGCCTGCTGCAAGAGCTGCTTTGAGTTCTTCATTTGTTGCTGCTGGTGTTACAGGTTTAGAAGTAAGTGGATCTATCACTTCATCATAAAAACCATACAAAACTTTACCTGCAATTATATTGGAGTCATCAATGTCAATATTGAGTCGTTTTGCAGCAGCTTCTGCTTTAGCTGGATCGTTGCCAAAGTCTGCCAATGTGTAGTTATGTACCCACAAAGCTCTGTTTGAAGAAAGAATGCTGCTGTCTTTTGCAACAACAGTATTCATATCATAGCCGCTGTTAAATACACGGATTGCACAGTATGGCGCATAAAGTGTTGCATCTTCTACATAAAGAGATGCTGTACCCCAGTTGTTAAGGTGAGCAACAAAGTTCATATCTGTGCCACCAAGGTTTCTAACTGTTGCACCTTTGATGTTGAGTTCGCCGCCTGCTGTAATATCAAATACAGTAGTCATAGCATTCCATTCCATATTTGTGCCTGTGTAGCTGTATTCGATTTCGCCTTCGCCTTCAACTGTCATTCTGCCTTTAACAAGGAAGAGTTCTTTGTTGCTTGCTGCTGCTCTGCTAACACCGTCTGAGGACATAGCTGTAAGTTTGTGACCGTTAAGGTTAACTGTGATATCTTTGCCTGCTTCAACTGTAAGTGTTGTATTTACAGGAAGTTCGATATCAGCTACCAATGCGATGTCTTCGCCTGCTTCGAATGCTTCGATAAATTCTTCTGTTGTGGAAACAAGAACAGGAACTTTAATGCCGTCTGTCCAAGGATTTGCTGTTGCACTTGGTTCGTAGAATGCTTCATCAAGTGCTTCTTCTGCATCTGCCCAGCTTGCATCGTACTGAACAGCCTGTGTTGCTACATAGATTTCTACCTGACCATCAATACCTGTAACTACATTTTTGTTGTATGTATAAACATGTTTGTCGTGGTCGTAGTCAACTTTTTTGTCCATATAGAAGCCTTCAAGGCTTGGAACTGTTGTTTTTCCTGCTTCAAGAGCTTCTTTGTGTGTTGCAACATAAACCACATATGGTTCTTCGTTGATTGTTACATCAAATGTTGTTGCATCCCATTCCCATGCGCCGCTTGCATCCATATCATAGTGCATAGCTGCTGGTTCAGAGCATTTTGGCACTGCGATAAATGTGCGAACATATGCTGCAGTGTCGCCTTTGTTTTCTACTGTAACAATTTTGTCTATGTAATTGTCAGCGTCTTTTTCTTTTCCGTCTTCACTAACGATTGGGAGCAGTTTCTGACCCTGTACAAATTTATTGCCGTCTCTGTCTTTTTCGTGCTGTTCAATTTCAACATTACCAACTACTGCAATATTAACAGCTTCGTCTTCGTCTGTCAGGTATGCCAATGTGCCGAAGATACCTGCAGAAACAGAAAGAGCAACAACAAGAACGATTGCTACAACTTTTTTCAAAGTTTTCATTTTTGTTTTTTCCTTTCAATTTTTGATTTTTCGGTTTTTTGCGTATCAAATATCGCAATCAAAAGGCACAATAACATTTATGCCCTTTGATTGCCGCCCGAAATTAATCGGGCGGGGAATAAATTATTACAAAGTGTTGTAATATTCTGTTGCGCCGTCAAGACTCTTGATAAGCAAACCATAGGAATGTGATGTGCTGAATGCACTGTACAGTGTATCAGCCATTGTCTGGTCTTTTACATAGAATGTAATGCCGCTTGCATCACCATTTTCTTTGTTTGTGAAATACATACTGCCTGCTTCAAATGTTACAGAATCACTGTAGAAATAAACTTCTTTCAGATTAGCACAAGCGCGAGCTACATAGTTTGCGATTGTAACATCTTTAGCATTAATTGTGATAGTTTCCAGATTGTCACAAGCACCAAATGCCTGTTTGCCGATATAAGTTACATTTTCAGGAATTTCAATTGATGTGATACCTGACTGCTGGAATACACTTTCATCAATGTATGTAAGGGAATCCGGCAAAGAAACTGTTTTAATAGTTGGAGCCTTGCAGAGTGCACGGTTGTTGAGTCTAACAATGCCTTCAGAGATAACAACTTCGCTTACAGTTGTTTTTCCATCAGACAAAATACCGCGGTAAACTGTGTCGCCTGTTTCACTCATTACTTTAGCTTCATCATCTTTTATAAGGTAGCTTACACCTTCCCATGCAGTATTTGTTGGCAATTTCATATCTTCAAAGTATATGCCGATATCTTCCGGGAATGCTGCTGTAAATGCTGCTGCTGCATTGTCAAAACCATCAGCCTGAACAGCCTGGAGGATAACAGGGATATTTACACCTTTGGAGAAGTCGTAATTAATTTCAACGTCGCCCATGTAATATTTTTCTGTTTCATCGTCATAGTCAACAGTGCTGTCAAGATAGAAACCGATGATAGGTGCTGCTGTTTCTTCGCCTTTTTTATAAGTTTCTTTGCTTAAGAATTCATAAACGTTGTATTCAACGCCGTCAATCACAACACTGTCTTCGGATTTTGCGCCAGTACCAAATTCATTAAAGAATGGGTTGCTTTCAACCTTCCAGTCAGCGCTGTTCCATGTTGAAGCACCATCTTTGTCAAGACGGTTACCAAAGTTCCAGTGGAGAACGTTGCCGTTTGCTGTTGCCGCTTCAAGTTCTGCAGGGATAGCAACAAGAATACGCATATATGCTTCTTCTGCGCCTATATTTTTTGCGTAAACAATTTTGTCAACATAGTTTTTGATTTCTGGCATACCCCATTTGTCTTTACCGCCCTGTGCAGAGCCAACGATTGGTGTGAGAGCCTTGTTGTCTTCAAATGGTTCAAGTCCGCCATTTTCATCACGCTGAAGTTCGATAAGTTCAACATTAACATTACCAACTGTCATAACGTTAACTTCTTCTTCTGTGTCTGTGAAGTATGCAACAGTCATAGCGATACCCATAGACATAGCGATTGCAAATGTGAGAACAATTGCAAGAGCTTTCTTCAAGTTTTTCATAGCTTTTTTCCTTTCGAAAATTTAATTATTTCAACAGTTTTAGCTGTTTAAATACGGTTAATTACGGAGTAACAGGCTGTGTGATAAGTGCCCATGCTTCCTGATAAGAACCTGCTGCAGACTCCTGAATTGCATATGCTGTAATTTCAAGAGATGGATATTCAGAACCTGCTGTTTCCAGGGCATCGATCATATCTTTTGTAACAGTATCTTTTACCTTAACTTTATTGTCTTTTAAAATCTGAAGCTGAATCTGTGTAGATGATGCGTCAATAACTCCGTTCCAATAGTAAACCATTGTGTCATCATTTCCGTCTTTATCATCAAACCAAACCCATTTATTGTTAGTGTCCTGTTCGTAAATCTCGTATTCGATAAATTCGTCAAAGCTGTTGGCTGTGCCTTTATCTTTAACAAGTTTTACAAACACATAAGATTTTTCACTGCCTTCAAGAACTGTAACTGTAGGATCTTTTAAAAGTTCTTCACCAGGTGTGCCGATATAGGTGTTGCCTGTTGTTGTGCGGTCGTCAACACCGTCGTTATCGCTGTCCACAGGGTTACCGTCTTCATCAACTTTTGTTTCATCAAGAGTGATGTCGATATTGCCGTATGTAAATGTGTTTGTCACAGTTTCACTTTTATCAATCAGCCACGCAAATGTGCCGCCTGCTGTTACGCCAACGATAAGTGCTGCTGACAATACAAGTGCAACTACCTTTTTGATTTTCATTTTGGTTTTCTCCATTCATTTATATTGGCAGATTAACTGTCCGCCTTTTATCTGTATTGCAGATATATGCAATTATGGGTTTGCAGCTGCAAGCTGTGCGTCAAATGCTGCCCATGCTGCATCTGTATCATTTTCAAAACCTGCAACCTGCATTGCGTGACCGTCAACCTTGATTTCAAGACCTGCAAGTGTTGCAATCTGTTCGTTTGTTATATTGCTTGGGAATGTAAAGGATGTGAACAGTGGTTCAAGTTTATTGTCTGCTGTACCTTTTGCATTAACTGTTTCAGCATAGCGGAATTCATATGAAAGTGTATTGCCATCTTCTGTGATAACACCTGTTGTAACCCATTTTGTGTTATCCCATCCATCTACAAAGTTCTGTGGAAGGAACGGATCGCCAAAGAGAGCTTCAAGCTCTGCGCCTTTGTTGAATGTAACAATCATACGAACATAGCTTTCATCGCTGCCTTTTAACACTGTCATTGTAGGGTCTTTAACATAAGTCTGACCAGGCATAAGATGATATTCATTCTTTGTTTCTGTACGCTCTGCATCTTCTACTTTGTCAACAACATTACCGGCTGTATCCAAAGGTTTGCCTTCTTCATTTACAACAGCTTCGTCAACTTTGATATCAACTTTACCTACTGTAAATGTGTTTGTTACCTCTTCTGTGTCAGTGAGCCATGCAACTGTAGCAACAAATGTTGTTGCTACAAGTGCTGCTGCACAGAGAACTGCAACCAAAGCTTTGCGTTTTGTTTTCATTTTTCGTTCTCCTTTTATATATGATTTTTATTTCATAATATTAATGCCGATTAATATTTTAAATACTGTATGAATTATTCCCTGCTGTCCTTTTTGTCTTCTTCCTCATCTGTAAGAAGGTCAGGTATCAGCGTAAGCAGCAATGCCAGACCGCATACTGCAATAGCCATAAATCTGCCGGATTTTGTCTGCAGATATGCCGCAAGAAAACCGAGATAAGGAACAGAGAATACAGGCTTGCCGATTACCTGGCTTTTTTCCACCAGCGAACCGTCAGCTATGTTGTTTGCATCGCCTTTTGTACGGAACTTTACATCGCCGTCTTCTGTAACCAGTTCAATAATTCTGTGTGTGGCTGTCACATTTGAGCTGAGGGAGTATGTGATGATATCCCCTTCTTCCAGTTTGTCAGCGTCTGCATCCTTTACATAGATAACAGACCCTGTATGGTATACAGGCTCCATTGAACCCGAAAGTACCGTGTATACTTCAAAGCCGAGGAATTTTACACCGACAAGCAGAAACGCCAATACTATCATAACTGTCAGCATAGCGGTGGAAACAATCCTCAGCATTTTACTGATTGCTTTCATAAATTTACTTCCTTTTGGGCGCTATTGCGCTATTTTCCAATTTTACATATATCATTATCGCACTTTAGAGCTGCTTTTATATGACTTATTGTCATATTCTCATAATTTGTGATATTTTTGTTAAATATTTTAATAAATCTATGCTACCTCACAAAATATTTTTCTGCCAAAATACATATCGCGGTTAATTTATATAAAATACGGTATTATCTGACAAGCTGACATTTCTTCCGCTTTCTGATTTACCCTTTCTGCACAAATTTATCTGCTGTAAAACAGCTCACCTTTGTCGAATATGACATACCGTCATAATTTATTATGTCCGAATATGACATAATGTCATTAGGTGATAATATGGAAAATAATCTGCGTTTATTGCGAAAAAGCAGAGGGTATACCCAGATTGCCGTACAGATAAGCACCGGCATTGAGCAGGCACTGCTTTCAAAATATGAAAACGGTGAGCGAATCCCCCCGACAGAAACTCTGATAAGGCTTGCGGATTTTTATAATGTGAGCATAGATTATATTTTATGCCGCACAGAAAATCCCGAAATAAATCTTTAGCCCCGTAATACAATCTTCTCTGTATTCTGTCACAGACTCAAAAGTACTGTGACAGTATTCAGGACGCAAAAAAGTTATTGAAACAAAATGAACTGTCATTCTGAGCACATCAGAGAATCCTTTGTCCTGTTAAGACGGGATTTTCTTCGCAGTCAAAGCTTCTCAGAATGACAGTATTTTTTAACCTGGCTGTTACGGAAAAACAGCACTTTTTTTATATTTGCACCATTCTCTTTCTTCCAAACACAGGCACTATACAAATACCCAAAAATATATTAAAATAAACATGTTGAGCACTTTTTAATCATTTGGTTTTCATCGGAGACAAATATGAATATACAGGAAAAACACTGGGCTTCCGTGTGGGGAAATGCTGTTTCTGTTGCCGAAAACAGGCCTGAAACCTTCAGCAGAAATATAACCCTGCGATACCCGATATACTCACATTTTGAAGGGGATGCAGTACGGCTGACCTTTGACAACTACTGCGGCACAGAGGACATAACCATAACCAAAACAACTGTTATGGTGGATGATATATTCTATACCGTTACATTTGACGGAAAGGAAAGCGTTACAATACCTGCAGGCGGGAATGCTGTTTCCGACAGTGTGAGCTGCCACATAAAGGCACAGCGCACTTTTAATGTAAGTTTTTATCTTGAAGATTTCACACAGATGCGCTCTGTTGTATTCACCAAAGGTCCACTTTCTGTGGGCAGCTACGCCCTGGGGAATCAGACCGAAACCGTTCTGTTTGATATGAATCAGTCCCGCAGCACCCATTATTTCTATTTTCTCAGCAATGTATCGGTTTTCACCGAAAAGAAAAACCGCACTGTTGTGTGTTACGGTGATTCTATCACCGCACAGGACTGGCCCGATTATCTTGCTATGCGCTGTATAAACGAAGGCTGCAAAAACACCGCCGTTATCCGCCGCGCCACAAGCGGCAGCCGCATACTGAGAGAATACAGCTGCATTGTGTATGAGTCCTACGGACTGAAGGGCGAAAAGCGCTTTGATCATGAAGTACCTACCGACGGTGCCGATACCGTTCTTATACAGCAGGGCATAAACGATATAATTCATCCTGTGGGCACAGAGGTTAACCCTTATCGCCCTATGAGTGACCTGCCGACTGTAGAGGAACTTATTGAGGGAATGAAATATTATATAAACCTTGCCCGAAGCTACGGTTACAGGGTATATGTGGGTACACTGCTGCCTATTGAAGGCTGGCGCACATACGCACCTTTCCGTGAAGAAATGCGCTGTCGGTTCAACGATTGGATAAGAACCACAGACCTGATAGACGGATATGTTGATTTTGACAAAGCACTGAGAGACCCTGAAAGACCGACTGCATTTCTGCCACATTATGACAGCGGTGACCATCTGCACCCAAGTGCTGCAGGATATAAAGCTATGGCAGATGCCGTGCTTGATGAGATAATAAAATAATTACGCAAAATAAAAAGGACAGCCAAGGTCGTTTCCAATAAGACAGTACAGCAAAAAACGGGAAACAGCATGATTTCATTCATGTTGCTTCCCGTTTTTTATAATAGCAGGGTTTGGGGAAGGTACTCACCAACAAGATTCCATAGGGACGAAAATTGGACCC
>JAFSCM010000138.1 GCA_017436765.1 Oscillospiraceae bacterium
ACCCCAGTCCTGAACATTTTCCAGCCAGTCGCCGAAACGGCCCTTGCCTATGGATTCAGGAATCCAGTTGATTGTGTTGTTGTTGCGGATAAGGTTTTCGCGAACAGCTGTCATCTTGATGAACCAGGTTTCGCGTGCATAGTAGATAAGCGGTGTGTCACAGCGCCAGCAGTGCGGGTAGCTGTGTTCAAATTTAGGTGCTGCAAAGAGCTTGCCGCTTTCGCGGAGGTCCTTGAGGATTTCTTCGTCTGCTTTTTTGCAGAACATGCCTTCCCATTTTGTTTCAGCTGTCATTTCGCCTTTGCCGTCAACAAGCTGAACAAGCGGCAGGTTGTATTTGCGGCCGACATTTGCGTCGTCTTCACCGAATGCAGGTGCAATGTGAACAACGCCTGTACCGTCTGTAAGTGTTACATAGCTGTCGCAGGTTACATACCAGCATTTTTCCTTTGGAGATACAAAGTTCCACAGTGGTTCGTATTCCTTGTATTCAAGGTCTGTACCAACGAAAGTCTGGACAACTTCGTACTTGCCTTCGCCGAGGATTTTGTCGCAGAGGGCGTGTGCCATATAGTACACTTCGCCTTCTTCAATCATTTTTACCTTAACATATTCTTCCTTAGGGTTTACACAGAGTGCAACGTTGGAAGGAAGTGTCCATGGTGTTGTTGTCCATGCAAGGATGTAAGCATCTTCGTCTTTAACCTTGAATTTAACGATTGCGGAGCGTTCCTTTACATCTTTGTAGCCCTGTGCTACTTCGTGGCTGGACAGCGGTGTGCCGCAGCGCGGGCAGTAAGGAACAATTTTAAAGCCTTTGTAAAGCAAGCCTTTGTTCCAGATTTCTTTCAGTGCCCACCATTCACTTTCGATAAAGTTGTCGTGGTAGGTTACATAAGGGTCGTCCATATCAGCCCAGAAACCAACTGTACCGGAAAAATCTTCCCACATACCTTTGTATTTCCAAACGCTTTCCTTACATTTTGCGATAAATGGTTCAAGACCGTATGCTTCAATCTGTTCCTTGCCGTTGATGCCAACAAGTTTTTCAACTTCCAGCTCAACAGGGAGACCATGTGTGTCCCAACCTGCTTTTCTCGGAACAAATTCGCCTTTCATTGTGTGGTATCTTGGAATCATATCCTTGATAACACGGGTGAGAACGTGGCCGATGTGCGGCTTGCCGTTAGCTGTAGGAGGGCCGTCATAGAATGTATAGGTAGGGCCCTGTTTTGTTTCTTCCATGCTCTTTTCAAAGATTTCGTTTTCTTTCCAGAAACTGAGCACTTCTTTTTCTCTCTGCACAAAGTTTAAGTCGGTAGGTACTTTTTTGTACATTTTCAATTCCTCCATAAAAATTTTTGTGTTTTGATGTATCGTAATAAATTTTTTAAAAATAAAAAAAGCCTTTGTCCTATCAGCAACAGGACAAAGACCGTAAAATCTTTGTTTATAAACCACCTATTACAACATACCATCATATGTCTTTCCCATAACGGTGAAATACCGTCAGCGCTTAGTTACAAAAAGTGTTCGGCACTGCAGCTCGAAAGTGATATTCCCCAGAAAACTACTCTTACACGGCTCTCACCTTTTCCGTGCTCTCTTGAAATTTCATTTAAAGGGTACTGTCTTTGTCACAGCCTTTGTGTTTTTAAGGATATATGCAGTATTGGCACATATCTTATTAAATATTAGTATATTTTTATTTTATTGTCAAGGGGTGCGGATAACAAAAACAGGGAGAGCATAAAAAGCTCTCCCTTTAAATGTACAATTTAGCCTTACCAGTATTTATATGGGTCTGCACAGTTGCCGTTTTTATCAATAATCTCAAAGTGGAGATGTACACCTGTGGAAAGGCCTGTTGTGCCCATATCGGCAATATGCTGGCCGCGTTTTACCCTTTCGCCCATCTTTGCCATCAGTTTGCTGCAGTGGGCATATTTTGTTTTGTAACCGTTGCTGTGCTGCAGAACAATGTAGTTGCCGTATTCTTCGTCTTTACCGCATTCCGCAACTGTGCCGTCTGCCGCTGCAAGAATCTGTGTATCCATCGGTCCTGCTATATCCACACCGCTGTGTTTAAGCGGATTCTGCTGTATTCTGTATTCCTCCGCATCAGCAGAGCTGTCAAGCACAGCTATTGGGTCATCTGCCTGGACATAGTCTCCGTTCTTTACGAGAATTTCACTGCAGTGTGTGTAGCTGTCGCTGTATGTGGCAGCAGAGACAACAAGGCTGTCACCGCCTACACTGCCGACGATACCCGGACTGACCGCACGGATTACCCCGTCCACAATCCTTGGTTTCAGGCTGTAACCTGTGCCGTCAGAAAAGCCTCTTGTTATGCTTACTCCGCCTGCTGTCGGCCAGCCGAATGATACGCTGTAATCGGCTTCTGTCTGATATCTGCCTGTAAGCAGCTGTGTATTGACACACTGGTTTTTCTTCTGGGTTATTGTCTGACCGATTGTATAGCCGCATTTTTCACAGCTGTATGTGCTGTTGTACAGTCTTTCACAGATTATGTCATACCCCTGCACATCAATCAGCCCGTGAACACATTCCGTCTGTTCCACCGGCTGCCAGAGGGTGAAATTGCCCGTCCACACCATTACATCTGCGCCGCATTCATCGCACACCGATGGATAGCCGCCCAGCATCTCGTATGGGTCTTCGTATACATAGTTTCTCGACACCCCGAAGTGAAGATGATTGCCCGTGGAGTTGCCCGTACAGCCAATAGTGGCTATAAGCTGTCCTTTCGCCACCTTTTCGCCCTCTTTTACCAGCAGTTTATCACAGTGGGCATACAGTGTGCGCAGGCCGTCGCCGTGGTCGATAATGATATGGTTGCCGTTGCCTACTGTGCTTTCCTCCCTTTTTGTTACGGTTCCGGCCGCTGCTGCATATATTTCTGTACCGTTTGGGCCTGCAATATCAAGCCCGTCGTGGGCAGGATATACCCCTGTAAAACCACGGGATACATGCACACCCATTTCGGTAGGCCACACAAACTTTTCTGCCCTGGCCGAGGAGTTTATCGCCTCCAGGAATTTGTCGTAATCCCTTACGGCAAGTCCGCCGGGTTTTACAACAATATGTGTGCGCAGATATTCTATTATATCGGTATAGGCTTTCAGATTAAAATGTACGCCGTCAACCCCTTTATACTCTTCTCTGAGCCAGCCATACTTGCTGTCATCGGCAAGTATTTCGTGGAGGTTGATATAATATGCTTCATTGTCCTTTGCAAAGTTTTCAAGCTGACCGTTGATGTAGCCAAGGCTTTTGAAAACAGGTTTTGTCCCTGCATAATCCGCACTGACCGGCGGTATACTGCAGATGTAGATATCCTTGTCAGGCAAAGCTGCTCTCAACGCCTTTACCATATCCAGATATCCAGAAAGAAAATCCTTTTCATCCGTAAATGCAAGGGCGTCTGTTCCCATAAGGATATACTCCTTGTTCGGTTTCATATTTATGGTATGTTCACGGCCTGTGGCGGTGCTGTCGCCGGTCCACAGCTTTGCTTCCATAAATTCATAAGGCATATAGTTTGCCATTGTGACAAAATCCGCAATTTCCGCAA
>JAFSCM010000139.1 GCA_017436765.1 Oscillospiraceae bacterium
AAATATTCCGCCACCTGCCAGTTGCACTGACCCTGGCGGTCTATTTGCTTTCCGCAGTCTGCGCTATTTATATTCGGGGATAAATCCCCGAACCCCTTTGCCTCCCTCTGACGAGGGAGGTGGCACGGCAAAGCCGTGACGGAGGGAGAGAATTACCCACATAAACAATAATTCACCTCACTATCAGCAAAAAAGACAAGGCATATAGCCTTGTCTTTTCATATCAGAATATTATTTCTTTTCTTCTTTCAGCTTTGCAGCTTCTGCCATTTCCTTTTTTGCAAGATATTTGTCGATTTTTTCCACCATTTCAGCAGGTACAACTCTTTCAAATGGGAATACTTCGCTTTCAATCAGCTCAATGCCGTAATCCAGAACAAATTTTGTTGTTTTTGCCAGTGCATCAACAGACAGGAATTTTGCCAGGTCGTTTCTGCAGTGGATAAATGTACCGCCAACATGATGACCAAATCTGATAAAGTTTACAGCAGGTACGCCTTTGTCGGCAAATGGAACAGAGTCGGAGGAGTAAATTTCCTGTGAAACGCCCACATTGTAGCCTTTGCGTCTCATAAATGCGTCACAGTGTGCGGTTGCTTCTTTTGTACCGATAACTCTTGCCACATCATAACCGATAACTACACCGGCCATATCTGTGTTAATCATACACAGATGTTTGTCCAGTTCATCTTCGTGTGATTTAATCCATGCCTTTGAACCCAGCAGACCCATTTCTTCAGCACCATACCACATAACTTTTACAGTTCTCTTTGGTTTGTTTTCTGCAAAGTGACGCAGGATTTCCATGTTGATAACACTGCCTGCAGCATTGTCGTGTGCGCCTTTGGAAAATTCTACAGAGTCAAAGTGACCGCCGAAGGATACGATTTCTTCTTTCTTTTCGCTGCCTTCGATTGTAACAGTGATGTTGTGGCTTGTTCTTGTGATTGGTTTGTTGATTGCTTTCAGTTTAACCTGTGTTGCACCGCCTGCCACGATTTCAAATGCATCTGTCAGTCTGATGGTTGCAGCAGGCATATTACCAAATGCACGTCTTACATCTCTCATTGTCATTGCGGACAAATCTGAATTTTCTTCGGTATCCAAAACTGTGCCGCTCATTGTAATAAATGCCACAGCACCTGATTTAAGCAGTTTTCTGTGCTGTTCCAGACTCAGATAGCCATTTACCAGTACAATTTTACCTTTGCAGTTTGCCAGGTCAACAGCTGTCAGGTTTTCAGCATAGTAAAATGGTGCTGTCAGACCTTCCTGCGGTGTGCTTTCGCTGAGTTTGTATGCTCTTACTGCATATTTTTTGTTGAATGGAGCCAGCACTTCCAGTTCACCGGCAATCAGCTCTGCATCTTCGATTTCAAACTCTTCGATAACAGGTTCCAGACCCATTGCCTTGATTTCATCCATCAGTATGTTTGCTGCTGCCATTTCTTCATCTGTACCACCCATACGGACAAAGCTCATTTTTTCCAGCAGTTCAAACTGTCTTTTGCCATCAATTTTCATTGGTTTTAATTCCTTTCGGTTATTTTTGTTGTTTGACGGATATATATTAACATATTTTTTTTCTGTTGTCAGCAGTTTTTTATATACAGACAATATAGTCTTGTATAGGAATATTTTGTCCGTAAAGTGAACTTATTTGTATGTTTGCACAAAACAAATAAAAATGAAAAAACAGCGTTATTTCTTTAAATTTTAAAGTATATTTTGCAACAATTTAAAAATACAAAGAAAAATAATGATAAATATTTGACAAAATAGCAAAAAATAGATATAAAATATGGACTTTTGCTGGATGGTTTTAGTGTTTTTTACTCAAAATTTTGAAAAATAAAATTTTTGTATTGTATTTGATATTTTTTTAATGTATAATGGAACAGTCTAAATTTAAATGAATCTATTTTTATTTGTTATATTTTTTACTGCTGATTACAGGAACAAATCAGCAGTGAAAAATAGGGGAGAGATTCATTTTAAAATAGAAATAAAATTTTAGGAGTGCAGTGATGAGCATTAAAAGATTCAAAGATACATTCCAGAGAATGTATCGCAATTCTGTTTATCGCATCTGGCTTTGGGTACTGGGCTTCTTTACAGTTCTTGCTACATACATCAAGTACAAGAGCCTGAAAGGTAAAGACCAGTTCGCCGCTATCAAAGCTGACTTGCGCAAAGAACTTGAAGCAACAGACCTGCAGGAACAGCTTCTGCATGATGCAATGCTTCAGGCACGTAAAAAGAACGAGTACTTCAAGAAAAATGCTTCCGAAGCTGATATTGAAAAAGAAGCAAAAGCTATTGCAGCTAAAAACTTTGAACAGATTCTGCAGGACCGCGCAAAAATTGCAGCTGAAATGCAGGGCGTTCGTGAAGTTACAATGGCACAGGCTTATGCCGACCTTATCGACAACAAACTGTTCCTTATTGCTTCAGTGATTGTATCATTCCCAATGTACATCGTTATGGTTCTGTTCCAGAACCCAATTTCCAAATATGCAACAGACCGTATTGTTATGATGATTTTCGTACTTTTCGGCGTTACATGGCTGGTATTCACAATTCTTTATATTTCCCCAATGGACCCTGCTCTGAATATTCTTGGTCAGACAGCTACACCTGAACAGGTAGAACAGTTCAACCGTGTTTACGGTCTGGACCAGCCTTATCTGACACAGTTGTTAAGAGCATTCAGAAACCTGCTTACACTTGATCTGGGTAACTCTTACCAGGGTAACGAAAACATTATTCTTGCTCTGTCCAACAAATTCCCAATCACACTTCAGGTAACATTCGCTTCCATGGTTGTTTCTCTGGGTATCGCTCTGCCAGCAGGTATCATTTCTGCTATCAAACAGTACTCAACATTTGACTATGTTTCAATGTTTATCGCCCTGCTGGGTCTTTCAATTCCAAACTTCTGGCTTGGTCTTATGTTGATTCTCTACTTTGCTATCAACCTCAAAGTTCTGCCTGCTACATTCCAGGTAGGTAACTGGCTGACACTTATCATGCCGGCTATCGTTCTGGGTACAGGTATGTCTGCTTCCGTTGCACGTATGACACGTTCATCCATGCTGGAAGTTAAAAATGCAGACTACATTCAGACAGCCCGTGCTAAAGGTCTGCCTGAAAACAAAGTTGTTATGAAACACATCCTGGGCAACGCTCTGATTCCTATCGTTACTACTATCGGTGGTCAGTTCGGCGGTATGCTGGGTGGTTCTTCCGTAACAGAAAAAGTATTCAACATCAACGGTATCGGTTCCTACATCGTTGAAAAACAGTACATCCCTGATATTCCGGTTGTTCTGGCTGGCGTTGTTTACATCTCATTTATCATTTCAATCATGAACCTGGTTATCGATATTCTGTACGCAGTTATCGACCCTCGTATCAAATCCAGAATGAAGAACTATTAAGAAAGGAGAAACTTAATAAATGGCTAATACATTGTCCAAAAAAGAAGCACTTTACGCTAAAAAAGTTGCTAACAGAAAATTAGGTAGCTCCCTTGAATTTACTACTTCAAGACTGGGCTGGCAGGTTTCCGCAGCACTGGCACTTATGTTCTGGTTCTTTGCACGCAACGGCAGTGTTATGTGGATGGGTGTTGCAGGTATTTATACAGTAGCAGCACTTCTGCAGTTTGTAATCTGCAAAAGAATCACTAAAGAAGTTACAGGCGAGGCAAACGCTGTTTCCCCTGCAACAAGAAAACTTGGCTGGCTGTTGCTGCCATTCGTATTTGTAGGTGACTTCTTCCTGTTTATCTCAGGCTGTATGCTCATCAAAAACAACAAAAACCTTGAATATCAGCTGTCTGTTTACTCAACACTGGTTTCAATCTTCATTATCGTTGTTTCCATGCTGAACCTGTTCAAAGAAACACAGGCAAAAACATTCTGGCTGGGTATCGGTCTTTATGGTATATACACAGTTCTGAACCTGGTTGTTATGCAGGCAGTTCGCAAATACACATTCAGCAAAAAACCAGACAAAAAATTCCTGCCTTATGCTTACATTTCAGTTGCAGGTATTGCACTGGGTAACGTATTCTCATTCCTTCTGGGTATCGTTGCACTGGGCAAATACTACAACAAAAATGAAGAAGTTAACGTAGAATGGATCGACGTTATCCGTCGTCTGTTCAGAAACTATATGGCATGTATCGGTATGTTCATTGTTATCTTCCTGCTGTCAGTTTCAGTTGCATCCAACCTGACATTCGAATATGCAATCGCTATCGATAACAACTTCAGAGTAAGACTTGCAGCACCAAGCCTTATGTACCCATTCGGTTGTGACGACTACGGCCGTTGTGTATTTACAAGAATTATCTTCGGTGCACGTATCTCCCTGCTGGTTGGTATGATTTCTACAATCCTGCCATGTGTGGTTGGTGGTATGCTGGGTGCTATCGCTGGTTACTACGGCGGCAAAATCGACAACATTATCATGCGTTGTCTGGACGTTCTGGCTGCTGTTCCAGGTATCTTGCTGGCTATCGCTATCATCGCTGCTCTGGGTGTTTCCACAGTTAACCTGATTCTGTCCCTGTCTATCGGTGGTATCTCCGGTTACGCAAGAACAGTTCGTGCCCAGGTTTTGGGTGTTGCAAACCAGGAATTCGTTGAAGCTGCCAAGGCTTGTGGTGCAAAAGACGGTATTATCATCTTCCGCCACATCATTCCAAACTCACTTGCTCCAGTTATCGTAAGAGTTACAATGGGTATGGGTTCTGCTGTTCTTTCCACATCATCCCTGTCTTACCTGGGTATCGGTGTTGAAGCACACATTCCAGAATGGGGTAACATTCTGAAAGCAGGTTCCAAATTCCTTGAATCAAACCCTTACATAGCTATCTTCCCAGGTATTGCTATCATCATCATCGTTCTGTCCTTCAACTTCTTCGGTGATGGTCTGCGCGATGCTCTTGACCCTAAACTTAAATAATAACAGGAGGTATTTAAAATGGATAAAAATGTAGTTTTAGACGTTAAAAACCTTCATGTTCACTATGTTACAGATGATGCTACAGCAAAAGCTGTAAACGGCATCGACTTTCAGGTAAGAGAAGGTGAAGCTCTGGGCCTTGTTGGTGAAACAGGCGCTGGCAAAACAACAACTGCTCTTTCTATCATGCAGCTGATTCCTGACCCACCTGGAATGATTGTAGATGGCGAAATCTACTTTGAAGGCAAAAACGTAATTCTCAATACAGATAAAGAAAACCAGGCAATGCGCGGTAACGGTGTTGCTATGATTTTCCAGGATCCAATGACTGCTCTTAACCCAGTTATGACTGTTGGTGACCAGCTGTCCGAAGTTGTTCTCAACCACGAAAAAGTTTCAAAAGCTGAAGCTAAACAGCGTGTTATCGACCTTCTGGAAATCGTTGGTGTTAAATCCGACCGTTATGACGACTATCCACATCAGTTCTCCGGCGGTCAGAAACAGCGTGTTATCATCGCTATGAGCTTGCTTTGCAACCCTAAACTGCTTATCGCTGACGAACCTACAACAGCTCTGGACGTTACAATCCAGGCACAGGTTCTTGATATTATCAACCAGCTGAGAGAACAGTACAAAATGGCTATGGTTCTTATCACACATGACCTGGGTGTTGTTGCTGAAACATGTGACAATGTTGCTATCATGTATGCAGGCCAGATTGTTGAAGCAGGTACAGTAAGAGAAGTTTACCTCAACCCTAAACATCCTTACACAAGAGGTCTGTTTGACTCAATTCCAAAACTGGATGACGATTCCACAGAACTTATCCCAATCGAAGGCGCAATCTCCAACGCAGCTGATCTGCCAACAGGTTGCTACTTCCACCCACGTTGCCGCTACTGTCAGGATATCTGTAAAACACAGCAGCCAACAGTTAAAGGTGATCATCATAAATTTATGTGTCACTTTGATCTTTTCAGCAAGGAGGAAGAAAAATAATGGAAAACCAGGTACTTATTGAAACCAAACGTCTTAAAAAGTATTTCCCTGTTCCAGCAGGCTTCCTTCACGCTGTTGATGATGTAAACCTGACAATCAATAAAGGCGAAACACTGGGTATCGTAGGTGAATCCGGCTGTGGTAAATCCACACTGGGCCGTGTTATCCTGCGTCTGCACGAAGCAACATCCGGTGACGTTCTTTACGATGGCATGGACATCAACAACTTCTCTGCTGATGAAATGCGCCAGATGCGCCAGAACATGCAGATTATTTTCCAGGACCCATACGCATCCCTCAACCCTCGTATGACAATCGGTCAGATTATCGAAGAACCTCTGAAACTTCACAAAATTTACAAAACAGCTGAAGAAAGAAGAGCAAGAGTTGAAGAACTGATGGACCTGGTTGGTCTGCCAATGCGTTCCTACAACCAGTACCCACACGAATTTGACGGCGGTCGTCGTCAGCGTGTAGTTATTGCCCGCGCACTTTCCATCAACCCACAGTTTATCGTTTGTGACGAACCTGTTTCTGCTCTGGACGTTTCTGTTCAGGCACAGATTCTGAACCTGCTTATGGACCTGCAGAAGAAAATGGGTCTTACATACATGTTCATTTCCCATGACCTGTCTGTTGTAAAACACATTTCCACAAACATCGGTGTTATGTATCTTGGTCAGCTGATTGAAAAAGCTTCCAAAAACGACATATTCAATGAACCACTGCACCCATACACAATCGCTCTGCTTTCAGCTATTCCATCAACAAACGTTCTGGAAAAGAGCCACAAAATCATTCTGAAAGGTGAAATCACTTCACCAATCAACCCTAAGGTTGGCTGCCGCTTTGCAGCACGTTGTCCATTTGCAACAGAAAAATGTACATCTGAAAACCCTGAATTTGTGGAAGCAAAACCAAACCACTTTGTTGCATGCCACCGCTGGAGCGAAATCGCAGACGGTACACTGAAATACAATCAGGACTAATATTTGTTAACATAAGGTAACAAAAAGTTTACAAAATAGTAAAATAATGATATTTTGTAAAAAATTAGAAAAATAATTCTTTACATATCAAATATTTTATAGTAAAATCTATACGATATAGGTTGCCAAACGACCTATATCGTATAATTAATTAAGGTGAAAAGCCAAAAGGGCTTCACATAAATTAAAAATCTATTTAAGGAGTAGATACCAATGAAAAAAATTATTGCTCTTGCACTGGCAATGGTTATGGCTTTCTCTATGGTAGCTTGCGGCGGCGGTTCTTCTAACGAAGAAAACGAACTCATCGCAACAAACCCAGAAACAATCAGAATCCTTGCTCAGTCTTCCAGCGAAGCAAACGCAAACATTCTGCGTGACCAGCTTACTAAAGCAGGCTTCACAGTAGAAATGAACACAGTTCCAGACTCTGCATCTTGGAGACAGCAGCGTGAAGCAGGCAACTACGAAATTGCTCTCACAGGCTGGACAACAGTTACAGGTAACGTAGACTATGCTGTACGTGGCATTTACCACTCAACAGGTAACTACAACTACGGTCCAATTCTTGACACAAAAGTTGACGAACTGATCGACAAAGGTGCTGAAGAAACAGCAGCAAACGCAGCTGTAACTTACACAGAACTGGAAAACTACCTCGTTACAGAAATGGCTTACACACTGCCAATCTACGCTTCCATGAAAATGATGGCTTACAACAACGAACTGCTGACAGCTGAAGGCATTTACCAGCCAAAATCCCGTCCAGGTCGTTGGGAAATGTACGAATACGTAGATGCAGCTAACAACGACACAAGAAAACTGACACTTACTCAGACTTCTTCTGCTGTTTCTACACTGGACCCAATCCAGGCTAACGACGGTACAATGAACACACTGTCCGGTAACCAGTACATCAAAATCATCAACCTTTCTGATGATGATGAAATCATGACAGATTCTTCACTGTCTCATGCTTACGCAGTTGGCGAAGGCAACGCTACATACTACTTCCTGCTCCGTGACGACGTTCACTTTGCAAAAACAGAAAACGGTGCTGCAGTTGATACAGGCGTTCTGGTAGCTGCTGACGACGTTGTTTTCTCTCTGAACAGAGCTAAAAACAAAGATACAATCAACACACACAAAACAAACACACTCCATGAACACATGGAAACAATCGAAATCGTAACAGACCTTGAAGAACTCAAAACTGTTAAAGATTCCGACACAGGCGCAGCTATCATCGACACACTGAACGCAGGTGTTGAAGTTCCAGTTGCAGCTCTGACAGCTGTTGACGAAGAAGTTAACAACGCTGCTGGTACATACCAGGTTGTTAAAGTAACAACAAAATATGCATTCCCACAGGTTCTGAACTACCTTGCTCACCAGTCTGCAGGTATCCTGCACAAAGAACAGGTAGAACTGTACAACTCCAAATTTGATGGCATGAACTACGATCCAAACAGCGATATCTGCTACGGTGACTACGCTCAGATCAAAGGCGGTATGACAGATATGCTGTGGTGTTCAGGTCCATACCAGCTCATCAGCGCTGATGACTACGGTATCGAATACGAAAAGAACCCAGGCTACATGCCAGAAGATGAAGCATTCGCACCATCTATCAAATACATCTACATGAAATTTATCAAAGATACTACATCTGCAACATCTGCATTCCGTGCAGGCGAAGTTGATATCCTCGGCTCTGTAAGTGCTAACGACGTTGCAACAGTAGAATCTGATGCTAAATTCACAGTTCTCAAACGTTCTTCAAACGGTGTAACATACGCTGTATTCAACCTGCTGGAAGGCAGCAAAATGACAGATGTTAACATGAGAAAAGCTGTTCTGTACGCTATCAACCAGGATGACTTCGTTGCTTACAACGACGGTTATGTAATGCCAGTTTACTCAACAGTTGGTACACTGGTTGAAACAGGCAACGTTCATGCACAGGATCTGGTTAAATCTAACCACCACCTTGCTCTTGCTCAGGGCCTGGTAACAGAATAATTTCACATTATCTGTTTTGCTAAAATATTAAAGGACATCTTCGGATGTCCTTTTTTATTTGCAAATGATTAAATTATTGTTTATGTGCGAATAGCACATAATGCCGTTTTGCCGTGGAAGGCAACTATGTTGCCGACCGCGTGCAAATGCGAGCCGCGCCCGAAGCGAGCAATGGCATAAAAAATCAGATATTTCCACTAAACTATATAAATAATCAGCCGCTTGCGGCG
>JAFSCM010000140.1 GCA_017436765.1 Oscillospiraceae bacterium
GACAGCGAAATTGGCAGGCTGCTTGGAACAATCTCCGACTTCAAAAACGGCGAAATGGCACCTGAGGATATTGCAGGTCTGCTTGGGGCTGTAACAGGCGAAGAGTTTGACACAAGCCAGTTTGAAGAAATGCTCGGCAGTATAACAGGTGAAGATGGGCAGATAGATATGTCACAGCTGGAAGAAATACTGGGGCAGCTTGAAGAGATAAGCGGCGAAGGAGCGGAAGAGTAAAGATATGTCATATGGCTTATTAGAATAAAAATTTTTTAGCGACATGTTCCTTGTATAATATAAGCAAAGGAGTTATCCTGCCGTTTGCGGCAGGATAACTCCATATTTTTATACATTCTCTGTCGGATTTGTTTTAATATTTGCTGCTGAATTCAGGTACTTGCATTATGGCTATCCGTATCGGTATAATGAATTTGTAAATTATCTGCGGAACAGCTGTAAGAAGCAGAAAAGAAATAAAGAGCAGTAATACAGAAGGGAGAACACCGTGAACAGATATGAAGGTGAAACAGAACTGGCTTTTGCAATAGCAGAATCTGTGCATCAGCACGGCGGTGTATGCTACTTTGTCGGCGGGTATGTCCGTGATGCTCTGCTTGGTATCGCAAACAAGGACATTGATATGGAAGTTCACGGTGTTCCTACTGATTTGCTGGCTAATATTTTATCCAGCTTTGGCGAAGTGATTTCTGTGGGTGCAAGTTTTGGGATTTACAATATCAAAGGCTATTCTCTCGACATTGCTATGCCTCGCAAAGAAACTGCAAGAGGCGCGGGTCACAGAGATTTCGATGTATTTGTTGACCCGTTTACCGGCACCGAAAAGGCTGCTGAACGCCGAGATTTCACCATAAATGCTCTGATGCAGAATGTATTGACGGGAGAAATAATTGACCATTTTGGTGGAAAGGATGACCTTGAAAATGGTATTATCCGCCACGTTAATGACTCATCCTTTGCCGAAGATCCATTGCGTGTTCTTCGTGCTGCACAGTTCGCTGCAAGATTTGATTTCAAAATAGCAGAGAAAACAGTTGCACTCTGTTCAGAAATGGATTTGACTGCACTTTCCAAAGAGCGCATAGAAACCGAACTTGAAAAAGCACTGATGAAAGCGGACAGGCCGTCGGTGTTTTTTGAGTACCTGAGAAAAATGAATCGGCTTGATTACTGGTTCAGGGAGCTTAAAGATATTATCGGCGTGCCGCAGAACCCACAGTTTCATGCAGAGGGCGATGTGTGGACACATACTATGATGGTGCTGGATGAAGCGGCAAAGTATCGTGACAAAGCAGAAAATCCAAAGGGATTTATGCTTGCCGCACTGTGTCACGACTATGGAAAAGCAATCTGCACCGAAGATGTGGATGGCAGAGTACGTTCTATTGGTCACGAAACAGAGGGTCTGCCATTGGTGGAAACATTTCTGAACAGAATTACCACCGAAACCAAGCTTATAAATTATGTGCTTAACCTTTGCGCCCTGCATATGAAGCCAAATGCACTTGCATCTATGAATGCAGGGGTAAAATCCACCAATAAAATGTTCAGCCAGGCCCGGGACCCTGCCGCACTTGTATATATGGCAATGTCGGATAATTACGGCAGAATTATGGCGAAGGGAATTACGCCGCACGAAGATTTTCTTTTTGAAAGACTCGGGATTTATAAAGATATTATGTCAAAGCCATTTGTTCAGGGCAGGGATTTGATTGAAGCGGGCCTTGAACCTGACGAAAAATTCAGCGACTATCTGGAATATGCACACAAACTGCGGCTTGCAGGCGTGGAGAAAACCGATGCACTTAAACAGACTCTGGCGTATGCTAGAAAGAAGAAATGACACTTGACCTTTTAAAATGCTGACACAGGTAATGCAAACTGATATTTTTTGTGTTAGTATGATAGAAAAAGATAAATGAGGAGTTAATTTATGAACAACCAATTTGTTTTCTGGGATAAATACTTTAACCTTGAGGAAGAGGAGCTTAAGCTGTTCAATTTTGTTTTGCAGTTTGATTTTGGCGAAGGCAACGCAGAGTATTCCTGCGAGGATTTAAAAACTGCAGATTTGACAACTGAACAGGTGATTGGGTGCCTCAAATTTATCATCTGCGGTTACAACGACGGCAAACAGAACTATCTTGCTTTTCTTGATATCGATGATGAGGGCGGCGTAGGCTATAACTTTTTTCAGGATGGCAGCGAAGAGCCTGTGGATATTGAAGACGGGGAAATAGTTGCAGCCAATATCTACGCTATCGTAAGTGATGGCCTTGTTGCGGAGTTTGCTGAATAGCACAAAAACTGTTCAGACGGCAGAAACATCTGACAGTGCGATTTGTTATAAAAATACGGAGTACTCAGAAGCTGAAACTGAGTACTCCGTTTTGTCTGTTATTCTGCAAGTTTTGTAAGAGTGTCTCCGGCTATGCGATACACTGTCCAGTCTTCCATTGGCTGTGCCCCCAGGGACAGATAAAAATCTATGCCTGGCCTGTTCCAGTCAAGGCACCACCATTCCAGTCTGCCGCAGCCGCGTTCCACAGCAGTCTGCGCCAGTTTTTTCAGCAATGCCTTGCCGTAGCCTTTGCCGCGGTATTCCGGTTTTACATACAGATCTTCCAGATAGATGCCCGAGCGGCCGAGGAAGGTTGAAAAATTGTGGAAAAACAAAGCGAAACCTGCTTCAACTCCGTCCTCAAGTACAAAGATAACTTCGGCTTTCTTTTTGTCGAATATCCATTCCTTTAAAAGTTCTTCCGTTGCAACCACTTCATCCAGAAGTTTTTCATACTCTGCCAGTTCTCTGATAAACTGCAGTATCAGCGCAGTATCCTTTTCCTGTGCAGCTCTGAACATATATTTTTCCATAGTACACCTTGCAAAAAATTATTTTTGTTATCTCTTTTCAGGGATGATTTCCAGCCAGTATCCGTTGGGGTCTTCGATAAAGTAGATGCCCATAGCAGGGTTTTCAAAGCAGATGCAGCCCATTTCTTCGTGCAGCTTGTGTGCTGCTACATAGTCATCCACTTTAAAGGCAAGGTGAAATTCACATTCGCCAAGGTCGTAAGGCTGTGGATGTTCATCCAGCTGTGTCAGTTCCAGTTCAAAAGAGCTTTCTTCGTTTGCCATAAAAACAATGGTAAAGCCGTCGCCGTTTTTGCGCCGCACTTCGTGAAGACCCAGTGCCTTTTCATAAAAAGCCATAGACTTTTCAAGGTTTGCAACATTGTAGTTTTCGTGAACCATTCTGAATTTCATATTTAACCTCTTTTCCGCATATTGCGTTTGATTGGATTGTATCCTGTCAAGTAAATGATAATATAGCGGGAAACAGATGTCAACGAAGGAAAACTGCCTTATGTGGAACACCCTTTACCTGCCACGCTTTCCCACATCTTTTTCAATCTCATCTTTCCAGCCTGCAAATGCCTTTGCGCTGCCGCATCTCATACGGTGGAAAACGCTTCCCACAGCTTCGTAGTTAAGTGCTGTACCCTTGGCATCACATTTGTAGTCCACCGCTCTGTCACGGTCTATGCCTATTCTGCCTGCAGTTTCCACGGCATCAATGTTTGCCCCCAGGAACAGAAACTCCCAGCCGCAGCGCTCTTTCTGACGCTTTATCATACCTTTAACCTTTTCGGCTGTGTAATGGCGGCTGGCATTTTCCATACCGTC
>JAFSCM010000141.1 GCA_017436765.1 Oscillospiraceae bacterium
GACCCTGATTATTGTGTTCTGAAATTCACAGCTTACAAAGTAAGATATTATAGCAATTTTAAATATGAGAATTTTGACATATATACTTAGATATATGGAGTAAGAAGCAATAAGATAAATCCCAATTTATCCAACAGATACAAGTGTTTACTCTTTGTATAGCATATTACATAAAAACGGAGCGTATCTATACCGATACGCTCCGTTAACTTTTTTATTAACATCTGCATGAACTGCGGAGGTTTTAATAAATTGTTAAAGATGTTTTTCCAGACACACAAGGTTTACATCGGGTATTCCGTTGAACACGCAAGGTACAATTGAAACCTCTTTGTAACCCAGTTTTTTGTACAGTTTACGGGCAATTGTGTTTCGCGCATTGGTATCCATACGCAGCTCGTGACAGCCGTTTTCTGCCGCATACTGCTCGTAAAACGCAACCATTTTGGTGCCTATGCCCTGCTGTTTGGATGACGGGCTTACCACCAATGTGTGAAGCACCATAACTTCCTCTTCGTCTGCCTCAAATTCCCAGGTTGCTTCTTCATATATAGGGCCCTGATATTTGTTTATAATTGCGGCAGAGAGAATTTCACCATTCTCTTCTGCTACAAACAGCCAGTCCTTTTCCAGTGCATTCTGCGCTGTGGATTTTACAGGATATATTCCTTTCAGCCAGCCTGTTGTAACTTTGCCGAGAGCTTCTTCGCCGTGAATTTCTTCGTAGATTTTTGCAACTGCATCAATATCAGCTGCTGTGGCTTTGCGGATAATCATAACTAAACCTCCGTAAAGATGTGTGTTAGATAAAAACTGTGTTGTATATTGGATATATTATTAAAGAATATCGCGGAAGCCTTTGCCCATAACTTCGCTTGTGTTTGTAATCATTGTAAAAGCGTTAGGGTCGATGGATTTTACCATTGTCTGCAGCTTGATAGCCTGTCGCTTGCCGAGAACTGTAAAGATAACGGTTTTGCCCTGGTCTGTAAAGGAACCTTTTGCTTCCATCTGTGTAGAGCCGCGTTTGAGTTCGTTGGAAATATATGCTGCAATTTCGTTTGGCTTGTCGGTGATGATTGTAAAGTATTTGCAGAGATTGAATGTTTCCATTACAGAGTCAATCATAAACACCTTGATGAACATACCCATTGTGGAGAACATACCTGCTTCAATGCCAAAGATAAAATAGCAGGATACAACCACAACAGAGTCACATATCATAAGTGCCTTGCCGATATCTTTTACTGATGTGTATTTTTTGATAATCATTGCAATGATATCGCTGCCGCCCGAAGAAGCCTGCACATTAAAAAGAATTGCTGCGGAAACTGCATGAAGCACAACACTGAAAACCATTTCCATAAGCGGTTCTGTGGAAAGTGTGTGCGCAAGAGGAATGAATCTTTCAAAGATTGCAAGCTCGGCAGAAAGGATGAGTGTTGCAATTGTGGTTTTAAGGCCAAAGCTTTTGCCGAGGAAGATAAAACCTACAAAAAGCAGGATAACATTGATAACAGAAGACATTGTAGCAGGTGCGCCAAAACCGATTGCACCGCTGATTGCAATACAAAGGCCGCTTATGCCGCCAAAGCAAAAACTGTTTGGGATATTGAAAAAGTATGTGCACACCGCCATAAGAGTAATTGCACCAAAAATTGTAACAAACTCTTTTGGAGTGATTTTATTTGATTTAACCAATGATTTTACCATTATAAAAAAATTCCTTTACCATTTTATTCAATATTCTGCACAAGACCGGTCTCCAGAGATTTTTCTATTGCTGATAAAATTTTTAAAACGTATACTACATCGCTGCAGGGCACAGTATCTGTCGGTCTGTTTTCTGTTACACAGTCAGCAAAATACTCTGTTTGTGCTCTGTATGGATTATATTGCGGTACTTCTGCAATTTCCGGTTCGCGGTCTTTGTGATATATTACCAAATTTTCTACCTTTTCTTTGGTAGCTTTGCTATTATATACTCTTTTATTCAAATATTCAATAGCCATTTTTGTGCTATTGATGCGTATATTTGTACTAAATGACCACTCGCCTGTTATATCCATAAAACCTTCAATAACAGCTTTTATACCACATTCAAAATTCATTATTGTGGAAACATTGTTCCAGCAGCCTGTTTCTGTCTGTCTGCCCACAGCATAGACATTCTTCACCCTGCCAAACAGATAATACATATAATCGATATCGTGAATATGCAGATCATACAGTCCGCCGCCCGACTTCTGCGGGTCCTTATGCCAGCTGCACCAGCCCGGGTGGGCAGAAAGGCGGTTTGCATAAACATTGGTTACTTCCCCTGCTTCCCCGCTTTCTATAATCTGTTTTATACGCAGATATTCAGGCCAGAAGCGCACAACCTGCATTACCATAATGCGCACATTTTTTTCTTCTGCCATATCGAACAGCTGCTGTGCCGTTTCGGCCGAGAGAACAAACGGCTTTTCGCACATTATGTGTACGCCTTTGTCTATAGCTGTCTTTACTATATCCCCGTGGGTGAAGGTAGGTGTACAGATAAGCACAGCATCGGGATTTTCCATATTGTACATCTGTTCTGTGCTGAGATAATACGGAATATTATATTTTTCTGAAAATGCCTTTGCAGACTCTTCCCTGTGTCCCAGCACTGCTGTGATTTTAACAGTCTGAGAGCCTTTCAACGCCTCCATATATGTACCTGCTATACTGCCCGGACCTATAATTACTACTCTGAACATAATTTTCACCTTTTTCATTTTGTATATATTTATATTAACATACACCCTTACAATCTATCAACCAAAATATAATGTGAAATTATGTAAAGCTCGCTTGACATTTTACTTTATGTATGATATGGTATATGTGAAGTTAACTTTACACATACCAAAAGGTGATAGAATGAAAAACCGAATTGAAGAAATCCGCAAAGGAAAAGGGATAAAACAGGATGAATTCGCAAAGCTTATGGGTGTTTCACGCCAGACAATAAGCAGTCTTGAGACAGGCAAATATAATCCGTCCATATTCCTTGCATATAAGATTGCAAAATATTTTGAAATGACAATTGAAGAAGTTTTTATTTTTGAAGACGAGATTTAAGGGAGGCAGATTATGAAACAGGATAAAAGAGTATATATCAGCATTTTCTGGATTGTTCTTGGTGCAGTTCTTGCAATATGGCAGTTTGCAGGAAATACAGATGAATACTGGTCAGGTCTTGGCATTGCTTTGCTGGTTGTAGGTGTTCTGCAGCTTGCAAGACGCATAAAATATCACCGCAATGCACAGTACCGCGAAAATATTGATACACAGAACAATGACGAGCGCAACAGATTTCTCTCTGCCAGAGCGTGGGCCTGGGCAGGATATCTTTATATGCTGGTTGGATGTATCGCGATAATTGTTCTGCAGATAGCAGGCCTCAGGGAAATTTCCCAGACAATTTCCTTTACAGTGTGTGCGTTGCTTATTTTTTACTGGGTAAGCTATATGTTCCTGCACAGGAAATATTAAAAACATCATATAACAACACGGACCACCGCTTTGCCGCAGTGGTCCGATTTTTATATATTATTTAAGATTATCTTTTGCGCAGTATTCAAAATCTGTATCCAGCGGGAACAGAGGGCGCGGAACTTTTGTATATTCCAGAGTTTTCAGGTCTTCATTTGTGCTGCCTTTTGTAAGCGCCATAATTGCACGCTTTGCAAAGGATTCGTGATGGTCGCCAAGATAACCGAGCTTGCACACAACGATATCAAGCTGGTTGGGGTCATAGCCAAGGTCAAGATAGAGATGGCTTGTGGCATAACCGATGTGTTTTTCTGCTATGATAACATCCACACCGTGTGTGTTGAACACAGCGATATCACTCTTCATCTTTCCGAAAGTTTCCCAGCCTTTTACAAACTGTTTTACAACACCTGTTGCTGTAACTGGGCTTGTGGTTTTGCTGTCAAATTTAGCACCGAATGTAAGGGTAATCTCCTGCCCTACCTTGCCTTCACACTCTGCAGTTGCAACAGGGTCATAGATGCCGCCATAGAGAACAGGTGCTTTAAGTGATGCTGTTCTTTCATCTTCCATAATGCGTTTGAGGAAACCTGTACAGTCGGAGGAAGAACCTGCTGTCGGGTTGTCACCTGAATCGGAGATATAAACAGGGGTTTCGCCGTTTTTAACCGCTTCAAATGCCACATCAAGAGTTTCTGCTTCGCTGTATGTTTCTGTCTGGAAGCAGAATTCATCCTTTTTGCTCCATACATATTCAGCAAGACGCACAGCTTCTGCATCTGCAATTTCCTGTGTTTCTGCCACTACATAGATAGCCATAGAACTGTCTTCGTTGTCTGCCCAAGGGAAGCCCATAAGGTGGCTTGCTGCCAGAACACCCGGTTTCTTTTCTGTTTCACGGAATTCGTTGATTATTGTAATCATAGGTTCAACAACTGTGGAGGACTGTTCCCCTGCTATGATGATAGGTACCCTTACCCATGCGGATTTTGCCTGAACGCCTCTGTCCAGAGCAGCAATAGTCAGCTTTGCTGCGTGTTCGCCTGTTTCGTAACAGTCGGTATGCGGTGCGCATTTGTATCCGACAAAACCGTTACAGTTGTTGTGCATACGTTCTGTCATTGTTGTATGCATATCAAGAGATGCAAAGATAGGAATATCAGGGAAAAGTTCTCTGAGTTCTTCAAGGAAATATCCCTCTGCTTCGCCAAGATTTTTTATTCTCATTGAACCATGGAGAGAGAGTGTAATGGCATCAAGAGGCTTTTCTGCATTTGCCGCCTTTGCCATTTCAATAATTTCTTTTTTTATACCCATATAAAAATCATAGTCCACTTCACCGTTCGGAACAGCGCGTGCAGACACTGTAGGTACTACCTCATAGCCTGCTGCCATAAGAGTTTTGCACACACCCGTAAGGGAATCATTGGGACGGAAATTTTCAAAAAATTCTTTTCCGCGCATAACCATAAAATCTTTTTCGCCTGCAACGATAGGATTGAATGAGTTGGACTCGTGATGCATTGCCGCAACCAGAACTCGTTTCATATTTACACCTCATATATCAATAAATAGTTAAAAAAGTATTTTTCCAATTCAATATTTACACAAAAATACACTTTTGTCAACATTGGTCAGAAAAAATTTTCGTGCTGAAAAAAACTGAACAAAAAGCCCTTTTCTTTTATGTATATTTCTCCAAAGTTAGCCGGTGATTACCGTTTTTACTTGTATTAAAACTTGTATTATTTTATAATTATTATATATGTTTTCCCCGGGAGCAATTTATGAAAAAAGA
>JAFSCM010000015.1 GCA_017436765.1 Oscillospiraceae bacterium
ATAACACCTTCCTTCATATAAACAACGCGGTTGCTTACATCCTTTGCAAATGCCATTTCGTGTGTTACAACCAGCATCGTCATACCTTCGTGTGCAAGTGTCTGCATTACATTGAGAACTTCGCCTACCATTTCAGGGTCAAGTGCACTTGTTGGTTCGTCAAAAAGAAGAATTTCAGGATTCATAGCCAGTGCTCTTGCAATCGCAACACGCTGTTTCTGACCGCCGGAAATCTGACGGGGTTTTGCATTGATATATGGTGCCATACCTACCTTCTGCAGATAGTACATAGCTGCTTCCCTTGCTTCTTCCTTGCTCTTTTTAAGAACACGGATCTGACCTACCATACAGTTTTCCAGCACTGTCATATTGTTGAACAGGTTGAAGGACTGGAACACCATGCCTACATGGCTGCGGTATTCAGGTGCATTGATATGGCCTGCCGCAACATCCTTTTCGTTGTAGATAATCTGGCCGCTTGTTGGCGTTTCAAGCAGGTTGATACATCTTAAAAGTGTGGACTTGCCGCTGCCTGATGCACCGATAATGGAGATAACATCACCTTTGTTTACTGTAAAGTCGATGTCCTTGAGAACAACATTGCTGCCAAAGGCTTTGGACAGATGATTGATTTTAAGGATAGCTTCGCTCATTATCTGTCACCGTCCTTTCCTTTGTACTCTTTGCTGCGTTCGTCAAAAATGTTGCTGCGGTCAGGATGACTGTATGTGCCTGCTGTCATAACCAGCGGGTCAACATTTACCAGTTCGTAGCTGTCTGCGCCGTCCAGGCGTTTTTCCAGTGCACGCAGCAGGAAGGAAGCGATAAGTGTAAGGCAGAGATAGCCTATCATTTCGATGGTTGCAGACTGGAAACTCATATTGTTTACACCGATGATATTTCTGTGCTGTGCAAAGAAATCGATAAAGCCGATAACGAACATTACAGATGTATCCTTGATGTTGATGATAAAGTTGTTGCCTATCTGCGGGATGATGTTGCGCACAGCCTGCGGCAGGATAACATAGAGCATTGTCTGCAGATGTGTCATGCCGATTGCCTTTGCACCTTCGGTCTGACCTGCGTCGATGGACATAATACCGCCGCGGACACTTTCTGCCATATATGCGCCTGTGTTAATTGAAACAACGATGATGGAAGCAATCCACATACCGCTGTTGCCTTTGAACTGCATCTGTGCGTCGGTAAAGTATGGTAAACCAAAGTAGATGAATACTGCCTGAAGCACCATTGGAGTGCCACGGAAAACCTCTACATATACTCTTACAACGATGCGGATAATTCTTAAAACTGCTCTTTTTGCAAAGTTGTCGTTTTTGGAATATGGAATTGTGTTGAGGATGCCGCAGATAAGGCCGATTACACAGCCGATAAGTGTGGCAACAATTGCCAGAATGAGAGTATTGCGGATACCTTTGAGATAAAAGGAACTGTATGTACTCCACAGCAAACCCACATCGGATATAAGTTCTGCAAATTTATCCATACTGCTTACAAAATCCTTTCGAGACTGATTATAAAATCAGAAATTATTTTAGTGATTAAACTTCCGGCTGTACTTCGATAGCCTGTGTCATAATTGTGTTGAATGCATCTGCGCCGATTTCTGCAAGAGCATCGCCGAGAGCTTTCTGAAGTTCTGTGTTGCCTTTAACAACAGAAACACCGATGTTTACATTTTCAGCGCGTTCTGTTTCGTCTGCAAACTGGAAGTCGCCGTCTGTACCTGTGAAGTTGAGAACTACAAGATTGTCGTTTTTAGCAACTGCTGCTGTAGCTGTTGGCATATCTGTGCAGATAAAGTCTGCTGTGCCGCTTTCGAGAGCCATAATCATAGCTGGTGCTGTTTCTGCTGCTGCCTGGATGGAAGCCTGTGTTGCCTGTGGGAGACAGGAGTTGTACCAGATTGTACCGGACTGTGCTGTACAGTTGCCTGTGAGTACTGCAACGGAATTTGCTGTTGCGTTTGCGTTGTCTTTTGTTGTAAGGCAAACGATTTCTGCATAGTAGTATGGGCCTGCCATATCAACTTCTGCCATTCTTTCTGCTGTCATGGACTGACCTGCGATAGCAACGTCGATTGTGCCTGCATTGATAGCCGGTGTAAGGCCGCCCCATTCGAGAGCCATAACTTCAAGTTCCCAGCCGTATTTTTCACAGATTTTCTGTGCAATCATTACATCGTAGCCGTTTGCGTATGCGCCTGGGTTGTTGGCAATTTCAACAGCGCCGTTAGCGTCTGTAAGCTGTGTCCAGTTATATGGAGCGTACTGACATTCCATACCAACTGTGAGAACGCCGTCTTCTGTGCCCGGAACAACGAGGAAATCTGCAGGAGCATCATTGTTTTCTGCGCTTGGTGCAGGTTCGGAGGAACCGCAAGCAACAAGAGACATTGTCATAGCGAGTGCGAGAATCAAAGATAAGAATTTTTTCATAGTAGTGTACCCTTTCTTTTACTTTTTCTACTTTCTATAAAAAAATTAAGACCGCTTTGTCAAGCGGTCCATTAGTGTGCAAATTCTTTCCGTCCAAATAAAAATAAATACAAATTATAAAATAACGGAATGAGTAGTAACAGCCAACGATAGCGCTTCACAAATAAACTTGTGACAGTCCGGCAGATGTTATCTGACGGCCCAGCAAGAAAAGTGCAGGCCACCTTTAATGCTTCGGCGGTCTTCCCTTTCCTTATCAGCGGTTGCCTGACCTTGCTGAAAAGTACTCATGTGTACCGCGCCTCTATCAAGCGATTTAATTTTTTCTATATTTTAGCACGGGCATTTATACCCGTCAACCATTTTTGAACAAATTGTTAACTTATTGTAATTTTTTGCAAAAAGCGACAAATAAACGCCTGTTTTTTGTGTATTTAACTAACATTTTTATTGCAGGATATGTATTTTTTATGCATTGAAATGTTATTAATATAATATGTGAATTAAATCTTATGTATGCATAACCGTCTATTTTTCAATAAAATCGAAGATTCTGTTCCACACATCCATATCCTGCTGTGTCATACTCCACCAGTCATAGGAAGCCACAAACTCTGTTTTCTGCGCCTCTGTTTCCAGCTGCTTTTTCTTCAGTTTCTCTGTAAGTGTTGCAAAGAATGCATCCTTGTATTTTACGGCATCATATGTATAGTTTGGGCTGTGTGCCTTGCCTTCCACAAGCCAGAAAGTGATATTTTCTTTATCTTTGAGAGCGTTTTTCAGCACATCAAAATGACATTCTTTTTTAACCACAGGGTCATCTGCAGAATGGATTACAAGAGCCTTAACCTTTGTATCCTTAAGGCTCTCCACAGCATTGAATTTTACTGTATCGGGGTTTGATTTTGCTTCCAGTGCATATATATGCTTTGCAAAAGGTTTCATAAATCCTGCAAAGGACTGATTAACCATATCCC
>JAFSCM010000142.1 GCA_017436765.1 Oscillospiraceae bacterium
TAAAACAAAAATATTGAACTCATCATCATTTTCAGATGTTTTTTCTCTTTATGACAGCAATATGTATGTCAGCAGACACATCGTCACCTCCTTATTTTTATTATGTAAAAGCATATAAATTAATTAATTATGTTGACATATATTTTTTTATTTGGCATAATAATATGGTTTAATAATACAGATTACTGACTCTGTATATCTGAAAGAGGAAAATATATGTACGAAACAATAAAGTCTATAAATGATGTTTTAAACACTTTTATCTGGGGTGTTCCTGCTATGGTGTGTATCATAGGTGTAGGGCTGTATCTCAGCTTACGCACAGGATTTATACAGATTAGAAAATTCCCTTATGCATTAAAAAACACTATCGGTAAAATTTTTGATAAAAAATCCGCACAGGACGGTTCCATAACACCTTTCCAGGCTGTTTGTACTGCACTGGCAGCAACAATAGGCACAGGCAATATTGCAGGTGTTGCAGGTGCTATTGCCATAGGCGGTCCGGGTGCTGTATTCTGGATGTGGGTTTCCGCTTTGCTGGGTATGTGTACAAAGTTCAGCGAAGTTACCCTTGCTGTACATTACCGTGAACGCAACAAAAAAGGCGAGTATATCGGCGGCCCTATGTACTACATCAAAAACGGTCTTGGCAAAAACTGGATGTGGCTTGCTTATCTTTATGCATTCTTCGGTACCTGCGCTGTTTTCGGCACAGGTAATGCCACACAGGTTAATACCATTGTATCTGCTATCGACAGCGCACTGCTCAACTATGGTACAGTTTCTGAAGGCAGTCTTAATGTTCTCAATCTGCTTATTGGTATTGTTATCTGCTTTGCTGTTCTTCTTATTCTTTTCGGTGGTATCAAGAGAATCGGCAGTGTTGCAGAAAAACTTGTTCCGTTTATGGCTCTGCTCTATGTTGTCCTCGCCCTCGGTCTTATCGCTGTGAACGCAGGCAAGCTTCCTGCTGTTTTTGGCAGCATATTTGCAGGGGCTTTCAACCCGCAGGCTGTAACAGGCGGCGTTGTAGGCAGTATGTTTACAAGTATGACAAAAGGTGTTTCCCGCGGTATCTTCTCCAACGAAGCAGGTCTTGGTACTGGCTCCATCGCACACGCCTGTGCTGACACAAGTGATCCTGTAAAACAGGGTTTGTTCGGCATTTTTGAAGTTTTTATGGATACAATCGTGGTATGTACAATGACTGCCATGGTTATCCTTCTCAGCGGTGTTGACATTACATACGGTCAGGCTGCAGGCGCAGAACTTACAATTGCCGGCTTTACTATGGTTTACGGCAACTGGGTTTCAATTTTTACGGCCGTTGCTATGTGCTGCTTTGCATTTTCCACCATCATCGGCTGGGGACTTTACGGCGCACGATGTGTTGAATTCCTGTTCGGCGATAAAATCACAAAAGTGTTCTATATTGCATATTCACTCATTTCCATTGTTGGCGCGACAGTAAGCCTTGACCTTATCTGGGGTATCTCCGATACTTTCAACGGCTTTATGACCGTACCTAACCTTATAGCCGTATTCCTTATGGCACCTGTTGTTCTTAAACTTACAAAGGAACATTTCAGCAACAAACAATAAAATACATAAAATATGCAAAAGACCGTCTGCAATACAGCCGGTCTTTTATATTTTACAAATGTTTTATTCAAAAGTATTTTTACAATATCCGTGAATATCAGGCTTTATTTCAATATAATCTGTATTCCATATATTACAGCAAGATGCACGGGATAAAACACATAGAAAAAATATTTTGGTACAATATTTTCTCTTCTGCCGTTATACATTGCCAGCAGAGGTATGGAAAGAAAAGCATAAATCTGCACACCGCCATAAACTTTATATACAAATATCAATGCTGTAGCAAGCATGCCGATTTTTCTGTACAGTATATTTTCTTCACTGTCTTTTCCTGCTGTTCCACCAAGATAATACCCTGCACTTACCATAACAGGCGTCATACACCCCCAGAAACCATAATCTATCACAAGTATCTCATTAATCCAGGCAACCGCAAGAACAGCCAGCAGCAGTATCAGCACCGACACCGCTTTTTCTGCCCTGCTGCTTTCCCCATAGATTTTTGCTGCACAGTTCTGCAATAAAAATATTACTGTGACAGAAATAAGAAATGTCACAGGTATACGCATATGCGTTGGCGGCTTGAAGTGATAAAACACAACCTGACACAGCAAAGCCAGGACAAATATGTTTCTGAAATATTTCTTTTTGTTTTCAGTGTGTTCACAGCCCTCTGCTATCATAAATGCAAATACAGGAAAGGCTATTCTGCCTATCATCCTTAAAAACATCACAGACGGCAGCAGGTATGCACCTATATGGTCAATCAGCATTGCCGCTGCCGCAATTATTTTAAGTTTGTCATTGGTCATACCACCATTGCGCTGCATATTCCCTCACCCTTTTAATAACATAATATCCGTCATAAAAACAAAAGCAGAAATGAACTGCATCATACACTCACTTCTGCTTAAAATCAGATCAGAACACCATCACAGTGATCAATTTCGTGCTGGATAATCTGTGCCGGAAAACCTTTGAAAGTTTTTATGCGGATTTTAAAATCTTCTGTCTGATACTGAACCTTTATGCTTTTATATCTTTTGGTTTTTCTCGGGCCTCCCAGCAAAGACAGACAACCTTCTTCTGTTTCGTACGGTTCTGATTTTTTTACAATAACAGGATTGAACATAACCATATATTCACCGTCGTTGTCAAAGGCAATTATCCTTTTCAGTTCCCCTATCATATTTGCCGCCATGCCTACACATCCGTCCTGATGATGTATAAGAGTTTCCAGCAGGTCTTTTGCAATTTCTGTATCCGCCTGTGTGGCTGTTTCCGATTTTTTTTGCAAGAAAAACGGGGTCGTGTATCAGTTCCTTTACCATAAATACCTCTCTACAATCTGTTTTTATCTGTAAATTTATGCACCTGTTCGGGAGTACATCTGTAATCCCCTTCTCCGCAGCGCACATAGGTGCCGTGAAAGACATCTTTTCCTATATAAACAGGTTTTTCGCAGTCTGCTGCCTGTGGCACCTTAATGACAACAACCCTTTTTCCGTCCGCTCTTCTTATCTGCACATCTTCATCCGAAAGAATATTGGCACTTACATATTCCCTGTTGTTGACTATATCCCAGAACTCTGTTATCAGCTTTTCCGGCACATCAAGGTCAACGGGATAAAGGGATTTGTCCTCTGCCTCTGCCACACCCAAAAGAATAATGCCACCCAGAGTGTTGGCAAAGGCTGAATAGGTTTCCCATATACTGTGGGGCAGTCCGCCAACTGCCTCTTTGGCTTCTATGCGGTTGTTCTCTTTATATTTTTCAAGATTGTTCAAATCAAGCATTGTATCAGCCCTTTTCTGTTTGTTAAATACAGTATACCACATTATAAAATAAAAAACGAGGTTTTATCTGCTTGTTGCAGTCAGATAAACAACCCCGTTTTCAGTTTACACATCCAGTCTGTGACCGCAGTGTTTACACTGGCGTGCTACCAGTTTGCCAAGATGTTTTTTGCATTCCGGACATCTCCATCCTATAAGATACACCAATGCGTAAATAACAAAAAAACCCAGCATTATGTAAATGAGAAGCTGATTGTTGCTGAATGAGCCTATTATCAGTGCCGCGATAATTACAAGAAATGTTGTTGTCAGAATAAATTTTACTGTTCTTAAATCCATTAATTTGTCTCCTGATTTATTTTTTATTATATAATAAGAAAATTATATGCTTATTTTGTGAATTTAGCAAACAAAATTTCATTTCCGTGTTTTTTTACTATCTCTTTAAGGTCTTTAAAATTAAGCCAGATTGTAGCTGTGTTGTCATTGGGGTGTACTCCAACAGCAGGATTTCCCACCAGATCCCTGTCAAAAACCATAATTACACTTTCGCTTTCATCATTGAGAATACCAAGAGGAGAAACACTGCCCTGGGTTACACCAAGATATTTCATAAGCCGTTCCGCTGAACCGAAACTCAGCTTTGTACTGCCTATCTGATCGGCAAGGTCCCTGAGATCCACCGTCTTTTCTTCCGGCACTGTTACAAGATAGTGGATTTTGCCCTTTACATCACGCAGAAACAGATTTTTGCATACTGTACCCTTCTGTGTGATACCTGCTGCGTCCATTTCTTCCATAGTACACACCACATCATGCTCCAGGCGTTCAAAGGCTATTCCCTTTTGCCATAGGAACTCATAAATCTTCTGTTTTGTATACAACTCTGCCATTATCTGCTCTCCTTGAAAAGTATGTTCAGGTTAATTAAACCATACATACAATAAAGTTTCAAGCTGTGTATTATATGTTTTACTAATATGTATTTTTATGATATATTAATGTCAGATTTTATAAATCACATTCAGATTACAAGAGGATTTTTTCTATGAAAAGACTTTTAAATTATCTTTGTCTCATCGCTGCCGCCGTATCGCTGTTTTTCTCCATTTCAGCATCAGCTGCTGAAACGGAAAATGCAACAATACTGTTTACACACGACCTTCACTCGCATTTTCTTCCTATTACTGATGAAAACGGCAATTCCTGCGGCGGATATGCCCGTCTTATGACAGTTATCAATGAACAGAAAGAAAAACACCCTGACGCCATACTGGTTGACGGCGGTGACTTTTCCATGGGTTCACTGTTCCAGACTGCATACACAACAAGTGCACTGGAACTGAAAATGATGGGAGCTATGGGCTATGATGTAACCACCTTCGGCAACCATGAATTTGACTATCTGCCATCAGGGCTTATATCAATGCTTAATGCTGCAAAATCCGGCGGTGAATATGTGCCTCAGATTGTCGACGCCAACTACCTGCCTGCTGTAAAAGGTGACAATCTTTCCAACCCTGCCGCATATATGCAGGCTCTGGAGGATTACGGTGTAAAAGACTTCACTATTATCGAACGCAACGGCATATATTTTGCCGTTTTCGGTATATTCGGGTATGATGCTGATGACTGTGCGCCAAACAGCGGTATGGTTCTTGCCGACCCAATAGAAACTGCACAGAAAACTGTAAATGCAGCCGTGGGAGAGTGTAAAGCATTATACGGAAAGGAACCTGTTGTCGTATGCCTTTCCCACTGCGGAACAGATGACGGCGAAGGTGAAGACTACGAACTTGCAAAAGCTGTCGAAGGAATTGATGTTATAATTTCAGGCCATACACATACAACGCTGTCTGAACCTGTAATTGTAAACAATACAGTTATTGCATCTGCAGGCGATTACGGCAGATATCTTGGCGTTATAAACCTTTCTTTTTCCGAAGACGGAACTTCGTCCCTTGACAGCTATGAACTTATCCCTGTCAACGACAGTGTTGAAGAAGATGAGGAAATCGCTTTGCTTGTTGAAAGCTGTAAAGCCGATGTTGAAAGGGATTATCTTTCAAGATACAATATGACTTTTGATAAAGTACTGGTAAACAACAGATACAGATTTGATACTGTTGATGAAGTTTATGCAACACAGCACGAATCCACACTGGGCAATATCTTCTCCGATGCTTACAGGTGGGCAGCGGAAAACACACTTGGCGAAACAGTTGATATGGCTGTAACCGCCGCAGGTGTTATCCGTGACAGTCTGCCTGTTGGTAATGTTACCGTTTCCGATGTATTCAACGCTGCATCGCTTGGTGTGGGCACTGAAGGGGAACTTGTTTCGGTATATCTTACAGGTGCAGAACTTAAATCCGTTCTGGAAATTGATGCTTCCGTTCAGCCTCTTATGAGCAATGCCCAGCTGTTCCCTTCCGGTGTTGAGTATTCTTTCAACACCAGCCGTATGCTCTTCAACAAGGTTGATTATGCCATGCTGAGAAAGGCAGACGGTACTTTGGAGGAAATTATTGATGATAAGCTTTACAATGTGGTAACAGGTATGTACTGCGGTGAAATGCTGGGCAGCGTAAAAGAAACATCCTTTGGCCTTATTTCCATTGAACCCAAGGACAGGTACGGCAATCTCATAGATATGAACGAGCTTTCCTGCTATGTCATAAAAGATAAAAACGGCAATCCGCTCAAGGAGTGGTACGCCATAGCCTCATACCTTGAAAATATGGGTGGAGATGTTGACTCTCAGTATGCGGCTGCAGACGGAAGAAAGGTTGTATATTCCAGTCTCAATCCTGTAAAACTGTTTAAAAATGCAAATAAATTCACATATATTTTACTTGCAGCGATTACCGCTGTTGTATTGATTGTTGTATTGGTAATCCATTTAATTATCAAACTCAAAAATCGAAAAGCAAATAGTAAATAAATTATTTCTTCATTTTGTTTATTATAAATAAATAATTTCTGAAAAAAGCGGGTATTCATTACAGATGCCCGCTTCTGTGATATATATTTTTGTATCAATATAGGCATTTAATCTTGATTTTCACATACAATATATTGTATAATTATCAGCAAATAAACAATTGAATACATCCATATGATGTCTGCAGGAAAAGATTTTTTAATCTACCGAAGGAATAACACTCTCAGGTAATAAGGACTGCAGGTTGATGGTACTCTGGAGACGCCCGTTTTTTTGTTGCGGGGGCCGAAGGTGCAAACGATATACTGTCGTAATCTCTCAGGCAAAAGGACAGAGACATCTGTTTATAAACAAAAGTTCCTGATAATTATACTTTTGTTTATGACAGGTTTTCCATTTTGAGAAGTTCCGCATCGTATGCCTAATTTCTCATTTTTTATTTTGGGATATTTGATTGTTTAAAACAAAAACAAGGGAGATTAATTTTATGTTAGAAATGATTACTAAAATCAACGGCGCAATCAACAGTTTTGTCTGGGGTCCTGTTATGCTGGCTTTACTGGTTGGCACAGGCGTTTTCCTCACTTTCAAAACAGGATTTATCCAGGTCAGATGGTTTGGATATATAATTAAAAACACTGTGGGCACAATCTTCACCAAAAAAGAAGATAAACAGGGCAACAACCTTACACCTTTTCAGGCTGTTACAACTGCTCTTGCAGGTACAGTAGGTACAGGTAACATTGCAGGTGTAACAGGTGCTATCTTTGTTGGCGGCCCTGGTGCTGTTTTCTGGATGTGGGTTTCCGCATTTTTTGGTATGTGCACAAAATATGCTGAAATTGCACTTGCTATGAAATACCGTGTAACAGACGAAAACGGTGTTCATAAGGGCGGCCCTATGTACTACATAGAAAACGGTCTTGGCAAAAACTGGAAACCTCTGGCTGTTATCTTTGCTGTTCTCGGCGGTCTTGCTTCTTTCGGTATCGGCAACATTGCACAGTCCAGCGAAATTGCAGGTGCTATGAACGGCCTTATCGGTCTCAGCCCGCTTGTTACAGGTATTATTCTCGCCATTATAATTGCATTTGTTCTTTATGGCGGTGTAAAAAGAATAGGTCAGGTTACAAGCTATCTTGTACCATTTATGGCTTTGTTCTACATTATAGCAGGTATTGCTGTTATCGTTATGCGCATTGGTGATGTTCCTGCTGTTCTTGCCAACATCGTAACATCTGCATTCAGCTTTGAAGCTGTTGGCGGCGGTGTATTTGGCTATGCGATTATGGTTGCTATGAAACAGGGCTTTGCACGCGGTGTATTCTCAAACGAAGCAGGTCTTGGTTCCGCTCCAATCGCTCACGCAGCATCTTCCACAGAAGACCCTGCTGAACAGGCAATCTGGGGTGTATTTGAAGTATTTATTGATACTATTGTTATCTGTACAATTACAGCTATGGCAGTTCTGCTTTCCGGTATGGAACTTGGCGCTGACGCACTTGGTGCCTATGCATCAAAAGGTGCAGCTGCAGTTTATGCGTTCAACTCTATCCTGCCTGGTACACTTGGCGGCACAATAATTCAGATAAGCCTTCTGTTCTTTGCCCTTTCCACAATTCTCAGCTGGGCATACTACGGCGAACGCTGCTGGGGTTATATCACAAACAACAGCAAAGCATTTGACATTGCATATAAAGCTGTATTTATCCTTTTCTGTATTGTTGGTGCAACAGGCAGCGGCACACTTATGTGGGACATCGCTGACACACTCAACGGTATGATGGCAATTCCTAACTTGATTGCCCTGCTGTTCCTTTCCGGTGTTGTTTGCAGCATCACAAAGGATTATTTCAAAGACAAGAAATAAATTTATATTTAATATCCGAAAGCCCTGTGAAAATCCACAGGGCTTTTATCTTTTTTATACATAAAGCATATTATTGATTTTGATAAAATTTAGTGCTAATATGTAATACGAAACAGAAATATATATTTTGCCGGAGGGTATATGCATGAAAAAATTTCTTGATACATCTTTGAGCATTTTCCAGAAAGACTGGGCACTTGTTACCGCAGGAACTATGGAAAAATACAACACTATGACTATCGGCTGGGGCGGTTTTGGCACATTGTGGCGCAAACCTGTTTGCACTGTATATGTTAAACCCTGCCGTTACACACACAGCTTTATGGATGCAAATGACTACTTTACTGTGAGCTTTTATGGCGAAGAATACCGCAGTGCCCTCTCCCTTCTCGGTACAAAATCAGGGCGTGACGGCGACAAAGTAGCCGAAGTTGGTTTTACTGCTGTCAGTGCAGGTGAAAGTGTTACCTTTGCACAGGCAAAAACAACGCTTCTCTGCAAAAAGATTTACCGTCAGGATATGGTGATGGATACAATGCCTGCCGAAGCCATTGAAAAATATTATCTTGAAGAAGCACCGCACACAATGTTTATCGGAGAAGTAATCGATATTATCGGATAAAATATACCTGTTTATAGGAGGATAAAAAATGTCCAATACAGAATTTTATGCAAACCGCAGAAAACGCCTTGCCGAAACAATGGCGGACAATTCTTTCTATTTTGTATGCAGCGGAAATATGGTTGAATCCACAGATGATGCCAACTACATTTTCCAGCCATGCAGAAACTTTGTATACCTCACAGGCCGCAAGGATGTTGACGCAACACTTGTTATCTCCAAAATCAACGGCACTGTAAGCGAAACACTGTTTATGCACATTCCTACAGAAAAGGAACTGCGCTGGATAGGCACAAGATTTGATGCAGAAGAAATCAAAACCGAAACAGGCATTGCAAGCCTTGTTCCAAACAAAAACTGGGACAGCTTTATTTCCCGTATGATGTTCTACAACGATGTTCAGACAGTATATATCGACCTTGCAAGACACAATATGAACTATCCTGCAAACGAAGCACAGAAGCGTGCCAACCGTCTGAAAGAAATATATCCTTTCCTCACAATCCGCAATGCATATCACACAGTATGCAAAATGCGCTCTGTAAAGGATGCTACTGAAATTGCTGCACACCGCAAGGCTGCCGCAATTACCGAAGAAGCTGTAAAAAATATTCTTGCAAATATGAAGCCAGGTATGACAGAAAGCCATATCGAAGCATATTATGATTTTGTACTGAAAAAACACGGCTGCAAATTCCCTGCTTTTACCACTATTGCTGCAACAGGCAAAAACGCCTGCATTATGCACTATGACCACAACGATACCGAAACCAAGGACGGCGAAATGATTCTGTTTGACCTTGGTGCACAGTGGGATCTGTACTGTACCGATGTTTCCCGTACATACCCTGTAAACGGCAGATTTACCGAAAAACAGAAGATGCTTTACAATGTTGTACTCAAAGGTCTGGAAGTTGCCGAAAGCCTTTCCAAACCCGGCCAGCTCAAAAGCGAACTTCAGCAGATAAGCAAAAAGGTTATGGCTGAAGAACTTGTTAAAATAGGTTATATCGAAAAAGAAGAAGACATAAACAAACACTATATGCACGGCAGCGGACACTTTATCGGTCTTGATGTGCACGATGTCGGCGACTACAATGATATCGTACTGGCAGAAGATATGATGTTCACACTTGAACCTGGCCTCTACTTTGACGATGAAAAACTGGGCATCAGAATTGAAGATACCATTCTCGTTACAAAAGACGGCTGTGAAGTATTGAGCGGCGGCATCCCCAAAACTGTTGAAGAAATTGAAGCATTTATGGCAAAATCAGAAAATTAAATATATACCAAAGGGCATTCCGATACAAAAATCAGAATGCCCTTTATTTTATTCTATAATGCTGTATTTTCCGTTTTCAACCACATACCCGCATCCCTGCTTTGGCTGCCACTGATATCTGTTTTTTCCTTCATCCGGAAAAAGATACTCCATAATTATGGCAATAACCCCTCCGTGTGAAATTATCGCTGTATCTGAACTGCTTTCCAGTATTTCTTTTACTGCAGGTATAACCCTTTCCCTGACCATATTTCCGCTTTCGCCGCGGGGAGGAATATTGTTTTCATTATCTCCGCTTATCCATTCTTTGTATTCTCTGCAGTCTTTGAGCTGTTCATAGCTCTTCATCTCAAAAACACCGAAATCTATCTCCCTGAACCGTTCATCAGCTGTGTAATCTCTTTTCCCGAACAGAATTTCAAGGGTCTGTACGGTGCGTTTCATACCGCTTGTGATAAAACGGCAGTCATCAGGCAGGATATAATGTTTTTTTTCAAGTTCTTCAATTCCTTTTGCCGACAAACCGATATCTGTGGAACCGCAGTAAAGATGCTGTTCATTTGCCTGTGTTTTTCCGTGGCGTATAAGATAAAGCTTCATATTGTCACCTGTAAAACAGCCCACGCCGCAACCGCTGCCGCTTCGCTGGCTGTTATGCAAAATCCGGATATATCACCGTTCATTCCCTCAAGAGACTTATAATTCTTCCTGAGAGTGTATCCGTAAACAACCGCCTGTACTGCAAGGCACGCAACATATCTGCCTGAAAAAATATATGTCAGTGCAAATGACAGCACCATAAAAATTATCAGAACAATATTATGTGATTTTGGCGATTTAACCTTTGAATACTGGCTTGTGGACATTGATGCAAGATTTGTTACCGCCAGAGCTGAACCTATTCTGCTTATGACAGGTATAAATATAAGCGGCAAAGCTGACGCAGTATTTTCTGCCGATAAAAATGACGCAAAAACTGTCATAAACAGTATAACACACCATACCACGGCAAAAGAGCCCACATGTGAATCTTTAAGTATTGCACGGCGCTTTTCAATATCCCTGCAGGACATAACCGCATCTGTCACATCCATAAATCCGTCAAGATGGATAAACCCTGTAAGCAGAAAAGGAAGGATACTCATAATAAGTGCATACATTGGCTGCGGCAGTGGTATGCCTGTAAGAATCTTATGGCATAAAAACCACAGCACCCCTATTTCCAGCCCTACTGCGGGCAGAAAAACCAGCATATACGGACGCGCATCTTCGTCCCATTCCGAAAAAGGAAAAGGTATTGAACAGAACATAGACTGTGTCATTGCAAATGCCGTAATATATTTTTTCACACTATGCCCTCCGCTAATGATAAAATAATTTTTCTATATTTTATCACTATTATCCCACTGTTGACAATAAGAAAAGAAAGTTTTAAACTAAAAACATATTATTGTAATTAATTCTTATAACCCCGAGGCACTATGAAAATGAATGAAATAATAAATAATATAAAACCTGCGGATACCAACGCTTATGATGAGTGTATCTTCCGCTTTGACCACATTGCAAAACCTGTAGGCAGTCTTGGCAAGCTTGAAACACTGCTTGCACATATTGCCGCTGCCCAGAAAAGTGCAGATGTGGACATTTCCAAAAAATGTGTAATTGTACTGTGCGCTGACAACGGCGTTCTTGCACAGAATGTTGCACAGAGTACCCACGATGTAACAACAGCAATAGCTAAATCCCTTGTAAGATGTACAACCAGCGTAAGCTGTATGGCAGCAGCTGCAGGTGCTGATGTTTTTGCTGTCGATATGGGTATGGTTGACAAGGTTGAAGGCCTTGCAGACTGCCGTATTGCAGACGGAACCCGCGATATGACACAGGGACCTGCTATGACAAGAGAACAGGCAGAAAAGGCCATTATGACAGGAATAAAGCTGGTTGCTGACAGAAAAAATGAAGGATACAACCTGATTGCCACAGGTGAAGCCGGGATCGGTAATACCACAACATCCAGTGCCGTTCTTGCAGTGCTTATGGACAAACCTGCAGCTGATGTTACAGGCAGAGGTTCAGGACTTTCCGACAATGGTCTTATCAGAAAACAGAACGCAATAACAACAGCAATCAAAACCAATAAACCTGATAAAAACGATATTATTGATGTACTTTCAAAGGTAGGCGGATTTGATATTGCAGGTATGACAGGTATATTTTTAGGCGGTGCGCTTTATAACATTCCTGTAATAATGGACGGGTTTATATCCGGTGTGGCCGCACTGTGTGCTGTGCGCCTGTGCAGCAATGTAAAAGGATATATTATACCAAGCCATATTACCGCAGAACCTGCAGGGATGATGCTTATGGACGAACTTGGATTTGCTCCTATTATTCACGGCGATATGCGCCTTGGTGAAGGCACAGGTGCCGTAGCACTTATGCCTTTGCTTGATATGGCAGATACTGTGTACAGAAATGCTGCAAGATTTACAGATATCAAAGTGGAGGCTTATAAGAAATGGAAATCCAACTGATACTGGGCAAAAACAGCAGCGGCAAAAGTTTATATGCCGAAAAGCTGGCATCAGAACTTTCATCTTCCCCTGTATATATAGCAACAATGGTTCCCTGTACTGAAGACAATCTTGCAAGGATTGAAAAGCACAAAAAACAGCGTCAGGACAAAAATTTCACTGTTTATGAAATGCCGTTTAAATTAAGTGAAATATCCGTAACTCCGTATGATGTCGTTCTGCTGGAAGATGTTTCAAACCTGCTGGCCAACGGTATCTTCAGATACAGCAAAACCGCTGACGATGCATTTGAGGAGATACTTGCCGTTGCCAGAAAATGCAGAACCCTTATCTGTGTAAATATATCGGGATTATCTGCTGACGGATATGACAAGGAAACACAGGAATATATTGAAGGCATAAATTATCTTAACAGAAGAATTTTCGAAATATCTGATTTGGTGGTGCTGATGCAGAATTCTGAACCTGTAATTATAAAACAGGCTGATATGTAAAAATATTCTGTAAAAAGTTTAATATTTTCAAACAAAAAGCTGCCTCGCTTTTAAGCGAGACAGCTTTTTAATATGCGATTATCTTTATTTTGTTTTCCACAGGTAATATTCTGTATTCATATCCATACAGGCAACGCAGCGACTGGGCAATATTTTGTATTCGCATACAGCGACATATTTGTCTTTACTACCATATTCTTTCCACAATATGTCCCGCATCCGCCAGTTCATCTTCTGTCATAAACAGATATATAAACCAGCCGTCACGGTAATGGTCACTGATTTCCGGGTCATCATACCAGGTTACATCCAGATACACATATCCTTCTGATGTTTCTATCCGGTTCCATGCGTGGTCACCGTTAATGGTAGTGCCGCTGCAGCACCAGCAGGATATTCCTACCTGCTTGCAAAGTTCATAAAAAGCTTCGGCATATCCCTTACATACACAGCTTTGCTCTATAAATGCAGCATAGGCAGGATATGGGTCTGCAAGGGTAACAAACTCCCGGTCATATTCGGTAACCGATGCTATAACAAAGGCAAAATAACAGCATTTGTCATAATTGGTCATATTTTCGGGCATCTTTTCGACTACTCGGTTCACCACAGCATAGTAGTAATCCACCTCTGCCTTTACAGCTTCACGGTCATCGGTTATATCGTTAAGCCAGTCACCGGGCATATAATAGCCATCCTCGTAGGTTTTCCAGTCCATCTGTGTATCAGTATAAAGGCCAAGCTGTCTGTAATCCATATCAAGCGCGTCTGTTGCATCCACCAGATTACAAAAAAAGAACTCTGTATCATAGTCGTCCTCATTGAAATAATAATCATCATAGTTCAGTGTTCTTTCAAGGATGGTGTCGTAGATGTACAGTGTAAGCGGGTCGGTTAATTCATCGCGTTTTTTGGGGCGCTGTGAATAATCGCACTCCAGAACATCAAACCTGCGTTCATGCTCTCCCACCGTGTTCAGCATAGCAACTGCCTGTTTTATGTACGGGTCAATATATTCCGCAGCCCGTTCTGCAGTTTCATCTGTAAAAACTTCATTTTCATCAAATTTCACTTCAAATTTTACAGGCTTTTCTGCAGGGGCAGTCTGCGGCAGGGTTCTGTCAGTTTCCGTCCCCGAAGAATCTATTGATATATCGGGGTAATCTGTACCTCCGCTGCAGGAGCAGAGAGACAGTGCCAAAACCACCGACAGTATATATATGACAAATTTTTTCACTGTTCCCGCTTCCTTTCGATTATGTGCTCTGTTTTATATAGTTTTATGCCCAGGGGTCTGCACTTTCAGGTTTACGGATATCTGAAAGCAAGAACTGTTCCCACAGATACCATTTGCCGTCCTTTGCTTTTCTCATCTGAACCTGACGCGGGCTGTCAGCACCGCCTGATGCAATATAAAGTGTTGCATAGCCTTCGTTCTGATATGAGTATGGATTTTCACTTACAATGATTGTATATGGTTCTGCCGGCTTATAGTCATTTTCAGGTTTTGCGCCTTCAAAATAGCTGCGCGGCACATAGTCTTTGTCCATAAATCTGTCGTTGATAAACTGTTTATCCATACCGCTTAAGCCTGCAGGGCCTTTGATATATTCCAGCATATCAAAACAAAGCTGCCTGTCTTTCGGATACTGGCAGAGTGCCACAACGGCAAGAGCCGCTGTTTTGAAAGGTGTATCCATAGCCGCCTGCGGCAGCGCCTTGAACTGTTCAAGATTCTGCGGCATCTGACCTATAACAATCCTTTCGCTTTTGTTGCCGATGTTTGTCGCTGCTTTGTTTATTCCTTTTTTCAGTGCATCCTGTGCGGTCTGTTTAAGTTTTCTTTCTGCCTGTCGTTTTAAGTTATCAAGAAAAGCCATATTTTTCTCCTTTCGCCATATATTGCATATATTCAGATATATTATTCTGTGTTATTCTTCCGTTTCAGCCAGCTTTTCCAGCTGAGCAAGAACATCGCTGAACAGACTGTTGCAGCTTTCGGGATAGTCATAGGTTCCATATATACATACTTTCTCTTTACCAAGATAAAAGCTGATATTTGTCACCGCAGCATCCAGCATCTGCACTTCCCGTGGTTTGCCGTAATCTGCCATTATAAGACACCGTGTATCGCGGCAGATAAGTCTGAAAGGGTCCAGCGTGCTCTCCGGCAGAGTTTTGCTGATTTCCACCGTTTCATCGCTCGGCGCAGGACAGTACGCGTATTCCAGCAGTACAGTTCTGTCCGCCTGCTCTGTAAGACGGTACATAGTGTATTCACCGTCCATACCTCCGCCACAGCTGTAGTACAGCCCCGTAAGTTCACCCTCACGGGTGTTTATCATTCCCGGACCATCCAGAATATGTTTTTTTCCAAAAAATTTAAAGAACATACTAACTCCCGCTAAAACTATTACTGCCGCAAGCAGCACAATCAATATTATTTTTATAATTTTTGTAACTTTCATTGATTCACCGCCCTGTATACAGCTACAAATTATCCCACCGCATTTGTAACATAAAGTTCACAGCTTACACCGTCGCCGGGATAGGTGTACGGTACAGTGTAGTTTTTGTCAAGATATACATTTACACCTGCACCAAGGCTGGAAACTTCCAGTTCCCAGTTGAGCGGAACATAAAACATTCTCTCAAGGTGCTGATGCTGGCTGCCGTCGTAGATATCTGCAGAAACATAAATACCCTTGAGGCCACCATACCATGCGTCCAGCAGATCCTGACCAGGCACGCGCTGACCATATGTATAAACAACGCTCTGCCCGTCAAATTCAATTTCTTTTATGGCTTTGGTCTTGCCGTCAACCGTTACTGTGTATTCGGACGGATATGTATTTATCTGATAGATATAGTCATTGCCTTTTTTGCCCTTGAATTTTACTTCCTCGTGATTCATAAAGTATGTGGCAAGGTCCATCTGGTAAGGATAGTACTGGTCACCGTCAAATGCCTCTACATACACCGTCTGTACAGGTCTGCCAAGGTGGTTTACATAGAATGTGTAACCGTTGTACCAGCCGTTGTAGCTTGCTGCGCCCGAATCATAAATATATGTATTCAGTTTGGCAATGCTGCCGTCCACCAGGAATGTGCCGTCATAGTATGTTGTTCCCATAAAGTAGCTCTCGGTCTGCGCTGTATCATGGTTTGCTGTAATAACTGTCATAAGGTTTGCTTCATACAGTTCATCAACACTGAACGGACTTTCAAGTGCCGGCTGTTTGCCAGGTTTTACTTCAGCAGGTTTAGGTGTAGGTGTTGGTTTCGGTGTAGGCTTTGGTGTTGGTTTGGCTGTGGGAGCCGGAGTTGGTGCTTCGGTCGGTTTGGCTGCCGCTGTAGGTGCCGCTGTTGCTTCCGGCTGTTTTGTGGCTTCAGGTTCAGGTGTTACCTTTGGCGGTGCAACCTCTGCCGCTGTACCCTCGTTATATATTTTTGCTGCATCTGCCGCCTTTTCGGTACGGAACTGCAGTTTTTCGCCGTCAGAAGTACATACAATGTCACCGTGCATGTCTGTACGGTACAAACCTACCGATGCAAAGTCCAGCAAGGTAAGCAATTCCTTGTGAGGATAGCCTTTGTCATTTTCCTTGCCTGCGGAAATAACCGCATATTTTGGAGAAACCCTGCGCAGAAAATCTGCAGATGAAGACTGACTGCCGCCGTAGTTTGCTGCTTTAAGCACTGTGGAGGTAATGGCCGCATCACTGTCTATAAGTGCTTTTTCGCCCACTTCGTCCATATCCCCTGTAAAGAGGAAGGATGTGTCACCGTAGATTACCTTAAGTACAATATTGGCTGCAGCTTTATCCACACTGACAATTTCAATGTCAGCACTTCCAAGACGGTAGAAGCTGTTTTCCATAGGTATTTCTATGCCGCCGCCGTTTTTATCTGCATATTTTTTGAAATCTTCAAATTCTTCAGAGTTGTGGTCATCGACTGCACAGAATGTAAAATCTGCTGCAGCATAGTTAAGCGCACCTGCCAGACCGCCTATATGGTCTGCTGCTGCTGAAGTTGCAAAAATATAGTCCAGTTTTTCTGCTTCTGCTTCTTTAAGCACTGTATACATCAGGCGGGAATCACTTTTTTTGCCGCCGTCTATAAGCATATAGTGTCCGTCACATTCCACAAGGGCAGCGTCGCCCTGGCCTACATCCAGAAATGTTAATGAAAAAGTTGAATTGTCACCTGCTGCTGCCGGTGTTTCGGCAGGAGATGGTGCAGGGGCAGGCTGTGTGCCTCCACAGGCGCACATTGACAGTATCATCGCCGCACAGATAACAGCGGCAAACAATTTCTTTAATTTTTTCATATTCCTCTCCTTTTGTCTGTTATTTTTATCTGCAATGAGTGCATCAGAAAAACGATGCGCTCATTTTTCATTTTCAGCTATGGCTGGCAAGGCACTGCCATACCTGCTTTTTCGAAGGATATTTTGATTTCTCGCTGCATAATTCTGCGTGCTGTATAGATGTTTTCTTCGCTTACTTTTGCCAGTACCTGAAGTTCTATATGTGTTTCTGCCAGTGTTTCAACACCGCGGTATACAGGAACATCTTTAAAGATTTCAGGATATTCGCCAGGCAGTTCTGTCAAAGCTTCCTTAACTGCAGCTTCAGCTTTTTCAAGTGAATCCTCATAGCTTACAGGGATTGTTACAACTGCAGCAGAGGTAACCTCTGAAAGATTTATGAGGGAAGAAATTTCGCTGTTACTTTCCCTCGCCATTGCTTCACCATCTTTCGCATAAACATTTTTTAATTATATTATGAATTAAAATATTACTTATTTAAATTAGCTGAATGGGTGATATTTGATAAAAGCAGGGTAATTTTAAGGGTAGTATAGGCGTAACATATAAAAAATGTGCATATCCGTAATTATGCCTGTTTTCAATTGCATAATTGCCGATTATTATTCGCCACGTCACTCTTGTATCCTTCTCAAATACATTTATGTGCACCCAAAACACAGTTTAACCCCAAAAATTATACCCTGACAGCCAAACAGTAACCCTATGGGGTAATAGATAAGCATCTGTAAGAATGATATAAATAAATTATAAAAGACATAAACGGAGGCAATGCGATGAGAGAAGCAATCATTAACAATATGCTGGATTTATCAGACAGAAACCAGTTCGCATTTTCCGTTAAATGTACGGTATGCGGCAAAAGCTGGAACAGCACACCTGTTTCATTTTCCAAGGCTGGAAAAAATACAGTCAGTGAATCCAAGGAAATACTGTACACGGCACTTTATCAACGCGAAAAACAACTGGCAGCACTTAAAGCTGTAGATGAAGCAAAAAAGAATCTCAACTTCTGTCCTGTATGCAAAAGCATTGTCTGCGACAGCTGCTTTATGATCTGCGATGACATCGATATGTGTGTCGAATGTGCAAATGCCCTTCAGGAAAAAGGAGAACCGGTAGATACAGCACCGTAGCCGATTTTTAGATTTTTTAACATATATGCCCGAAAGGAGAAATATTATGAGCAGATACAAAAAGCTCACACTTTTACATTCCAACGATATGCACGGGGACTTTACAGCCATGGATGTTGACACAAACCTTGTGGGCGGTGTAAGCATGCTGTCCGGATACATTGACAAGGTAAGACGCGAAGAATCAAACACCCTTTACTGCATTGCAGGTGATATGTTCCGCGGTTCTGTAATCGATTCAGAGTTCAAGGGCTTAAGTACAATCGAAATTATGAACGCCATTGCACCTGATGTAGTTACCCTTGGCAACCATGAAACTGACTACGGCATTGCTCATCTGCTGTTTCTTGAAAAATGTGCGAAATTCCCTATCATTAATGCCAACCTGTTTATCAAATCCAACTATGCCCGTCTGTTCAAGCCACAGATTGTGCTGGAAGTTGGCGGTATGAAGGTGCTGTTTATCGGTATTCTTACAGAAGAAGTTATGGCACAGGCAAAAAGCGAAGCTGTTATCGGCTCCTTTGTTGATATTCACGAAGCTGCACAGGAAGTTGGTAAAATCTGTAATGCATACAACGCAACAGACATCGACCTTACAGTTCTTCTTACCCACATCGGTTTTGAAGAAGACAAAAAGCTTGCAGCACAGCTTGACCCTGCCTGGGGCGTTGATATTATCGTTGGCGGCCACAGCCACACATTTATCGAAGAACCTGCAGTTGTAAACGATATCCTTATCGTTCAGGCAGGTACAGGCACAGACCAGATAGGCCGCTTTGACCTTACAATTGATACATACAACAACAATGTTGAAAGCTGGAAATGGCAGGCTGTGCCAATCAACAGCGATACCTGCCCAACCGACCCTGATATAGAAAAAATTCTTGGCGGGTACAAAGCAGAAACAGACAAGAAATACGGCAGAACAATCACACGCTTCCGCAGAAAACTGACACATCCTAAACGTGAACAGGAAACAGAACTTGGTGGTCTTCTCTCAGATGCTCTGGCTGAAAGCCTTGGTCTTGATGTAATGCTCCTCGGCTCTGGCAGCGTGCGAACAGAACAGATGGGACCTTTGGTGGTATATCAGGATCTTGTTGAATGTTTCCCTTATGACGATGCAACATATATGCTTACAGTTACAGGCGGACAGTTCAAGCGCATGATGCAGTTTATGCTCCGTGACGGCGTATGGAGAGGCGAACACTGCGAATTCTACCAGCTGTCAAAACGCGTAAAAATCGTATACGATATTCCTAACAGCAAAATACTGGAGTTCAAATTTGACGGCGAAGACCTGGATGACGACAGACTGTTGCGCATAGGTCTGCAGAAATTCCACTTCAACAACTTTACAGATTTCTTTGGTGTACCTTACAGCGAAGTGGAAGCTATCAAGACACCGACTGTTATTACTACCTCCACAAGAGATGTAATTGAAGAATTTCTTTCAACGCATCAACACCTTGACCGCGAAATAGACGGCAGACTCACACTTATAAAATAAAAAATTTAAATATATTTTCTTAAAATATGAAAGGAGATTATTATGGGACTTATAAAAGCAGCATTCGGCGCAGCAGGCGGCGTACTGGCAGATCAGTGGAAGGATTATTTTTATTGTGATTCCATGCCAGCAGATGTACTTATGGCAAAAGGACACAAGAGAAATTCAGGAAGAAGCAGCAATACAAAGGGCAGTGACAACATCATATCCAACGGTTCCGTAATCAACATCAACGAAGGTCAGTGTATGATTATCGTGGAAAGCGGCAAAATCGTGGACCTGTGTGCAGAGCCA
>JAFSCM010000143.1 GCA_017436765.1 Oscillospiraceae bacterium
GCGTCAGCGCAACACAATTGACAATAAGGTTATCGGCCTTATCAACGGCGAAAACAAGGAAAGCCTGATGGAAAACTCCAACAAGCAGGAAAACCTTATCTCCACACAGCGTGACCTTGTTGCAGAAGAAGTATCAAAGGATGTTGCAAAACGTATGATGCTGCCGCCGCATATTGCGCAGGCACACGACAATGGTCTTATCCACATACATGACCTTGGCCACTACCTCAATCCGTCCTTCAACTGCTGTCTTATCAACCTTAAGGATATGCTGGAAAACGGCACAGTTATCAACGGCAAGATGATTGAAAAACCAAAAACTTTCCGCACAGCCTGTACAATCGCAACACAGATTATTGCACAGGTTGCTTCAGGCCAGTTTGGCGGGCAGACAATGAGTCTGGCACACCTTTCTCCGTTTGTGCGCATTTCCGAAGAAAAAATCCGTCGTGACCTTGTTATCGAATGGAACGAAAACGGCTTTATGTACAACGAAGCACAGCTGGAAAAAATCGTTCAGCGCCGCCTGAAAGAAGAGGTTAAGGGCGGTATCCAGACAATTCAGTATCAGATAAATACTCTGCAGACATCCAACGGCCAGAGCCCGTTCCTCAGTGTGTTTATGTATATCAGCGAATATCCTGAATACGAAAAAGAAACCGTTATGCTTATAGAAGAGGTTCTCCGTCAGCGTATTCAGGGCATCAAAAATGAAGTTGGCGCCTGGATTACACCTGCTTTTCCTAAACTTCTCTATGTAACAGACGAGAACAATATTCGTGAAGACAGCCCTTACTATCATCTCACACAGCTTGCATCAGTATGCGTTTCCAAACGAATGATGCCTGACTTTATCAGTGCAAAACATATGCGCCAGAATTATGAGGGCAATGTTTTCGGCTGCATGGGCTGCCGTGCATGGCTTTCTCCGTATAAAGGACCAATCAACAATACAGAAGGCGAATACAAGTGGTACGGCCGTTTCAATATGGGTCTTACATCACTTAACCTTGCCGATGTTGGCCTTTCCGCACAGGGCGATCTGGACAAATTCTGGAAAATCCTTGAAGACCGTCTTGAACTCTGCCGTGAAAGCCTTATGCTCCGTTACGAGAAACTTAAAAATGTTACAAGTGATGTTTCTCCAATCCACTGGCAGCACGGTGCAATTGCCCGTCTCAAACCACACGAACCAATTTATCCGCTGCTTCAGAATGGTTATGCAACAATCACTCTTGGTTACATCGGCCTTTACGAATGTGTAATGGCACTTATAGGTAAGAGCCACACAACACCTGAAGGTGAAAAGCTGGGCGTTGAAATTATGAAAAATCTCAAAGCTCACATCGTGAAATGGAAAGAGGAAACAGGCCTTGGCTTTGCCCTTTACGGCACACCGAGTGAATCCCTTACAGAGCGTTTTGCAAAATGTCTCCAGCGCCGTTTCGGCAGAATCCCGGGTATCACAGACCGCAACTATCTCACAAACAGCTATCATGTGTTTGTAGGCGAAGAGATTGATGCATTCAGTAAACTTAAATTTGAAAGCCAGTTCCATCCTATTTCTTCCGGTGGTGCAATCAGCTATGTTGAACTGCCGAACCTTGCGCAGAACCCGGATGTTATTCTCACCTTAATCAAATATATGTACGAAAATGTACAGTATGCAGAGATGAACACAAAGCTGGACTTCTGTATGGAGTGCGGCTATGAAGGCGAAATTCTCTGTGATGACAATCTTGAATGGTACTGCCCTAACTGCGGCAACCGTGACAAATCCCGTATGAATGTTGTTCGAAGAACCTGCGGTTATCTTGGTGAAAACTACTGGAACGAAGGCAGAACACAGGAAATAAAAGAAAGAGTAATGCATTTATAATATGAACTATGCACAGATAAGAAAATATGATGTGGCAAACGGAGTGGGGATAAGAGCCACCCTGTTTGTGTCGGGCTGTCATTTTAACTGTCCGGGCTGCTTCAACAAGGAATATCAGGATTTTTCTTTCGGCAGTGAATTTACCGATGAAGAAATGCAGAAGTTTATTGACCTTGGCAAAAATTCAAATATCAGCGGATTTTCTTTTCTTGGCGGTGAACCGCTGGACCAGCTGAATGATGATACTTTGCTGCGTACAGTAAAAGCTATCAAGGAACAGACAGGCAAAACAATCTGGCTGTGGACAGGCTATGTGTTTGAAAATCTCAATGAAAAACAGATGGAAATTGTAAAGCACATCGATGTTCTTGTGGACGGTCCTTTTATTGAAGCACAGAAGGATATGCGTCTTTTGTTCCGCGGCAGCGCAAACCAGCGTATAATTGATGTGCAGAAAACATTGAATGAAAACAGAATTGTTTTATGGGAGAAAGAATAATGGCAAGAGGTTTTGAAGTTGTAGCAGATGCAAAGCGCAAACATCCTGACAAAGAGATTAAACTGCCTACACGCGGCAGTAAATATGCAATTGCATACGATATCTATTCACCGGTTGATGCTGTTATCAGACCGATGGAAAAACTGCTTATATGGACAGATGTAAAAGCATATTTCGGCACAGATGAAGCATTGCTTATCAATGTGCGTTCCTCTATGGGAAAACAGCCTGTAATGATGGCAAACAGTCAGGGCTGGGTGGAATGTGACTATTACGGCAATCCTGACAACGATGGCAACCTTGGTGTAAATCTTATGAACCTTGGCACCACCGATTATGTTATCAGGGAAGGGGACCGCATTGCACAGTGTATGTTTATCAACTACCTTGTGGCAGACAGCGGCAACACAGAAGCACAGCGTATGGGCGGTTTTGGTTCCACAAATAAATAATAAAACACTAAAGGAGAACACAATCTGTGAGTTCTCCTTTTTGTATGCTTTAAATACAGCACTATTTATGGTAAAATAATTTATATAAAATAAAATTTACAGGCGGAAAATATGAAAATCGTTTTAGCAAGTATAAATTCAAAATATATCCACTCATCCCTTGGTGTGTGGTATCTTCACTCTGCGGCAAAAGCTGCAGATACAGCTCATACAGTGGAAGTATACGAAAGCACCATAAACAACCACATTGATGATATAGTGGCCGATATATATAATCTTGCTCCTGATGTGGTAGGTTTTTCCTGCTATATCTGGAATATTGAGTATGTAAAGAAAATCACAGAATGTCTTAAAAAAATCAACCCGCAGCTTAAAATATTTTTCGGCGGCCCTGAAGCAGGCTTTGATGCACAGCATCTGTTTAAAATCTGTGATGTTGATTATATCATAAAGGGCGAAGGGGAACAGGCATTTATAAATCTGCTGAAAAATGATTTTACTGTGGCAGAAAAGGTGATTATGGCACCTGTAACGGAATATTTCAATCCCTATTCAGAAGAATATTTTAATGCTTTAAAGGGCAGAATTGTTTATCTTGAAACCAGCCGAGGCTGTCCGTTCCACTGCGCATTCTGTCTGTCGGGCAGGGATGAAAATGTGCGCTTTTTCGATATGGATGTTTCGAAGCAGAATATTCTTAAACTTGCAAACTGCGGCACACAGACTGTTAAATTTGTGGACCGTACCTTTAACTGCAATGATAAAAGAGCGAGGGAAATTTTTGAATTTATCTACACACAGCGCACTTTGGGCAATATACCTGAAAATGTGGTTTTCCACTGCGAAGTGGAAGCTGACCTGTTCACACAGGAAACACTGGATTATCTGAAGACAATGCCTAAAGGGCTGTTCCAGTTTGAAGCAGGGCTGCAGTCCTTTAATCCGCAGACTCTTAAAGCAGTTGACCGCCGCCATAACATAGAACGCCTGGTGCATAATCTCAAGGAAATTGCACAGATGAAGAATATTCATCTGCATATAGACCTTATCGCAGGCCTGCCTTACGAAGATTACACAAGTTTTACAGAAGGTTTTGACCTTGCCTTTGAAATCGGTGCCGAAGTTATCCAGCTTGGTTTCTTAAAACTGCTCAACGGATCACCTCTTGAAGCAGAAAAGGAAAAGCACGGATATAAATATTGGTCATATCCGCCGTATCAGGTTATCTGCAACAATTATATCGGTTATGGTGATTTGCTAAAGCTTAAACTTGCTGAAGATGCGGTTGAAAGAATTTATAATTCAAACCGTTTTCCGAACACATTAAAATATGTACTGAATGTAACAAATATGTCGCCATACAGCCTTTTCTGCGGAATGGGAGAATACTGCGACAAAATTGGTATGCAGTCACCGTCACTTGACACCTATACAGCTGCAATGCTTGAATATTTATCATTGTTAAATGGTGTTGACAAAGCACAGCTGCGTGATGAAATGGCAAAGGACCGCATAATCACCGACCGCACAGGCAAGCTGTACCACTGTCTGCATATAGCCGACGAAAGGATGAAATATATCCGTATTGCACTTAACAATGTTGATATGGACATATTTGAAAACCAGCGGGAAAAGGCGAAGCAGGGCAAAATCGGCTTTGCAGTTCTGTACACAAACGGACAGGAACAGGTTATCCTTGCCGACTACACACATATTGACAAGGTGACAGCGCAGTATCCGCACAGAATAATGCCTTTGGAAATATTTATGCCGAAAACAGAGGAGTGATATCTATGAAAACACGCCATAAAAGAAAAATTACCTATAGGATATGTGCAATAATGTGGACAATACTTGCAGGGGCATGGCTTAGTATGGCGTTGAGAAACGTCCATGGACCAGTTTTTTTCGATGTTGTGTGCGCTGTTGTATATCTGCTTTTCGGAATGTCAGAAATCCGCAGCTATCAGAGAGACAAAGATAAGTTTGATAAATAAAAAAATCCGACTCTGCCGAGTCGGATTTTTTATTTAAATCAGATTATTTAATAAGTGATTTACCTGTCATTTCTTCTGGCTGTTCCAGACCGAGAATCTGCAGCATTGTAGGTGCAATATCTGCAAGCACGCCATCTTCGTGAAGTGCGCATTCATAGCCGCAAACAGTAAACGGAACAGGGTTTGTTGTGTGTGCAGTAAACACGCTGCCGTCTTCATCCAGCAGTTTGTCTGCGTTGCCGTGGTCGGCTGTCAAAAGGAGCACACCGCCCATAGCCATTGTTTTGTCAAGCACCTTGCCCACACATTTGTCAACAGTTTCAACAGCTTTTACAGCAGCTTCAAATACACCGGTGTGGCCAACCATATCGCAGTTTGCAAAGTTGAGAATAACCACATCATATTTGCCGCTGTCAAGACGGGAGAGCATCTCCTCTGTTACTTCATAAGCACTCATTTCAGGCTTAAGGTCGTATGTTGCAACTTTAGGTGAATTGATAAGCGCTCTGTCTTCGCCTTCACTTACTGCTTCAACACCGCCGTTAAAGAAGAATGTAACATGGGCATATTTTTCTGTTTCGGCAATTCTCAGCTGTGTTTTGCCGTTTTTGGAAAGATATTCGCCCAAAGTATTGTCAAGGCTCTGTGGTTTAAATGCTACATCAACATTTGGCATTGTTGCGTCATACTGTGTAAAGCACACATAGTTCAGCAGAAGGTTTGTATCTTTTCTTGCAAAGCCGTCAAAGTCTGTATCCACAAGGCTTCTTGTAATTTCTCTTGCACGGTCAGGACGGAAGTTGAAGAAAATCACGCTGTCGCCCTGCTTGATATTGCTGTCAGGTGTTACAACAAAAGGCACAGTAAATTCGTCTGTAACTTCGTTTTTGTAGTTTTCTTCCAGCTTTGCTGCGGCATCAGAGCAAACTTCGCCTTCGCCGTAAACCAGTGTTTTGTATGCTGTTTCAACGCGGTCCCAGCGTTTGTCACGGTCCATAATATAGAATCTGCCGTGTACTGTGCCGATTTTGCCAACGCCGATTTCAGCCATTTCTTTATTCAGCTGACGGAGAAAATCAGCACCGCTTGTAGGGCTTACATCACGGCCGTCCATAAATGCGTGTACAAATACCTTTTCTACGCCCATTCTCTTGCACATTTCCACAACTGCAAGACAGTGTTCAATGTGACTGTGCACGCCGCCGTCACTCATAAGCCCCATAATGTGAACAGCTTTGTCGTTTTCTTTTGCTTTGAGGATTGCTTTTGTCATAGCTTCATTAGCAAAAAAATCGCCGTCCTTGATGGATTTTGTAATTCTTGTAAGTTCCTGATAAACAATGCGGCCTGCACCTATATTTGTGTGGCCAACTTCGCTGTTGCCCATCTGACCGTCAGGCAGGCCAACGCTCATACCGCTTGCGCCAAGTGTTACAGTAGGGTATTTGGCAAAGATTTCATCAAGTCTTGGTGTTTTTGCCGCATAGATTGCGTTGCCTTCTGTTCTGTCGGTGAAGGCGTAACCGTCCATAATACAAAGTACCAATGGTTTTTTCATTTATATTACCTCTTATTTTGCGCTTTCAACAATTGTGTTGAAGTCTGCTGCTTTAAGGGAAGCACCGCCGATAAGGCCGCCGTCAATGTTTGGCATACTGAGAAGTTCTTTTGCGTTGCCTGCGTTCATGCTGCCGCCATACTGGATTGTAACCTTCTGTGCACACATTGGGCAGAAGAGTTCACCGAGCAATTCTCTGATGTAAGCACAAACTTCTTCAGCCTGCTGAGCAGTTGCTGTTTTGCCAGTACCGATTGCCCAAACAGGTTCGTAAGCGATGATTGTATTGTGAAGCTGCTGTTTTGTAAAGTTTGCAAGACCTTCTGTAACCTGTGTCTTGATAACATCTTTGGTGATGTCTTTTTCTCTTTCTTCCAGATTTTCGCCTACACAGATAATTGGTGTGATACCGTTTTCGTGGCAGGCGAGAGCACGCATATTTACAGTTTTGTCTGTTTCGCCAAAGTACTGTCTTCTTTCGCTGTGACCGATTATAGCGTATTTAATGCCGAAGGATTTCAGCATATCTGCGCTGATTTCGCCTGTAAAAGCACCGCTCTGAGCCCAGTGACAGTTCTGTGCGCCGATTTCGATAACACTGCCTTCAGCAGCTTCAGCTGCAGCACCGATATTGATTGCAGGAACGCAAAGCAATACTTTGCAGTCAGCATCACTGATAATTTCTTTCATTTCGCCGATAAGAGCTTTTGTTTCTGCAGCGTTTTTGTTCATTTTCCAGTTGCCTGCAATAACAACCTGTCTTTTGGATTTGTCCATAATATACTCCTAACCTTTGCTTATATTAAGCAAATAATAGCGGCAGGGGAAATGTCTGCCGCTATATTATAATTTTTATTATTCTTTGTCGTTGAGTGCTGCGATGCCTGGAAGTTCAAGACCTTCAAGGAATTCAAGGGAAGCACCGCCGCCTGTGGAGATGTGTGTCATCTTGTCAGCATAGCCGAGAAGTTCAACTGCTGCTGCAGAGTCACCGCCGCCGATAATGGAGATTGCGCCGCTTTCAGCAACAGCTTTTGCTATTGCTTTTGTGCCAACTGCAAATGCTTCAAATTCAAATACACCCATAGGACCGTTCCATACAACTGTTTCTGCGTTTTTGATTGCATCACTGAAAAGTTCAACGGATTTAGGACCGATATCAAGGCCCTGCCAGCCGTCAGGAATTTCACTGGAATCAACTGTCATATATTCTGTGTCTTCTTTGAATTCTTTGCCAACAACAGTGTCAACAGGGAGAAGCATTTTTACACCTTTTGCTTCTGCTTTTGCCATAAGTTCTTTTGCAAGTTCAACTTTGTCATCTTCACAGATAGAATTGCCTACTGTCCAGCCTTTGGCTTTGAAGAATGTGTAAGCCATACCGCCGCCGATAACAAGGCTGTCAACTTTGTCGATGAGGTTTTCGATAACGCCGATTTTGTCACTTACTTTAGCGCCGCCAAGGATAGCAACAAATGGTCTTGCAGGGTCGTTGAGAGCTTTGCCCATAACATCGATTTCTTTCTGGATAAGGTAACCGCAAACTGCAGGGAGATAGTCAGCGATACCCGCTGTAGAAGCGTGTGCACGGTGTGCTGTGCCGAAAGCATCATTTACATAGATTTCTGCAAAGTCAGCCAGTGCTTTTGCAAATTCAGGTGCGTTCTTTTCTTCTTCCTTGTGGAAACGGAGGTTTTCAAGAAGGAGAATTTCGCCTTCACCAAGAGCAGCAGCTTTAGCTTTTGCGTCTTCACCGATAACATCTGTTGCCATAACAACAGGACATTCCATAAGTTCACTGATTCTTTCAGCAACAGGAGCGAGAGAATATTTCATATTGAATTCGCCCTTTGGTCTGCCCATATGGCTGCAGAGAATGATTTTTGCGCCGTTTTCTTTAAGATATTTAACTGTTTTGAGAGCTTCGCGGATGCGTTTGTCGTCTGTGATAACACCGTCTTTTACAGGAACATTGAAGTCACAGCGAACGATACATTTTTTACCTTTAACATTAATGTCTTCTACTGTTTTTTTGCCTAAACCAGCCATAGTAAAAACTCCTTTAAACTTTATAAATAAATTTATATTAATGTTTAATATATAATTCTTAATAATCATTATATCAAATAACATTTTATTTTCAACAGTATACAGTTTTTTGCAACAAATTTACAAAGATGTTATTTTTTTAACAATGAATACACTGAAAGCACAGCCAGCAAATGTTTTTCATATACTGTTAAAAAGAAAGGAGATATATATGGCAAAGATATTTGTTTATGATACAGCACAGAATATTCTGCAGACATATTACAGGGAAGAAAGCGAGTTTATGCCATACAACACAAACGGAACAATGAGGGTGCGGGAATTCCGCGGTTCATCAGATTCAACTGTTCTGTGGACAACACGGCAGGCTATGGAGGCGTGGAACAGGACAAGAGCGTCATACGGCAGCCCTATACCTTTCCGCTATGCCTTCAAAAGAATATGGGAAGGCGGTCACGGGCTTATGAGCCAGCATTATGCAGGTACAAGTTTTGATGTGGGGCAGGCACTTTCTGCATCACAGCGCAGGCGCATTTATAATGTAGCAAGAGATTCGGGTCTTTGGGGGTATGTGGAACCTCTTTCCCTTACACCTACCTGGGTGCATTTTGACCGCCGTTACGGCCGTCCTGCCTGTTCAACGGGATATAATACACTCAGGCTTAATTCCCGCGGATGTTATGTATTGATTCTTCAGGACTGTCTCAACACTCTGGGTTATTCCACGGCAGGGCTGGACGGACGCTTCGGACCTGCAACCTATCGTGCGGTACAGAATTTTCAGGGGGATTATAACCTTACAAGAGACGGAATTGTTGGCTGTGCAACCTGGGAAAAGCTGTGCAGCAGGGTAAAGGGTAACGGGGCAAGTTCAACAACGGTTGACCCCTGATTGTTTCTGTAAGGGTACTTTATAAAACAGATAAGCACCCTTAAGGATTTTCCGGTGCAGAAAATCTTATGGGTGCTTATTGTATATCTGTTTAGTTGTGTTCGATTGCACTTACAGGACACTGCTGTGCAGCTTCCTGCGCACAGGCTGCTGTACTGTCTGTTACATCAGCTTCAAGTGCTTTTGCTACACCGTCATCTGTCATGGAAAATACTTCAGGGCACACTGAAGGGCAGAGACCGCAGCCGATACAATCTTCGTTTACAAAAAATTTCATAATTTCCTCCCACGGATATTTTGTGTTCGGTTATATTATGTTCCTTTGTGATATATTTATGCATCTATGCAGATAATATCATCTGCTGCCTGTACCTTCTGAAAAATATCTGTAATATTTGTCAAGACAGCCGGTATAATTGTCTTTCCAGGGCTTATTCTTGCCGCAGTAATGGATGATTGCACTGTTTTTGTCCACCCATTCTGCATCTATACAGTTTTTTATGCTTTTGGGAGAATGTAGCATCCGTTCGGTCATATTGTAGATGTATGGGTCCACAGTAATTATTTTTTCAGAGTATACGGCGCTTATTATATCCTGGTCAGGCAGAAACAGGATATTTTTGTTTTTGTCTATATATTCAAAAACCCTGACAAAATCCTGCTTTCTGCGCAGAAGTTTCAGGTTCATAAGCATAACACCGGAATTTATATACGGGCCTTTTGTATCCATCTGCAGGCGTATTTCGTTGAATTTCTGCAACGGCCTGCTGACATGGCTTGCTGCAGCGTAAAAATTATCGGCAAGTTCGGTGTTGTACAGTTCACTGAGATTTTTCAGAACAACAAGGTCCGGGTCAAGATACAGTATTTTATCAAGGTTTTCGGGCAGAAATTTCGAGGCAAATATGCGGTAGTACATTTCAAGGGGATATCTGTCTGTGACAGGTGCATCACGCAGCATACTGTCATCAACCTTTATGTCGTGCAGAATAATGTTTTCCGATTTTATGTTTTTATAAATAAAACTGTAATCATCATCGGTAAAAGACTTGTTCATAACATAAACATCCAGCACAGTATCGGGATGGGCCAGTGACAGCGAATAAAGCATTGTGCACAAAGGCCTGATGTATCCCTGGTTAAGCGTTACAAGTATATTCAAAAAAGCACACTCCTTTAAAATGCATTTACAGCTAATATATGCCTGTGGTGTGAAAAAACAGTGAACCGGAAAAATGTTTTTCTGTTTTTTCACAATTACTAAAAGCGGAGACAGCATTATTATAATAATAAAATATTGATATTTTTTTATCCTTATAATATAATGAAAATGCAGACATATCGTTGCAATATGGGAAAATATTGATATGAGGTAGAAACATGGCACTGAATTTGCAGGATTATTGTTATTGCAGATTCCCTGTTGATATCAAAGGGGAACAGACAATAAAATATGAATACAGCGGGATAAATATATTTCTGGTGTCTTCGGCCGGATGCATAGTGCACTGGCAGGATAAAAGCATAACTGTCAACACAGGGGAAATTGTGTATGCCACAGGTCCTGTATCGTTGGATGTAATTGCGGACGGACATATACTCGGGCTTAATATTGACGGTATAATCGCACAGAAATTCTGCAGGGAATATACAGGTGCATTTGTTACCAGCGGTGTTTTTGCGCCTTTCCTGCCTCAGCAGATTATCCAGATTGCAACAAACTACGATTTTGTGTCGGAAAACTATCTGTGCAATATTGCCTTTGAGATAATCAATACCCTGAACAGCAGCGATAAAAAAAGTGCAGTGGCATCAAAAATAGTATCTCAGGCAGTTTCCCTTATCAAACAGAATTATTCCAGAGTTTACGGCGTGGAGGAACTGGCGGAAAATCTCAATGTGTCCAAAAGCCATCTTGTGCGTGAATTCTATAAATATACGGGGATAACTCCGGGCAAGTATCTTTCCAATGTAAGAATAGAAGCGGTAAAACAGCTGCTTGTTGAAACAAATATGTCTCTCAATGCCATTGCAATCCGCACAGGTTTTTCAGGTGACAATTATCTGTGCAAGGCATTTAAAAAAGCCACAGGGGAGACCCCTATGGCTTACAAGACAAAAATACTTAACTCACAGTATCTTCCAAACCAGATAAGTCTCAAAATAGATCCTGAACTGTATTATTAGAATTTACCGTTTTTGGTCTGTTATACATATTCGGTTTTGGTTCCGGGATAATAGTGCTGTAGAATTTCTCTGAAATCCTTTCCTTCCATGGCAAGACGGTTGGCACCGAACTGGGACATACCCACCCCGTGTCCGTAGCCCTTGGTAGCAATGGAAAAGGCGTTGTCCTGATAAAAAATCATAAAACAGCAGGATTTAAGTTCAAAGTATTCGCGGAAATCTTTTCCGCGAATTTTGCTTTTATTTATCTTTACAGTATCCACATATCCCGATTGGTTATAGTTTATTTCTCCTATCCACTCTTCAGGATGTTCCATATCCAGCTCAAGTCCTGCAAAATTCAACATAAAACGGTCATACATTTCCTGAACTGAATAGGTTTTTATCTTCAGATAATCATCGCTCAGTGCATCATAGGGACTTTCAACGGGAATAAGATAATCAAGGGGAGTGCCCCATTCCTTTTCGCTGGACTGTGTTGTCCCGCAGGAAACCGCATAGTATGCGGTAAGTGCAGCATTGCCGTTATAGGTGACAATAATATCTCTGACATCTTCGGCACATTGCAGAAACATATTGTAGTTTTCCTCAAATCCATTTCCCCAGAATTCCTTCAGCCTTTCTGCTGAAGCATATTTCTGCATATTTCTTTCATCGTAGCTTAGGTTGATGCTGTCATCGGGAACATCATTTTCCTGACAGTACAGATAATAACTGTGGCAGGCTATCATCTGAGCCTTGATTGCTTCCTTTTCGTAGGATGCAGGCATTTCACAGGCAGCACTTCCGATGAGAAAAGGGATAAGTTCAATCTCATCTGTCGTCCCTGTTTCGAGATTATAAAGAGTAAATTTTGTATTTTCTGAAGAATTGTTGTCCGAAACAGACGTCTGTGACGGCGTTTCACCGTCTGAGGAGTATAAAGTATCACCGGTTTCACTGTATATGTAGTGGTAAACAGAAGGGACAAGCAGATTTACAGTCAGTAACAATATAAAAACATATATAAAATTTTTCATGACAATCCTCGCTTTACGGCGGTCCTTGTTTAAAAGACATTGCCTTTTTCTTGTATTTGATATACAATACATACTATGATTTTAGCTGAATGTTTATGATTGATATAAAAAGGAAAAAAGATATGTCACTTGGTTTAACCGTTCTTATATGCATCTGTTCTGTTGGTATTCTTGCAGGCAGGATATATGAAATTTTAAGACTTACAGATATTGAAACAGGTTTTCTTATAACAGAAGGAATTGCACTGAATCCTGTTCTTCTTGTACTGTTTGCAGTTATAACAGTCTGCTGCGGTATGATAATATTCGGCAGCGAAAAAGATGATGAACCCTTCTTTTCAAAATCATCAGGTATATTTGCCGATATGGCAGGCGCTGCCTTTATTGTATACGGCATTATGGCAGTATCACAGTCCCGTGCTGCTGTATTTATGATTGCAGGAGGGATAGCACTGATTATAACAGGCCTGACAGGATTGGGCAGTAAACCCAAGGATATCGCAGTAATTGTACTGCTTACGGTATTTGCGGCAGGTATGTGCCTGGATGTTATAATTTTTGATGTTTATTCTGTTTACTATACAGAATTTATGCACAGGGTTCTGGCCTACAGCTCCATCATAATGGTTATACTTGCAGTTCTTAAAAATGTGTATGCACCGTCAGGATGGTCAGGGATGCTGCTTTATATAAGCGGTATGCTCTGTTTTGCCTTCAGCGGCATGCTCAGCATTGCAGAACTTATATGTTCTTTTGCGGTGTGGCAGGGATTTTCTGTGGTTATAATAAGGAATATTGCACTGGCTCTGTTCGGGGTATATGCCCTTGACAATGCGCTGTCTGTACTTCCCAAGGAGAAAAAAGTACAGGGGAAAAGAGAGGAATATCCGTCCCGCAGAAGAGAACGCAAAAAAGAAATTTCATACGATATAAAAACAGAAGAAAAATATAGCAGCAGCGAATTTGCAGCAGCTTTTTTTGCTGTGGAAAACCCGGCGGAAGAAAAAAGTGCAGATATCAGCGCAGAAGTTAAAGATAAACGGATTTTCAAGGGCAGCAGACAGCCTTCTTCAAAAACGGAAAAAATAGTTTACAGAAAACCCAGAGACTGATTATCTGTAACAATGTACAGCACACATATTAAGCACCTTGCAGAAATGATAAAGCTGCAAGGTGTTTTTGTATTTTTTTGTATTTTTTCGATAGATAAAAGTATAATTGAACAAAAGATTATGTGATTTTTACCGCATTATTGAAACATATTACTGATAAGATTAAATTATCGTTATAGGGAATAAAAAACAATAATAAAATGTTATAGATGAGTTAAATTATATATATTGTACAATTGGCGGAAAAGTTATATAATGTATGTTAAGGTAGTATGAAAAAAAGTGTAAATTCGCTTTTTATCGTAAAAATCTTATAAAACAAATCTTAATAGGAGGCAGAAAAATGAGAGAAATAAATGCACAGGATATCACTGCTGTTGTTAAGAAACTTTGCATGGAAGCAAACTATTTCTTACCGGAAGATATCCAGGATAAAATCTGCAAGGCATGCGACAATGAACCATGGCCTCTTGCACAGAGCATTTTAGGCGTAATTAAAGAAAACTATGAAATCTCTCTCGACAATGCAGTTCCAATCTGTCAGGATACAGGCATGGCTTGTGTGTTCCTTGACATTGGTCAGGAAGTTCATGTAAACGGCAACATCGAAGATGCTGTTAACGAGGGTGTAAGACAGGGCTATGTAGAAGGCTGTCTTAGAAAATCAGTGGTTAAAGATCCACTTGATCGTGTTAACACAAAAGACAACACACCTGCTATGATCTACTACAATATCGTACCTGGCGATACATTCGACATCATGGTTGCACCAAAAGGCTTCGGCAGTGAAAATATGAGCCAGATCAAAATGCTCAAACCATCTGACGGTCTTCAGGGTGTAAAAGACTTTGTTATCAAATGTGTTGAAGATGCAGGTCCAAACCCATGTCCGCCAATCGTTGTTGGCGTAGGTATCGGCGGTACATTCGATAAAGCAGCATATCTTGCTAAAAAAGCTTTGATGAGAAGCACAGATGTCAGAAACTCCAACCCATTCTATGCAGATCTTGAAAAAGAACTTCTTGAAAAGATCAATGCACTGGGTCTTGGCCCACAGGGCGTTGGCGGTCTTACAACAGCACTTTGTGTAAACATTGAAACACTTCCTACACATATTGCAGGCCTGCCTGTAGCAGTTAACATCAACTGCCACGTAACACGCCACAAACACGCAAGCTTATAAGGAGGAGAACAATTATGGTAAAACACATTACAACTCCGCTTACTTATGAAAAAGTAAAAGACCTTAAATGCGGCGACAATGTTATGATTTCCGGTGTTATCTACACATCCCGTGACGCAGCTCACAAAAGACTTGTAGAAGCACACGAAAGAGGAGAAGAACTTCCATACGATGTACGCGATACAATCGTTTACTATGTTGGTCCTGCACCTGCACAGCCAGGTCAGGTTATCGGTTCTGCAGGTCCTACAACTTCCTACAGAATGGATGCTTACTCTCCAACAATGATCCGTCTCGGCCAGCGCGGTATGCTCGGCAAAGGCAAACGCAGCCCTGAAGTTATTGCAGCTATGAAAGAAGTTGGCGCAGTATACTTTGGTGCTATCGGCGGTGCAGGTGCACTTCTCAGCAAATGTATCAAAAAAGCAGAAGTTATTGCTTATGATGACCTTGGTGCTGAAGCTCTCCGTCGTCTCGAGGTTGAAAACCTCCCGGCTTTCGTTATCATCGACAGCGAAGGCAACAATCTTTACGAAATTGGTCGCAAAGAATATCTTGAATTTGCGAACAAATAAATCAGTATTTTAACATTTTAGTTAAATATTAAAGTGAGGTAGAAAAATGGAAAAGAA
>JAFSCM010000144.1 GCA_017436765.1 Oscillospiraceae bacterium
GGCCGTGACAAACTGTCAGAGCAGATTTCCCTGCCATTCCCTGCACCTGTTACCTCCGCCTGTCTTACAGCAGAAAAAAGCTATTCCGACCAGGCAAGTGCTTTGTACGACCAGGTAAAGGCACTTTACTATGACGCACGCTATTATGAGGGCTATGCCAACGGCAAGGATGACCGACATCACTTTATCGCCCGTTTCCATATTCTTTATTATGAATGGATGATTGAAGAAAATGATGCGTCAGATGCAATGTTCGGCGAAGAATATGACAGACTGGAAGCACAGTTTTATGAAAAGGCCAACTCTATAATAGAACCGGCAGAAGAAAAGATTGCAGAACTGCAGGCAGAACTTTATGAAGCTGCAATGACTGCTGTTATGGGTATGATGCTTTCACCTTTTGCTGATGACCCGGATGCTGTTTTGTCAATTGCTCAACAGAATGGCAAATTTGTTGAAGAGTATTGGGAACCATATCGGATTGAGATGATAAAAATCACTCTTGATGCCTACACAGAGGTGCAGAATATATGGCATACCGACCTTAAAAAGATGGAAGAAGCCAAAATGGACGGATACGAAACAATAACCCGTCCTATCCTTGAAGAATACTGGCAGCGTATGAACGCTATTCTTGGCTATATGACCAACGATACACAGCGCAAAAACTTTGAAAAACGGGTGCTGTGGACTATAAATACCGAAGGCATTACAGTACCCCTTGGTTATGCAGGCGTGGAACTCAGGGAAGTAAACAAATATGCCGGCACTATAAACGGATGCCGTGAAAAACTGCAGATGGCAGAAATCAAAAGGATAGAAGCAGCCAACCAACAGGCACAGGCAAATGTGCAGCAGGCAAAGCTGGAAAAAGCCAAAGCAGAACAGCAGCAGCGTTCCTCCAGCTATCAGCTGGGCTTCCCGCCATTCAGCCCTATTCAGGTTTATATCGGCTACACAGAAGATGGCAATATCAGCTATGGCTATGGTGCATTCGGCCACGATGTTATCTACGAACACGATTTTAAAACAGGCAATACATCCAAAAATGTTGCATCCACTACCCTTGCAGGACTACCGGGCCTTGGTCAGCTGGACAAAACTGTTGCAGGCCTTAAAGACTTATATGACACCATTGAAAACTTAAGGGATATCGAGGGTGCCCTTGTTACACTGGAAAATGTTGTGGGTATGGCAAAAGGCCAGATTGTAGCAGGCCTGCCAAGCGTTGACGCACGGGAAACCACAGGTTCTATCGAGGTGTATAACTCTGACGGCGAACTGATAGACCGATCCACCTACCGCACCACATCGGTTTCAGGCGGCGGTGGCTTGCTGGGCAGCACCGTGGAAACCACCACAACCAAATCACAGTACAAAGACCCGTTAAACGGCAAGGTTTCAAATGTTGTGAGAACACAGTCCAAAGGCAAAATTACCGTGGGCGGCTTTACCTTTGAAGAAAATATAAGCGGTGCACTGCCGGGACATTAATATATTAAAACAGCACATTTATATAAAGAAAGGGGCGGCAATATGGGAAGATATAAAAAGCTGACAATTTTACATTCCAATGATATGCACGGCGACTTTACCGCCGAAAAACTGGACGAAAAGCTGACAGGCGGCGTAAGCATGTTGTCGGGTTATGTGGACAAGGTGCGCAGAGAAGAAAAAAACACCCTCTACTGCATTGCGGGGGATATGTTCCGCGGGTCAATTATCGACACCGAATACAAGGGTTTAAGCACAATTGAAATTATGAACGCCCTTGCGCCTGATGTGGTTACAATAGGCAATCACGAAACCGATTACGGCATAGGGCATCTGCTGTTCCTTGAAAAATGTGCAAAATTCCCTATAATCAATGCAAATCTTTACATAAAAAGCAACTTTGCCCGCCTGTTTCAGCCCTATCTGATAAAGGAGATTGACGGAATGAAAATCCTCTTTATCGGCGTTCTTACCGAAGAGGTTATGAATCAGACCAAAAAAGAGGATATTATCGGCAGCTTTGTGGATATACACGAAGCGGCAAGAGAGGTTGGCCGCATCTGCAACGCCTACCATGCCACAGATATCGATCTTACCGTGCTGCTTACCCACATAGGCTTTGAAGAAGACAAACGCCTTGCAGCAGAACTTGACCCTGCATGGGGCGTGGATATCATCATCGGCGGCCACAGCCACACTTTTATAGAACAGCCTGAAATTGTAAACGGCATTGCCATTGTTCAGGCAGGCACAGGTACCGACCAGATTGGCCGTTTTGACATTGAGGTGGACACCTACAACAACTGCATAGAAAGCTATGAGTGGAAAGCAGTCCCCATTGCCGAAGGCTGCCCAAGAGATGCAGATATAGAAAATATAATTAACGGCTACAAGGCACAGACAGACAAAAAATACGGCAGACCGATAACACGTTTTAAACGGGAACTCACCCATCCTGCCAGAAATATGGAAACTGAGCTTGGCGGTCTGGTGGCGGATATAATAAAGGAAAGTCTTGGTGTGGATATAGCACTGTTCGGCAGCGGCAGTATACGCAGAACACGCATGGGACCAATGGTGGTTTATCAGGACTTTATCGAATGCTTTGCCTACGATGACCCGCAGTATATGCTGACAGTAACAGGGGCACAGCTTAAAAGAATGCTTATGTTTATGCTGCGGGACGAAACCTGGCAGGGCGACCACTGCGAGTTTTATCAGCTGTCCAAAGGCTTGAAGGTGGTTTACGACAAGGCGAAAAGAGAGATGCTGGAATTTACTTTTGAAGGTGAAGCTATAGCTGACGACAGGCTGCTAAGGGTATGTATACAGAAATTCCACTATCTCAACTTTGACGAGTTTTTCGGCGTACCGCTGGCAGAGGTTGCAGCAAACAAAAAGCCTGTTGTGGTCTCCACATCCACAAACGATATACTGGAAGAATACTTTATGGCGCATCAGCAGCTTGACCGCCAGCTTGACGGCAGGCTGACACTGATATAAAGCACAAAACAAGACAAAGAAGAAAAAAGGGAATGTTATCTGCAAAAAAACATACCCAAAAAAGTTCACACCACTTTATTGACATAAAATCAATATCAGCAAGGGAGGCGAAATTATGAAAAAACTGTTATCAATTATTATTGCTCTGGCAATGATGCTGTCTCTTGCTGCCTGCGGCAGCAGCACCCCTGCACCCGAAGACACAGGCGGCGAGCAGCAGAATGAACAGCAGGGCGGCACCCATCAGAACGGTGAACTGACACAGACAGAAAAGGAAAAACTGGTTTCAACAGTGCTCAATCTGTCTGCTTTCGGCAAAGACAGCGAAGACAACCCTTACAAATGGCTGGTGCTTGATGTTGACACAGAAAACAAAAAAGCACTGCTGATTATGGACGGCTATATTGACACTATGTATATGTTTGCAGACGATGAAGTGCATACATGGGAAAACAGTCAGGTAAGAGAATATCTTAATTTTCAGCCAAAAATGGATGTAATGTTTACTGCCGAAGAACAGGAATTTATCCTCGAAACAGCCGTAGCAAACCCTGCAAACCCAAAAACAGGCGTTTCTTCAGGCAATGACACAACAGACAGGCTGTTCCTGCTCAGCACAGAAGAAATGGAAAAATACTTTGAAAATCCGGAAGACCGTGTGGTTTATGATGCGGAGGGCAGCCCTGTTGGCCAGTACCTGCGCACAGCAGGCGGGGAAGAAAGCTACTTTGCAATGATTATACAGGACAACAGTGGCGAAATTGACTATAACGGCAGTCATGGTTACTCCGGTGCCTATGCTATCCGCCCTGCAATGTGGGTGGATGTTTCCGGTGCGGATTTATCCGTGCAGCCAAATGCAAAACCATCACAGTCATCTGAAACAGACGTACAGCTTGGCACACTGCAGATTTTTGACAAATCAGCTATTACTGCCCTCAGAATTGAAGGCGAAAACAGCGGTGTGCTGAATGACCGCCAACTTGCCACAACAGGTATTTGCAGCATTTTTGAACATGAAGAATGGATACAGTTTTATCCTGTGGGCGATGCAGAAGTAATTGATATTTACTATTTCACCTATGATGAAAAAGCTGATTACAGCAAACGGGATGCCCAGTGGCTGGATGATAACGGAAGGCATTTTACCCGTCTGTACAACCAGAAAAACGAATCTTTCCCTGACGGATACTGGGGTGCATCATATTTTGACCCGGATATGGGTACCGGTTATTTTGATTTTGTTTTCGCAACAGAAGAAAAAGCAGTGGCCGTAATGACAGTTCAGGTGTTTGAAGAGGATGGTCTGCAGAATTACACAGATGCAGAACTTATCGCTCTTAACGACGGCACAGCAACTGCTGAAACAGTAAAGGAACAGGCTGCAACCGAAAAAGAACAGCCAAAAGCAGAAGGCGGAATGGACCTTGCAGGGTTTATGGGCACAAAGACGGGTAAATTCTACAGTCAGTTTACAGACGAAAAAATGTATATGAAGTACGAAACTGTAATGGATGGTATGACAATGACCGTTATCTCTGCCACAAAGGGCGATAAAGTTTATTCCGAAAGCATTGTGGACGGCGTAAGCAGCGGTGTTACAATTATGGACGGAGAAAAAATGTATGTTATTGATCACGCAAGCAAAATGATTATCACAATGGCGCTTAATACAGATGCTATGACAATCGCAAACACAATCGTGGAAGAAAGTGACGTTGATATGGGTGACCTTGTAAAAGGCACAAAGGAAATTGATGGTAAAAAATACGACACAGAAGAATGGCTTGTGGAGGGAGAAAGCGCAGTGATGTGCTTTGACGGCAACGACCTGAAATATATGATTTCCACAATTGACGGTATGGAGATGGTTATCAAGGTTGTGGAAATTTCCAATAAGGTTGATGATAAGCTGTTTGAACTTCCAAGCGGATATACACAATTTGCAATGTAAA
>JAFSCM010000145.1 GCA_017436765.1 Oscillospiraceae bacterium
AATATACCGCATCGCCCACAAAAGCCATCGCCAAAGGAGACTGTTCTCTTATATCTACCATTTTATTTCCTTAAATTACATAGTCAAATTCAAAGTCTTCGATACGGATTGTATCGCCGTCTTTTACGCCCATTTCTTCCAGACGGTCGATAATACCACTGTCACGCAGGCGTCTCTGGAAGTACTGCAGGCTTTCGTAGTCTTCAACATTTGTACCGTTAAGTATACGGACAAGCCATTCTGCCTCAATGTTGAATGCACCATCATCTGTGCGGAAGATTTCAAATGCGTTGCCGTCTTCCACAATTTCAGGTTTTACATATTCAGGTTCATAGATTACAACAGGCGGAAGCTTCTGAAGTTCGCTGAAGATAACACCCGGAAGTTCATCTATGCCCTGGCGGGTTGCGGCAGAGATTACAAACAGCTGTATTCCCTGTTCTTCACAGAATGTACGGAATTCTTCAATCTGTTCTTCTGTTGCAATATCTGCCTTGTTTGCAATTGCAATCTGAGGACGCTTTGCAAGTTCTTCACTGAAATTAACAAGTTCTGAATTGATAAGATTGAAATCGTCGATAGGATGTCTGCCCTCGCTGCCGGACACATCCACAACATGGAGAAGGAGACGGCATCTTTCAACATGACGGAGAAAGTCGTGACCAAGGCCTACGCCCTCACTTGCACCCTCGATAATACCGGGGATATCCGCTGCAACAAAGGAAGCTTCTTCGTCAACGCGCACAACGCCAAGCACAGGTGTGAGGGTTGTAAAGTGGTAGTTTGCAATCTTTGGTTTTGCAGAGGAAATTGTGGAGATAAGTGTGGATTTACCTACATTAGGGAAACCGATGAGACCGACATCTGCAATAAGTTTAAGTTCAAGTGTTACATTGTATTCTTCGCCCTTGAAGCCCGGCTTTGCATAACGCGGAATCTGGTGTGTAGGTGTTGCAAAGTGCTGGTTGCCAAGACCGCCTTTGCCGCCTTTTGCAATAATGTAGTCCTTGTCCTGTTCGGAAATATCGGCAATTACAAGGCCTGTTTCTGCATCCTTGATAACTGTGCCGATCGGCACGCGGACAATAAGGTCTTCTGCGCCTTTGCCGCTCATATTTGCACCGCGGCCGTCTTCGCCGTTGCGTGCTACATATTTACGCTTGTATTTGAAGTCCATAAGTGTGGACAGGTTGCGGTCTGCACGGAAAACCACATTGCCGCCTCTGCCGCCGTCACCGCCGTCAGGACCGCCTGCTGCAACATATTTTTCGCGGTGGAAGGATACTGCGCCGTTGCCGCCGTTGCCTGCTTTTATATAAATTCGTGCTATATCTACAAATTGAATTGCCATATATCTGCACCCCTTTTGTGTATGTGAAAGGTTGTTAGCTAACTATATTATTTTATCATATTTCAATGAGATTATAAACAATTTTATTCAGATATATTATATAAATCTGATTTTACAAACAAAACCCGAGCTTATATTCTAAGCTCGGGTCAAATTGTTCACATTATTTTGCGTAAACGCTAACTTTTTTGCGTTCGCGGCCGTATCTTTCGAATTTAACTGTGCCGTCGATAAGAGCAAAAAGTGTGTCGTCGCTGCCGCGGCCAACATTTTCACCTGGGTGAATATGTGTGCCTCTCTGACGAACGATGATGTTACCAGCTTTTACTGCCTGGCCGTCTGCTCTTTTAGCGCCGAGTCTTTTGGATTCGGAATCACGACCGTTTTTTGTGGAACCTACGCCCTTCTTATGTGCCATGTCTATATCCTCCCTTAAATATTAACCAACAATGTTTGTGATTTCAACTTTTGTGTATGGCTGTCTGTGACCCATTCTTCTTGCAGAACCTTTTTTAGGTTTGTAAGTGATGATGTTGAGTTTTTTGCCTTTGCCGTTTTTGATAACTTTAGCTTCAACTTTTGCGCCTTCAACAACTGGTGTGCCGAATTTAGCATCTGCGCCTTCGCCTACGAAGAGAACCTGATCAAAAACAACTGTTTCTTCTGCTTCTGCATTGAGTTTTTCGATGAACAATACATCGCCTACGTTAGCTGTGTACTGTTTACCGCCAGTAACAAATACTGCTTTCATGTTTATTATCCTCTCATTAAATAAGTCTCGCTGAACCTGGCGTGTACCCGACGGGCACAACTTAAGCCGTTTACATGCGGCTTTAATATATTACTATAAATGATACAAAATGTCAAGCAATTTTAACAAAAAATTCCTTTATTTTTCTACATTTTCCGCAGATTTTACTGTGTTTTTCAAAAGGTTGACACGGGTCATAAGGCCTACACCGCCCGGAACAGGTGTGATTTTGCTTACCTTGCCGATAAGTCCGTCAAAATCCGCATCACCGCAGAGTTTGCCTTCGCTGTTGCGGTTGATGCCTACATCTATAACAACAGCACCTTCCTTTACCATATCTGCTGTAAGGAAGTTTTCCCTGCCTACTGCAACAATAATAATATCTGCCATTCTTGTTTTTTCGGCAATATTTTTTGTTTTGGAGTGGCAGATTGTAACCGTTGCACTTCTCTGCAGTGCAAGAACGGATACAGGTTTGCCCACAATGTTGCTGCGGCCGATAACCACAACATCCTTGCCGCAGAGGTCAACACCTGCATAGTCCAGCATATCGATGCAGCCCTGCGGTGTACATGGGGCAAAGCAGTCCTTACCTATATTCATATTTCCTACGTTAACCGCTGTAAAACCGTCAACGTCTTTGGACGGGTCTATGGCATTGATAACAGCATATTCCTCAATATGCTTCGGCAGAGGGAGCTGTACAAGAATGCCGTGAACTGTATTGTCCTTGTTGAGTTTATCTATTATATCCAGCAGTTCTTCCTGTGTTGTGCTTTCCGGCAGTGCAATATTGTCGGAAAGAATATCACATTCCGCACAGTCCTTGTGCTTGCCGCGCACATAGGACTGGCTTGCAGGGTTTTCACCCACTATAATAACAGAAAGTTTCGGGTGGATACCTTTTGCCTTGAGTTCTGCAACTTTTTTGGAGATTTCTGCTTTTGCTGCGGCACTTATCTCCTTGCCGCTGATAAGTTTTTCTTCGTACATTTACACTACCGCCTATCTGCCGATTTTTCTTTCTCTGTCACGATTGTCATACATCTGTTTTATCTGTGCATCTGCTTTTGCTTTGCCTTTAAAATCAGATCTATTATATATGATTATTGCCGCACCTGCAACAATTGATAAAATTGCAACAAGCTGGCTTGTTCGCAGCCCTGCCACAATTTCAAGACTGTCTGTACGCAGACCTTCTATGAAAAATCTGCCTATGCCATACCATACCAGATAGAGACAGGCAATTTCGCCTTTGAATTTTCTGCGGTTAAAGTAAAGCTGAAGCAGTATAAAGCCCATAAGACACCACACTGATTCATACAAAAATGTAGGGTGAACAGGCATTGACGGGTCAACCGTTATCCCCTGTGCAGCGAGAGTAGGCTGAACGCGGGTAAGATATGCAGTTGTGCCTTCGCTTATCATACCGAACAGGCCGTCTGTATTTGTGCCGAAAGCTTCCTGATTCATAAAGTTGCCCCAGCGGCCTACTGCCTGACCGATAAGTGTACCCCCAAGAATTATATCACAGTAGTCAAGTATATTGATTCTGCGTATTCTGCAGGCAATCATACCTACAAGAAGGCCGCCGATAACACCGCCGTAAATCGCAAGGCCGCCGTCACGGATATTTATCATATCCAGAAAACTTTCATATTCAAACGGGGCAAATGCCACATAATATGCGCGGGCACCTATTACCGCACCCACTGTTGTGCCGAGAATGGCATCGATAAAATGGTCTGTGTTTATTCCGAGTTTCGGTGTGCGGTAAAACACTGCAAGCAGCATAAGCATTACACCTATACCGATAAGCAGTCCGTACCAGTACACATCAAAACCGAAAGGAGAAAATGCCACACGGTTTATTGTAAGTTCTATACCAAGTTTTGGAAACTGAACATTGTACATAGATTAAGCCTCCATAGGGTAAGCTGTAAATACTGTGCATCTGTCGCGGTTGAACATAGTTCTGAGCTGGTTATTTACATCTTCCAAAGTAATTTCTTTAAAAATTTCAAGTGAGTTGTATGCTGTATTGCCTTTGAAATACTGATTTACGATATTTGTGGCAACCTCTTCCACATTTTCAAAATCCACAATCATACTGCCGTACATAGCATTTTTGCTGATATCGAATTCTTCCTGTGAAATGCCGTTTTCCTTTATCTTTTCTATAGCCTGCCAGATTTCGCTTACAAGCAGCTGTGGGTCTGCACTTTCACCGGAAATTATGCTTGCATAATAATCTTCGCCTGCAAAAATTTCGCCTTCAAATGTACCGTTTACCACATTGGAATCGTAAAGCTTATTGAACAGCTCGCTTGTGGAACCTGTGAGGATATCGATGATAATATCCCCTATTATGCCCTGTTTTGCAGTAACTGTTCCGTTCACCTTTTCTTTGAAACCAACCGCCACCAGCGGCAGAGATATAGGCATTTTAATGCTTTTTTCGGAATATACAATATCTTCCGGTTCATCCGCCTGTGCGCGTACAACATTCCTTTTTTCAGCTGTGAAGCCTGCTCTTTCAACAGCATCAACAAGCTGTTGTTCTGTAATATTGCCTGCAACGGAAAGAATCATTTCGCCTGGGGAATAGAATGCTTCCGCACATTTGTAAAGCATTTCAGGGGTTATTTCAGCTATACTTTCCACGCTGCCTGCAATGTCGTCCTTTACTGTGTGGTTGTGGTACAAACCTTCAAGCACACCGAAAAGCACACGCCAGGAAGCGCTGTCATCATACATCTTGATTTCCTGACCGATAATGCCCTGTTCCTTTTCCACAGTTTCCTTTGTGAAGTATGGCTGTGTTACAAAGGAAAGAAGAATATCAAGAGATTCATCAATATTACTTGTTGCGGAGAAGATGTAGCAGGTTTTGTCAAAGCTGGTGAAAGCGTTTGCGTTTGCGCCTGTCTTTGCAAACTTTTCAAATGCATCGCCGTCTTCGTTTTCAAACATTTTATGTTCAAGGAAGTGTGCAACACCTGCAGGAATATCATATCTTTCCCCGTCCACAGTAAAACTGCGGTTGATGGAACCGAACTTTGTTGCAAAAACTGCGTGTACACCATTGAGCTTCGGCATAGGATAGCAGGCTATTGTAAGGCCGCAGTCGGTCTTTATAAGGCTGTATTCTTCCTTTAATATATCACTTTTAATAATCTGTTTTTCCATAGATTTTCCCTTTTATTTTGTAAGTTTGTATACAACATTGAGATGCAGCAGACCGAGCACATCTTTAATCTGCTGTTCTGTAACAGCGATAACCTTTTCTTTTACCTGTTCAGGTGAGGTCCAGGTGCCGCGGATAGCCTCGTTGAGATACCAGGCTTCCAGGCCGTGAAGACCGTCGTGAACAGCATCGAGACTGTTGAGGAGAACCAGTTTTGTTTCGCTGATTTCCTTTTCTGTTATTTCGCTGTTTATAAGGTCAGAAAGTTCTTTCTGCACCGCTTCAACAACATTTTCACAGTTCTGATGTTCAACACCCGAATCCACACGCATACTGCCTGTAAAGCCATTGTATGCTGCTGCACAGTAGTAGCAAAGGCTCTGCTTCTCGCGGACATTTTTGAACAGTCTGCTGCTTGCTGTACCGCCGTAAATGCTGCTTGCCACAAGCATATGGTATCTTTCATCTTCTGTAAGCGGTCTTTCCACTGTATAGAAAAGGCACACCTTGCCCTGAACGATATCCATGCTTTCGCTGTATGTCTGTACTTCTTTGCGTGGCATAATTTCCACAGGAAGCACAGGGCAAGCTGCTTTTTTTCTGCCTGCAAATGCTGCAGCAAATTTTTCCTTTATTGTTTCATCTGCATCAGCTGTAACCATAATTTCCACTATGCTGTCGCTGATAAGCTCTTTATAACAATTGTAAAGCTGCTGCGGGCTGATGCCGTCAACATCTTCAAGATAACCAAGTCGTTCAACACCGTTTTTATGGTTACCAAAGAATTTTCTCTGTGCATTTTTGATGCAGTAACCGCGTTTTTCGTTGATTTCCCCTTCAATTTCTTCGCGGAGTTTTACCTTTTCAACCTCCAGCCAGTCTGCAATAAAACCGCCGTTCTCCATGCAGGGACGGAATATAACGCCAAGCAGCACATCTGTCATTTCTGCCAGGAGATTTTCCCCGTTTATGCAGTATTCATTTTTTATGCCCTGTATTGTAAAACGGAGTATTCTGTTCTGCCCCACCACAGCTGTTGTTGCAGAAAATTCCGAACCGTACATAGCATTGAGCTTCTTTGAAAACATACACATATCGGGATAATCTTCATATCCGCGTTCCATAAGTGTAGGCATAACAGCATACATTGTTGCCTTTTCCTTTTCGTTTGGCACAATAAAGCTGATGCTTATGCGGTTGCGTTTAAATTTGTCTGACGGCAAAAATGTCAGTGAAACATTATTCTGTATTGTCTGTCTTTCCATAATTTCTCCGTATATATCAATTGATTTATCAACATCTGTTATTTGCATATTGCTAAAATATTATTTTACCAAACAATTGTGTTAATTTCCAGTAAAAACATTGCAAAAATGATAAAAACCCATAATTATTATGGGTTTTTAT
>JAFSCM010000146.1 GCA_017436765.1 Oscillospiraceae bacterium
TATGCCGTCGCAGTATTTTATGTCAGCCTGCTGTCCTGCACGGTCAAAGCTTTCCTCTATCATTTCAAAGCTCATTTTATATTTTTCCTGCCATCTGTCGATAACGGTTTTTTCACTTGTGGTAAGCTTGTCCGGACTGATGGAGAAAATCTCGCCCACTTTTGCATAAACCTTTTCTCGCCGGGCAACAAGGGAAAGGAAATTGTCCACATCGGTGCCGTCTGCAAATTTATGCTTTTTCTGCCACGAGCGGATAATCTTTATTATATATGCAGGGTTGTCGATGCCAGTTCTGTTTACATTGTGCTGTGCCAGGGGAAGAATAACATCCACAGGGATGCAGTCTTCCAGATAAAGTGAAAGAAACTGATTGGTGTATTTTTCGTTAAGGGAAGAACCAAAGATAAGCTGAAGATTTTTGCTCAATGCCTTCACACCTGGGTCGCTGCCCATTGTGGCAATAACTTCGCTGGTGAGAGCAGATTTTCTGCGGCTCTTCTTTTCGCTTTCTTCCTGGCAGTACAAAAGCCCTTTGTCTGCCCAGTAAAGCATAGAGGATACAGCGGCAGAATGGCTTATGTCAAGGTCAGCAGAAATTTTCAGGGGGTCACATATTTCTTTGCTGATGATATAAAGTATAACCTTCAGGTCGTTGCTGCGGGCATCATTGAGATTATCAAAAACGACAGCAGGTACAAAAGTACCTTTGAGTTCGGATTTAAGATATGTGAATTTCAAAGCTGGGCCCCCTTTATTTTATGTAATAAATATTTTATATGTTTTTGATATAAGTGTCAATTGTGATAATAAGGCATAGAGGTTGATTTTTGTTTTTCTTTTTGATAATATATGTACATTAAAAATAATGGGGGATTATGTAATGGAATATACAAGAAAAAATAAAGGTGTTTGTTCTGCAAGCACAAAAGTTGTTATTGAAGACGGCATTGTTAAAGATGTTCAGATGCTTGGCGGCTGCAACGGCAACATCAAGGGCGTTATTGCACTTGTAAAAGGTATGAAAGCTGAAGAAGCTATCGAAAGACTCAGCGGCATTACATGCGGCTACAAATCCACAAGCTGCCCTGACCAGCTGGCAATCACACTCAGAGAAGCTCTCGGACAGTAATATATAACTGAAAAAATTACCATAAATGAGTCGGCGTATGCCGGCTTATTTTTTTTGTATTGCAGCATAATCTTTATAGGCACTTTTATGTGTCTTATTAACCTGCAAGGAAGTAATTATGTACAGATTTAAAAATTTTCAGGAAAGCGCCAACCGCAGTGTAAGCGCAGCAATAGATATTGCCGAAAAGATGGGGCATATAACGGTGGGCACGGAACATATTCTGCTGGGAATACTCTCACAGGGAAAAACAGACGCCAATGACCTGCTGGAAAAAGAAGATGTAAATTTCAATACCGTTTACAGCGCTGTTGCGGCGGTGATGGGGACAGGAACGCACAGCACACTTAGCCACGAGGATTTATCCATAAATGCTGTAACGGTTCTCAAAAATGCAAACCTGATAGCTCAGGCCAACCTCAAATGGTCGGTGGATGTCAGCGAAATACTGCTGGCGATTATGAAACTGGAAAACTGTATGGCAAAACAGATTCTGTCTATGTATATAAAAAATCAGGCTGTGTTTATGGCGGAGCTTAACAAGGTATGCCGCAAGTTCGGGTCTCTGCAACTGGGCGGTACGGAAAGAAAGGAAGAAGCGAGAAAAGAATATAAAACTCTGGACAAATATGCCGTAAATCTTGTAAGGCAGGCACAGCAGAAAGAATTTGACCCCTGTCTTGAAAGAGAGCAGGAGACGGAGAGGATAATAGAAATCCTTATGCGCCGCCAGAAAAACAATCCCTGTATTGTCGGCCCTGCGGGGGTAGGGAAAACAGCTGTTGTGGAAGGGGTGGCAAATATGATTGCCAACAAGACAGCACCCAGCGAACTGTGGAACAAATCCATATATTCTCTGGATGTGACACAGCTTATTGCAGGCACAAAGTACCGCGGTGACTTTGAGGACAGGCTTAAAAATATTCTGGAAGAGGTTGCAGGCGATAAAGATGTTATACTTTTTATAGATGAAATACACATAATCGCCACAGCAGGTGCAGCAGAAGGTGCAATAGATGCCGCCAATATTTTAAAGCCGGCACTGGCAAGAGGAAAGGTGCAGGTTATAGGTGCCACCACACAGGACGAGTACAGACGGATAATAGAAAAGGACTCCGCACTGGAGAGAAGATTTTCAAAGGTTATAGTAAACGAACCTGATACCGAAACGGCTGTAAAAATCCTTACAGGCTTAAAGGGAAGGTATGAAGACCATCACAGCATAAGTATAGACAACGAGGCTGTCACGGCTGCGGTAAAGTTGTCACAGAGATATATACAGGGGCGTTTTCTGCCTGATAAGGCGGTGGATGTAATGGACGAAGCCTGTGCAAGAACAAAGCTTACAGGCGGCTGTTCGGTGACAAAAAATATGGTGGAAAAGGTTATAAGCAATCAGACAAAAATTCCCGTGGAACAGCTTTCGGCTCAGGAGAAAAATGATTTTGCAAACCTTGAACAGAAACTTAAGGAAAGTATTATAGGCCAGGAAAAAGCGGTGAAAGCAGTTGCAGATGCTATGAAAAAATGGCGTGTCGGCCTTACGGAACAGGACAGGCCGATAGCTTCGTTTCTTTTCCTTGGTCCGACAGGTGTGGGCAAAACCCAGACCTGCAAGGTTCTTGGCAGATGTATCTACGGAGATGAAAAAGCTATTGTCCGCATAGACTGTTCCGAATACGGCGAAAAAAACGATGTAAACAAGCTCATCGGTTCGCCCCCGGGTTATGTAGGATATGAGGACGGCGGAAAATTTGAGAAGGAACTGCTGCCAAGACCATACAGTATAGTACTGTTTGATGAGATAGAAAAGGCACACCCCGATATGTGCAATCTTCTGCTGCAGATACTGGACGACGGATTTGTCACCACTTCGGGAGGAAAGACGGTCAGCTTTAAAAATGCAGTTATAATAATGACAAGCAATGTGGGGGCAGAGGGGATAACAGGCAGCAAGGGAGAACTGGGATTTTCCCGTATATCCCTTTCAAAAAATGAGATGTCCCGCAGACGGATTATGGGTGAACTGAAGCAGAAATTTTCTCCTGAATTTATAGGAAGAATAGATGAAATAGTAACCTTTGATGCACTTACGCCACAGAATGTGGAGAAAATAGTGCACCTTATGCTGGAACAGCTTAAAGCACGACTTGTAAACCTGCACATATCACTGGAATGCAGTCCCAAGCTGGTAAGGTATATTTCGGATAAAGGTTACAGCAGTGTATACGGTGCCCGCCCCCTGCGCAAAGAAATAAGCAATACAATAGAAAATTTCTTGTCAGAGGGTATATTTAATGGTAAAATAAAAGCTGATGACAAAATCTATCTGGATATTGAAAACGAACAGATAGTTATGAAATAAAATAAAGCGAGGTTTTACTATGAGAACTTTAACAAAATCCTATGTTGTAACTGAAGATATGACAGCATCAAAATTTGCAAGCGGCACACTTGATGTATTCGGCACACCTGCACTTATCGGCTGTATGGAAGACACAGCAAAAACACTGATGGATGAAGACCTTAAAGAAGGCGACAGCAGTGTTGGCACAAAGGTTGGCACAACACATATCAAAGCAACAAAAGTTGGTGCAACAATTACAGTTGAGGCAACTCTGGTAAAACAGGAAGGCAGAATATACGACTTTGTTATCAAGGCATATGAAGACGGTGTGCTTATCGGAGAAGGCGAACATACAAGAGCTGTTATCAATGTAGAACGCTTCCTTGCAAAACTCAACAAATAATATGAGCCGGGGCAAAAAGAAAAAATCAAATGTCCTTATCAACATTCTGCTTGTTGCGGCACTTGGCGTTTTTGTATTTTCCGGATATAAAATGTTCAGCGAAATAATACAGAAGCAAAAGGAGCAGGATGCCTTTGAACAGCTTGCACAGCAGGTTGTTATTGACGAAAAAGAGTATGAGGATGTTGATATTGAACAGCTCAAGCTGGAGCGTTATGCCCAGCTGAAGGAAAAAAATCCTCATTTTGTTGGCTGGATAAGAATAGACGGTACAAAACTGGATTACCCTGTGGTACACACACCGGATAATCCTGAATATTACCTGCGCCGTAATTTTGACGGCGGGTATGCCATAAGCGGTACACCTTTTGTAGGCGAAGGCTGCACGGTGGACAGCAAAAATGTTCTTATCTACGGTCACCGTATGAACAATGACACAATGTTCACTGTTCTGCTGGATTATGCCGAAAAAGAGTTCTGGGAAAATCATAAAGAAATCAAATTTGATACTGTGGACAGGCTGCAGACCTATGAGATAGTATCTGCATTTTACATTGATATCCCTGTATTAAACGATCCGGAGGCATTTTACTGGTATCGCTACAGCGGAGATATAACAGGTGCGGACTGGGACTATTATGTTCAGCAGGTAAAAGCTCACGCATACTACGATACAGGTATAGAAATATCCGACGATGACAGACTGCTGACCCTTACAACCTGTGCTTACAACAGCGATGAACAGCGTTTTGTTGTGGTGGCAAGACAGAAACAGTAAAGAGGGCGGATGATATGAAACTGACAGTACTCGTAGACAACAACACATATATTGACCAATATTATTTTGGCGAGCCTGCCCTTTGTTTTTATATAGAAACGGAGGATAAAACAGTTCTGCTGGATACGGGATACAGCGATATTTTCATAAAAAATGCAGCTGCTCTCGGCAAGGATTTGTCAGCCGTTGACCATATCGTGTTTTCCCACGGTCACGATGACCATACAAAAGGGATAAAGTATCTTGAAAAAGAGGATGTTCCGAAAGCAGAGGTTATTGCACATCCGGAATGTTTTGTTCCGAAATATGTGGGAGATATGTATGTAGGTTCTCCATACAGCAAAGAACAGATAAAGGAAAAATTCGGCTGCAGAACAGCGGAGGAGCCTGTGCAGCTGGGTGAAAAGCTGTGGTATCTGGGTCATATTCCCCGTATTTTTGATTATGAAGTTTCAGCAATCGGGCATAAGAAAAAGAACGGCAAATATATTGATGATTATCTGGACGATGACACTGCTCTGGTATATAGGGGCGAAAAAGGTCTTTTTATAATCACAGGCTGTTCCCACAGCGGCATCTGCAATATCTGCGAATGGGCAAAAAAGGTATGCGGTGAAGAAAAGATATACGGCATAATCGGCGGTTTTCATCTGTTTGAAGATGATAACAAGCTGGCAAAAACGGTGAACTACTTTGTGGAAAACAAGATAGATAAACTGTATCCATGCCACTGTGTTTCCCTTAAGGCAAAGCACAGAATGATGGAAAAGCTGGATGTAACCGAAGTTGGCACAGGCCTTGTTCTGGAAATTGAATAAAGATAAAAGCAGACCGTAAGCCGTTGTAAATAACGGCATACAGCCTGCTTTTTAATTTGAATGTATATACGGCAAAAGGGACTGCGTAAAATGCAGTCCCTTTTGCACAAGGTAAGATTAAATATGTATAGAGATATATGTTAATCCTTTTCTTTGCTTATTGTGCTTACAACCTTGCTCAGAGCCAGAAGGGCAAGAAGGTTTGGAAGAACCATAAGGCCGTTGAACATATCTGTCATATTCCATACAAGGTCAACTTTGAGGCAGGAGCCTACAGCGATAAAAATGCATACAATAACAGAATAGATTTTTACGGCTTTCTGACCAAACAGAGCTTTTACATTTGTTTCGCCAAAGAAATACCAGCCGATAATTGTGGAGAATGCAAAGAACAGCATACAGATAGCAATAAAGATATTGCCGAAGTCACCGAATACTGTGCAGAATGCACTCTGTGCCAGTTCAGCACCTGTAAGGCCGCTGTTCCATACGCCTGTGGATACAATAACAAGAGCTGTAAGTGTCAGAACAATAAATGTGTCGATAAAAACACCAATCATGGCAACAACACCCTGATCTGCAGGATGGTCAACCTTTGCAATGGCATGTGCGTGCGGTGTGGAACCCATACCTGCTTCGTTGGAGAACAGGCCTCTTGCAACACCAAAGCGGATTGCGGATTTTACTGTGATACCTGCAGCACCGCCGATAACGGACTGAGGATTGAAAGCCATTGTGAAGATAAGGCGGAAACTTTCGATAAGTGCATCATGGCAGCAGATAACAACTACAGAGCAGCCTACGATATAAAGCAGGGCCATAATAGGAACCAGCTTTTCTGTGATGGAAGCAATTCTTGCACGGCCGCCGACAAAGATGAAAGCGGAGAAAACTGCGCAGGCAATGCCTACAATAAGAGGATTTACACCAAAGGCAGTCTGGAAAGAGGAGCCGATGGAGTTGGACTGTACCATATTGCCCATAAAACCAAGGGCAAGGATAATGGCAACAGAGAAAAATGTTGCAAGGAATTTGCCGAAAGTGCCTTTGAAGGCTGCTTTGATGTAATAAACAGGACCGCCTGTTACATTGCCGTTTTCATCAACGGACTTGAATTTCTGAGCCAGAATAGCTTCAGCATATATTGTGGCCATACCAAAGAAAGCGCTCATCCACATCCAGAATATAGCACCGGGACCGCCGGAAGCGATAGCTGTTGCAGCACCTGCAATATTGCCTGTACCAACCTGTGCAGCAATGGCAGTTGTCAGAGCCTGAAAGCTGCTCATACCGCCTTTGTCGGCTTTTTCACCTTTAAGGTTAAAGCAGGAAAATAACCGTTTCATACCTTCGCCGAATTTGCGTATCTGAACAAATTTGAGTCTGAAAGTGAAGAATATACCTGTACCGCAGAGCAGGAAAAGCAGGGCGTAGTCCCACAGGACGGTGTTGACGGCGTTTACAATGGTTTCAATGATTTGCATTTTTGTTTACCTCTCGCAATAAAAAATTAAATAAATAATATTTTACAAACGAAAAAAGAGCCGATCATTCGATCAGCTCCGGAGTAACAACAGAAAAACACAATAAATATATCTGCACGCAAAAAGCGTACAAATAATTAAAATGTTTATTGGCTCTGTCCTTTTGCCTGAGAGATTCAGGGCATAAGCCCTTTGCACCTTCGGCACTCACTCTTGGTGAGATTCTCCAGAGTTCCCTCGGGTTTTAGTCCTTTTTCTCCTGAGAGTGCAACTCCTTCGGCAGACAATTCTGTCACTTTCCTAAAACTTTCAAAGGGAATTATTCATTTGATGTGAGATACTATAGCACTGTTGCAAATAAATGTCAACACAATTTTGTGTTTTGGGGATGGACTTTTGTATCTTTGGAGAAAACACTGGATTTGCGCAGCTTAAAAAGCGGTATTTGTGCAATATCCTGAAAATATTGAATTCAACCTTATCTGTTGAGAAAATAAAAAAAGGATATCTCTGCAGGAGATATCCCCGAAAAATTATTTTTCTTCGATTGTGTATGTGAATTCATATTCAGCCTGAAGAGCTTTTACCTTTTCTTCATTGTCTTCTATGAATGTTTTTGTATAAACGGATTTGCCCTGTTTTTTGTATTCATCCATAATTTCCTGAAGTTTGCCCCAGCATTCATCCTGCTTTTCGTAATCTTCAGCAAACTGGATAATAAATTCTCTGTGTTTTGGAATTCTTGCTTTCATTTTCTAATCTCCTAATCTGAAATTGATATTTCTTTAGCTGTATTGTAAACGCAATTTATTTTTTAGTCAACGATTTTTTGATTTTCTGTTATATATGTGATAATATAACATATATTGAGCAATACTATTTTTGTAAAACAGAGGTAATATATATGGAACAGAAAATGCTTAAAAAATATGCAGAAATGGCGGTTAAAACAGGCATCAACATCCAGCCTGACCAGACACTTGTAATTCGCTGTCCTATCCACGGGGCAGAGTTTGCAAGAGAATGTGCAAAAGTGGCTTATGAAGCCGGTGCAAAGGAAGCTGTGGTTTTTTACAATGACGAACAGTTCTCCCGCATAAGAATGGACAAAACCAGCAAAGAAGTGCTGTGTGATATAAAGGAATATCAGAAAATCCAGATGCTCAACTATATCAACACCGAAGGCGGTGCGGCATTTCTGTCCATCGGCGGCAGCGACCCTGAAATTTACAAGGGACTTGATATGGAAAAAATTGACGAAGCTGCAAAAGCTGCATCCAAAGCACAGGAAGATTTCCGTGATTACACAATGAACAGCCGTGTGCAGTGGTGCGTTGTGGCAATTCCGTCAGAAGCCTGGGCAACAAAGGTTTTTCCTGAGCTTTCCGCAGAAGAAGCGGTGGAAAAGCTGTGGCAGACAATCTTTAAAGTAAGCCGTCTGGAAGGAGACCCTGCAAAAAACTGGAAAGAATATACAGACAAGCAGATGGCACGCAGAGAAAAACTCAACAGCCTCAATCTTAAAACCGTGCATCTCACAAGTGCAAACGGCACAGACCTTTATGTTGGCCTTGCAGAAGACTGTGTATGGGGCGGCGGCAAGGATATAACCACAGGGGGCAGACCGCACACAGTGGCGGGCACACCGTTTATTGCAAATATGCCTACAGAAGAAATCTTCACAGCACCGCACAAAGACCGTGTGGATGGCATTGTATACGGCACAAAACCTTATGTATACAACGGCAATCTTATAAAAGATTTTGTGGTTACATTCAGGGACGGCAAGGTTGTGGATTATGATGCAAAAGAGGGCAAAGAGCTGCTTGGACAGCTGCTGGACAGCGATGAAAATGCACGCAGCATAGGTGAAATTGCATTTGTACCTGCATCCAGCCCTATCAACAGGGAAAATGTACTGTTCTACAACACACTCTTTGATGAAAACGCAGCCTGCCATATCGCATTCGGTGCAGCTTACCCTGACACTGTAAAAGGCGGCAGTGAAATGACAAGGGAAGAACTTATGGCAAAAGGTGCAAACCACTCTGTTATCCACGAAGATGTTATGATAGGCAGCGAGGATATGAACATTGTGGGTATCACACAGGACGGCACAGAAGTGCAGATTTTTGTGAATGGTGAATGGGTATTTTAAAGTATTTTATATATTTATTATATAAAACATAAAATTTGCAGAAAAATTTTGCAAAAACTGTTGCAATCACAGAAAAGTTGTGATACATTATATATGTAATATTTTGAAAGAAGGAGAGTGGGAAGTTCCCACTCTCTTGTTTTTAGAAAAATTTTTAAGGAGGCTATCATTTTGGCAAAAGGCAGAAAAGCTACTGATATTGTTGAAGAAATTGTAAAACCTGTATGTGACCAGATGGGTCTTATCCTCTGGGATGTCCGCTTTGAAAAAGAAGGTCCGGACTGGTTCCTCAGAATTTTTATTGACAAAGAGGGCGGCGTGTTTATTGAAGACTGCGAAAATCTTTCCCGTACAGTTGACCCTATGATTGACGAAGCTGACCCTATCAGTCAGGGTTACTGGCTGGAAGTTTCTTCTGCAGGTCTTGGCAGAAAGATGACAAAGGAATTCCACTTTGAAGCTAAAAAAGGTGAAGAAGCTCTTGCTAAAATGATAAGACCTACAGAAGACGGCCTGCGTGAAATCCGCGGCAGAATCGTTGGCTGCACAGACGGTGTTGTTACACTGGAATGCGAAGACGGCCAGCGTCAGATCAATATAAAAGACACATCATTTATAAAACTTACAGATGACGAAAATTTATTTTAGGAGGAAGAAAGAAAAATGAATAAAGAATTTTTTGAGGCATTAAATATTATTGAAAAAGAAAAAGGCATCAAAAAAGAAGTTCTGATTGAAAAAATCACAAAAGCAATGGAAGTTGCAGTTGAAAAAGACCTTGGTCTTGAAGGCAACGTTGTAGTGCTTATCGATCCTGAAAAACAGAAATTCGGTGTTTCCGTTGTAAAAACAATAGTTGAAACAGTAGAAGACCCTGATACAGAAATCTCCCTTGAAGATGCAAGAAAAATCCGTTCCCGTTCCAAACTGGGCGGCGAAATGGCACTTCCTCTCAAAACAAAGGATTTTGGCTACATCGCAATCGGTGCTGCTAAAAACGTTATCAAACAGGGTATCAAGGAAGCTGAAAAAGCACAGCTCTTTGAAGATATGCAGAGCAAAACACAGGAAATTGTTACAGGCGTTGTTCTCCGCCAGAACGCAAAAAGCGGTGCTCTGGTTCTCCAGGTTGGCAACAATGAATTTATCCTTCCTAAAGATGAACAGATTCCTGGCGAAGAATACGAAGTTGGTGACCATGTAAAAGTTTATGTTGTGGATGTTCTCAGCGGCGAAAGAGGTCCAAGAATCATGCTCAGCCGTACACATCCGGGCTTTGTAAAAAGAATGTTTGAACTTGAAGTTCCTGAAATCTTCGACGGCACAGTGGAAATTAAAGCTATCAGCCGCGAAGCAGGTGCAAGAACAAAAATTGCTGTATGGTCCAAAGATGAAAATGTTGATGCAATCGGCGCATGCATCGGTGCAAAACGCGCAAGAATTGACAATATCATCGCTGGTCTCGGCGGCGAAAAAATCGACATTGTAAAATACAGCGAAGACCCTGCAGAATTTATCTCCGCAGCACTCTCTCCATCCAGTGTTTCCAGTGTTGAAATTCTTTCCGAAAATCCAAAATCCTGCAAAGTATGCGTTCCTGATGAACAGCTTTCTCTTGCAATCGGCAACAAAGGCCAGAACGCACGCCTTGCAGCACGCCTTACAGGCTTTAACATCGATATCCACCCACAGAGCGGATACTTTGGTGAATAATAAAGAAAAGAGGATTACAATATGGCTATAAGAAAAATCCCTCAGAGAAAATGTGTCGGCTGCGGCACATCCAAAGACAAGAAGGAACTTATTCGTGTTGTAAGAAATGCTGAAGGTGAAATTTCCGTTGACCTGACAGGCAAAAAGAACGGCAGAGGCGCTTACATCTGTCACGATGTAAACTGTCTCAGAATGGCAAAAAAAGCTTCCCGTCTTGAAAGAGCATTTGACTGTCAGATTTCAGAAGAAATTTACGAAAGACTTATGCAGGAGATCCAGGCTGATGAATAAAATTATGTTCGCCTTGTCTCTGGCTAAAAAATCAGGAAAACTTATATACGGCTTTGACCCTGTAAAACAGGCTGTGGCGGACAAAACTGCAAAGATGGTATTTGTGACAAGTGATACCAGCGAAAAAACAGTAAAAAGAGTACAGCAGTTCTGTCAGGGTATAACAGATGTAAATGTTACATCTCTCACACAGTTTGAAGTTTCACAGATTACAAACAAGCTTACAGGGGTTTTTGCAGTGGTGGACGAAAACATCGCAGTCCTTTGCAGAAACGCAATCAGCATCGAAAAAGGAGAGTAATTGATGGTAATTAAATATAAAGCAAGCAATCTTATCGAAGATTTTAATCTCAATGCCAAAACAACTCTGACAGAACTTACAGAGCTGTTCGGCACAGAAATCAAAAAAGGTACAGTGCTTACAGAAGCACAGTGCAATATAGCTTTTGAGCACTATACAAAGATGGCAAAAACAGATGACTTTGCCAACTATCTCAATAAAAAGGCAGAAAAAACTGCAGTTAAGGAAGAAGCAAAAAAAGCTCCTAAAGCAGAAAAAGCTCCTGCAAAAGAAGCAAAACCTGCACAGAAAACAGAAAAAAAACCTGCTGCACCTGCACAGAAAACAGAAAAACCTGCTGCAAAACCACAGGAAAAACAGCAGCCTAAAGCAGACAAAAAACCTGCACCTAAACAGGAACAGCCAAAACAGCAGCCAGCAAAAAACAACGAACCTCTCAAACGCGCAGATGGTTCTATTGTAGAAGCAAAACAGCCAAAACAGAAACAGGAAAAACAGGCTCCGGCAGCAAAACAGGAATTTGTTACTGTTACAGTTGATACACGCCAGACAAATGTTAACCTTGACAAGTTCAACGAAAGATATGATGAACTTGCAGGCACAAAAAACTTTGGCGGCGGCAACCGTAAAAATGCAAACATGGGCGGCGGCAAACAGAAGTTTGGCAAAAACAACAAAAAACAGCAGCAGAACCCATTTGCAAAGAAAAAACAGGAAACAGAAGCAGAACGCCTTGAACGCATGCATCTTGAAAAAGCAAGAAAAGCACAGCTCAAAGTTCAGATTCCTGACGAAATCACAGTTGGCGAACTTGCAACAAGACTTAAAGTTACAGCAAGCGAAGTTATCAAACGCCTTATGATGCTTGGTGTTATGGCTTCCATCAGCCAGGTTATCGACTTTGACACAGCTTCCATCGTTGCTGAAGAACTTGGTGCAAAGGTAGAAAAAGAAGTTATCGTAACAATCGAAGAAAGACTCTTTGAAGAAGTTGAAGATACAGCAGAAAACACAGAAAAACGTCCACCTGTTGTAGTTGTTATGGGTCACGTTGACCACGGTAAAACTTCTCTTCTCGACGCTATCAGAAAAACAAATGTTACTTCCGGCGAAGCTGGCGGTATCACACAGCACATCGGTGCTTACCAGGTTGTTGCAGGCGGCGAAACAATCACATTCCTTGACACACCTGGCCACGAAGCATTCACTTCCATGCGTCAGCGCGGTGCTATGGTAACAGACATCGCAATCCTTGTTGTTGCAGCTGACGACGGTATCATGCCACAGACAATTGAATCTATCAACCACGCAAAAGCTGCAGATATTCCAATCATTGTTGCTATCAACAAAATCGACAAACCAACAGCCAACCCTGAAAGAGTAAAACAGGAACTCACAGAACACGGTCTTGTTCCTGAAGAATGGGGCGGCGATACAATCTGTGTACCTGTTTCCGCAAAAATGGGTATGGGTATCGATGACCTTCTCGAAATGGTTAACCTTACAAGTGAAGTTAACGAATATAAAGCTAACCCTAACCGCCGTGCAAAAGGTGCTGTTATTGAAGCAAGACTTGACAAAGGCCTTGGTCCTGTTGCAACAATCCTTGTTCAGAACGGTACACTCCACAAAGGTGATGTTCTCATCGCCGGCACAGCAGTTGGCCGTGTTCGTGTAATGCAGAACGATAAGGGCGAAAGAATCGAAGTTGCAGGTCCGTCAACACCTGTTGAAATCACAGGTCTTACAGAAGTTCCATCCGCAGGCGACCTCTTTGACGCTGTTGAAGACGAAAAACTTGCAAGAGAACTTGCTGAAAAACGTACACAGGCTCTCAAGGAAGAACGCTTCTCCAGCTACCAGAAGGTTACACTTGACAACCTCTTCAGCCAGATTGCCCAGGGCGAAATGAAAGAACTTCCAATCATCGTTAAAGCTGACGTACAGGGTTCCGCAGAAGCTGTTAAACAGTCTCTTGAAAAACTCTCCAACGATGAAGTACGCGTTAAGGTTATCCACGCAGCAGTTGGTGCTGTTAACAAATCCGACGTTATGCTGGCTTCCGCTTCCAATGCTATCATCATCGGCTTCAACGTACGTCCTGACGCTACAGCAAAAGCTGACGCTGAACACGACCAGGTAGAAATGCGTATGTACCGCGTTATCTACGATGCTCTCGAAGATGTAAAAGCTGCTATGAAGGGTATGCTTGCACCTAAATTCAGAGAAGTTGAACTTGGCCATGCAGAAGTTCGTTCCGTATTCAAACTCTCCTCTGCAGGTACAGTTGCAGGCTGCTATGTTAAAGAAGGTAAAGTTGCACGTCACGCAAAAATCCGTGTTGTTCGCGACGGTATCGTAATTGCTGAAGACGAAATTCTCTCCCTCAAACGTTTCAAGGACGACCAGAGAGAAGTTGCAGCAGGCTACGAATGTGGTATCGGCCTTGAAAAATTCAACGATATCAAGGAAGGCGATATCTTTGAATCCTTTATTATGGAAGAATACCGCGATTAATTTTTAAGATATAATAACCCCCGTTTTACGGCGGAGCAGAAGTGAACTGTTATGGGGAAATGGCAATATTTCCCCACACACTGTTCTTGTTATTTCTGCTGAAGTTAAGGAGGTAATTTATAATGGCTTCTACAAGAAGTGAAAGACTTAATGAAGATATCAAAAGAGAGATAATTTCCATTATCTCCCAGATGAAAGACCCGCGTCTCCAGTGTTTTCTCACTGTAATGCGCGTGGAAACAGCACCTGACCTTACAAACGCAAAAGTTTACATCAGCGTTCTGGACGGCGAAGAAAAATGCGAAGCAGCAATCAAGGTGCTCAATAAAAGCCAGGGCTTTATCAGAGGCGAACTTTCCAAGCGTCTCAGAATCAGACGCAGCCCTGAATTTGTATTTGTTAAGGATGACGGTGCAGCTTATGCACAGCGTATCAACGATATTATAAGGACTATTAACGATGATAAATAATGGTATCAGCATAGAAAATGCGGCACAGATGCTCCTTGGCGCAGACAATATTCTTATCCTGTGCCACAAAAATCCTGACGGTGACACTCTCGGCAGTGCAGCGGCACTTATGTATGCGCTTAAGAGCAGGAATAAAATATGTGCTGTGCTGTGTCAGGACAAAATCCCGGAAAAATATGATTTTCTGGGTATAGATGTTTATGAAAATCAGTTTGTGCCGGAATTTATTGTATCCGTTGATGTGGCAGACCAGAAACTGTTTGGCGATGATGTTATGGTGTACGGAGAAAATGTTGACCTGTGCATCGACCATCACCCATCAAATACAGGATACGCAAAAGCTGTATGCTGTGACGGCACACTGCCTGCAGCAGCGCAGCTTATGTACAGTGTGGTTGCTGCAATGGATGTGGAAATTGACAGAACAATTGCAAACTGCCTTTATACAGGTCTTATGACCGATACAGGCTGTTTCAAATTCTCATCCACAACAGCAGAGACTCATATTGTGGCAGCAGAGCTGCTCAGATGCGGCGCAGAGCACAATTTTATTTCCGAAAGATTCTTTATGTCCCGTTCAAAAAAGACAATAGAACTGGAAAAATATGCTCTAAACACAATGGAATACTATTTTGACGGCAGATGCGCTGTAATTGTTCTTCCAAAGGATGTGCTTGAAAAGGTTAACGCACAGCCAAGTGACATTGACGGGATTTCTGCAATTCCAAGAAGCATCGAAGGTGTTGATGTGGGCATTACAATCCGTCAGATAAATGACAATACATTTAAAATTTCTGTAAGAACAACAGAATGTGCAAATGCAAGTGAGATTGCACAGGGCCTTGGCGGCGGCGGACATACAAGAGCTGCAGGCTGCGAGGTTATCTGCAGTCTTGAAGGTGCAAAAAATGCAATTCTTAGAGAGGTAGAGACAGCTTTATGCAGATAGACCGTTGCGGCATTATCGTAATGTATAAACCACAGGACTGGACAAGCTTTGATGTTATTGCAAAGGCAAGGGGCATTATGGGCACAAGAAAGCTTGGTCACGCAGGTACTCTTGACCCTATGGCCACAGGTGTGCTGCCTATATTTATCGGCAGGGCAACCAAAGCTGTTGATATGCAGATTATCAAGGACAAGGAATATGTTGCCACATTTAAGCTTGGTCTCAATACAGATACTGGGGATATTACAGGCGAAGTTATCAATACCCGTGAAGTTACAGCGGACAAGGCAGCTGTACTTGCGGAAATGGAAAAGTTCAAAGGTGAAATCACACAGTATCCGCCTATGTACTCTGCTGTAAAGGTAAACGGACAGCCGCTGTACAAGCTGGCACGCCAGGGTGTAACAGTTGAAAGAAAACCGCGCAAGGCTATCATAAAAGAGCTGGTTATGACCGACAGCGATGAAGCAAACAACATATACACAATCCGTGTTGTATGCTCTGAAGGCACATATATAAGAACTCTTGTTGAGGATATAGGCGAAAATCTTGGCTGCGGCGCAGTGCTCACAAGCCTTTCCCGCACAAAAGCCTGTGGCTATACACTGGAACAGACAATAACACTCCAGCAGCTCCAGCAGGCAAGGGATACAGACACAATCGACAGCCTTATTGCACCTGTGGACAGCGTGTTTATGCATCTTCCGCGTATAGACCTGTCCGATGAGCTGGCAACAAGAGCCATAAACGGTGCACGCAGCAGAATCTCCAAACCGGACGGAGATTACCGCGTATATCACAACGATTTATTTATAGCGGTGGCAAATGTTACCGATAAAAAGATGAGTGTAGTAAAACTTTTTGTTGACAAGGAGAACTGATTTGCAGCAGGTTTACAATACACAATGGAAAAATGACAGAAACACAGCGGTGGCGCTGGGCTATTTTGACGGCATACATATAGGTCATCAGTTCCTTATCGGACAGACAAAACAGTATGCTGCAGAAAATAACCTCAGCCCTGCAGTGTTCACATTTACAAAAAATGTAAAACTTGGCCATAAGGGTAAGGATATACTCAGCGCCGGGCAGAAGGTTGAGATTATGGAGAATATGGGGATTGAGCTTTTCTATTCCCCTGACTTTATAGAATTTGCAGGTTTTACCCCTGAAGAATTTGTGGAGGATATTCTCGTAGAATCAATGGGTGCAAAGGCAGTTTTCTGCGGAGAAAACTTTTTCTTCGGCAAAAACCGTTCTGGTAATGTGACGGTGCTGAAAAAACTGTGCGCAGAAAAAGGCGTGGAGGTTTTTATAGTTCCCACAGTTGAACTGGACGGTATCACTGTCAGCAGCAGCGAAATAAGAAAAGCTCTTGAAGAGGGCAATATACCCCTTGCAAACCGTATGCTTGGCAGACCGTATGCAATCGATTTCAGGGTGGTACACGGCAAAAAGCTGGGCAGAAAGATGGGCACACCTACAATCAATCAGATTTATCCGGACAGTATGTGCACACCTAAAGAAGGCGTATATATTACAGCAACTGTTGTGGAAGGCAGAAGATACCCTTCAGCAACAGGCTACGGTGACAGGCCGACGGTAAACGGCACATATCAGAGCTGCGAGACAACCATAGCAGACTTTGATGGTGACCTTTATGAAGAAAAGGTCAGGGTGGAATTTTACGAATATCTTTTCCCTACGCAGAAGTTTGAAAATATTTCCCAACTTTCAGATATGATACACCGTGCGCTGGAAAAATCCGGTGAGTATATGAACAGCAATAATCTGAAACAGGATATTTAAAGCACAGATTTTACAAACAGCATTTTGAGAACTTGACATATTGATGAATAATGGCAAGTTAACAAAAAGTTAATAATTTATTGCTTAAATATCGAAATTTCTTATTTACAAACAGATAAACAAATGATATAATATTCAAGCTGACCTATGAATCGGTTTGAGGAAAAAAGCTGTGTAACAGAAGTTCACCCACCTCAGACTGAGTTATAAGGCAAATATATATAATGAAAGGTGAAAACAACTATGAACAAACAGGAAATCATCGCAGCTCACGCAATGCACGAAGGCGACACAGGTTCTCCAGAAGTACAGATTGCTCTTCTTACAGCAAGAATCAATCACCTCACAGAGCACCTCAAAACTAACAAACAGGACCACCACTCCCGTCGTGGCCTCTTTAAAATGGTAGGTCGTCGTAGAAACCTTTTGGCATATCTCCAGAAAACAGATATCGAAAGATACCGTGCAATCGTTGCTAAATTGGGTCTCCGTAAATAATTTTAATCAGCAAATAAGGCAGATGTTAACAGCATCTGCCTTTAAGTCTAAAATGACACAGAAACTTTAAACAGAAAACCAGCAGGAAATTTATTATATTTAGCAGTAACTTGAGCCTTTAAAGCTTTTGCTTTTAACGGCTGAACTCATTGCTAAAAATGTAATTTTTCCTGTTGGGAAACAAAAACAGGAGGAATATAAAATGAGTTTCAGAACTTTTGAAACTACCTTTGCAGGTAGAAAACTTGTTGTAGAAACAGGCAAAATGTGTGCTCTTTCCAACGGTTCCTGTCTTGTAAGATACGGCGAAACAGTTGTTCTTGCAAACGTAACTATGAGCGCAAACCCAAGAGAAGGCATCGACTTTTTCCCTCTCTCTGTAGACTTTGAAGAAAAAATCTATGCAGTAGGCCGTATCCCGGGCTCCTTCCTCAGACGCGAAGGCCGTCCTGGCGAAAGCGCAATTCTCTCTTCCCGCGTTGTTGACAGACCAATGCGCCCACTCTTCCCTAAAGATATGCGCAACGATGTTTCCATCGTTATGACAGTTATGAGTGTTGAACCTGACTGCGACCCAGAAATCACAGGTATGCTCGGTGCAATCATCGCAACAGAAATCTCCGATGTTCCGTTCAACGGCCCAATCGGCGGTATCTCCGTTGGTCTTGTAGACGACGAAATCGTTCTTATGCCAAGTGCAGAACAGAAGAAAAACAACAAACTTGACCTTACACTGGTTTGCAGCGAAGAAAAGGTTGTTATGATTGAAGCAGGCGCTGCTGAAGTTCCGGAAGACAAAATGCTGGAAGCTATCAGAACAGGTCACGAAGAAATCAGAAAATTCATTGAATTCGTAAAAGAAATCAAAGCTGAAATCGGCAAACCAAAATACGAATTCCAGCATATCGAAGTTGACCACGATATGTTCGAAGCAATCAAGGAATTTGCTATCGACAAGGTTAAATTTGCTCTCGATACAGATGACAAAAATGTTCGTGAAGCACGCCTTAACCCAATCTATACAGAAGTACACGAAAAATTCGACGAAATGTACCCTGAAAGAGCAGGCGAAATCGACGAATGTATGTACAAACTTCAGAAATTCATCGTTCGTCGCTGGCTCCTCGATGAAGGCAAACGTGTAGACGGCCGTGGCATCAACGAAATCCGTCCTCTCTCCGCAGAAGTTGGTCTTCTTCCAAGAACACACGGTTCAGGTATGTTCACACGCGGTCAGACACAGGTTCTCACAGTTGCAACACTGGGCAGCGTAAAAGATGCACAGCTTATCGACGGTCTCCAGGATGTATACGAAAAGAAATATATGCACCAGTACAACTTCCCACCATACTCTGTTGGCGAAGCAAGACCGCTGCGTTCCCCAGGCAGACGCGAAATCGGTCACGGTGCATTGGCAGAAAGAGCTCTTGTACCTGTACTCCCAAGCCAGGAAGAATTCCCATACACAATCAGACTTGTTTCTGAAATCCTTTCTTCCAACGGTTCTACAAGCCAGGGTTCCATCTGTGCTTCCACACTTGCTCTTATGGACGCAGGTGTTCCGATCAAAACACCTGTTGCAGGTATCTCTGTAGGTCTTATCACAGAAGGCGACCGCTGGATGACAATGCTTGATATTCAGGGCCTTGAAGACTTCTTCGGCGATATGGACTTTAAAGTTGGCGGTACACACAACGGTATCACAGCTATCCAGGTTGACATCAAAGTTGACGGTCTCACATACGAAATCATTGCTGAAGCATTTGAAAAATGCCGCAAAGCAAGACTTCATATCCTTGATGATATTATGAAACCTGTTATCGCAGAACCAAGAGCAGAACTTTCCAAATATGCTCCAAAAATGAAGAGCCTTAAGATTGATCCTGAAAAAATCAAGGATGTTATCGGCAAAGGCGGCAAGGTTATCCAGAAAATCTGCGCTGAATGTGAAGTTCAGATTGATATCGAAGAAGACGGCAGCGTATTCGTTAGCGGTATCGATGCAGACAAAATCAACCAGGCTATCAGCGTAATCAACACAATCGTATTTGACCCTGAAGTTGGTGCTCTTTACAAAGGTGTTGTAACAAGACTTATGAACTTCGGTGCATTTGTTGAAATCGCTCCTGGCAAAGAAGGTCTCGTACACATCTCCAAGCTTGACTCCAAACGCGTTGAAAAGGTTGAAGATGTTGTTAATGTAGGCGACGAAATCATCGTTAAAGTTACAGAAATTGACGACCAGAACAGAATCAACCTTTCCAGAAAAGACGCTCTGGCAGAACTTGCAGCAAAAAAAGCACAGCAGTAATTGAATCTGTAAAATAAAGTAACAAAAGGTGGGAATTTCCCACCTTTTTTATTGTTTGTTCATAAAATTTTTTTGATTTATCACATAATATATGTTATAATATTACGGTAAAATAATTTATTATGCAGAAGTCTGTAAAATTTTAGTGTAAAAGGATTTTTTATATGGATAAAAACAAAACAGATATTCAGGAAAATGTTATCAATACAGAAAACTTCCTTCCTGACGAAGATACTGTAAAAATTACATACCGTGCTTCCTCTGCAGAAGAAGCAGAAGATGATGAAATTATTGACAAAAAGCACACAAGCTTCAAACAGCGCCGCAGAATTATAATCGGTGCAGTGATGTGCCTGCTTATGTTAATAGGTCTGGGAACAATAGTTGCAGGCGGTGTTGGCATTGTAGCAAAGATTTTTGATAACACAGCAGAAAAGGAACAGTATAAATCTATGCTGGCAACTCTGGTTGTCGCAGACCCGCTTCCGTTTGAATCTCCTGACCAGGCAGATATGGACCTTCTTCTCTCCAGCAGCGTATGGGCAGCGGTTATGAATGAAGATATGGAAAAATATGAAAAGAATGATATCGGTCAGACATATCTTCCGGCAGTTGATGTGGACAGATACTTTGCAAGGGTTTTCGGCACACAGTTTGTACTGGAACACAAAGACTTCTCCGACCAGGAAGTAGAGTTTGAATATGACGAAGACAAGCAGGCGTACATTGTCCCTGTTACAAGCTTCCCGACAGGCTTTACACCACAGGTGGAAAAGATTAAAACAAGCGGCGGCGAAAAGATTGTTACAGTTGGCTATCTTTCTCCTGCAACAAACTGGAACGATACATCTGACGGTTCAGTGTCAAAATATGTTGACTACATCTTCCAGAAACAGGGCAAGGAGTATTACCTTGTAGCAATCCGTGAGAGCGAAATGCAGGTGGAAATAGCAGCACCGGCAGAATCACAGCCACAGTAAAAATAAAAACAACAGCGGTTATCACTGAAGAATTGTCAGCGGTAACTGCTGTTTTTATTTGCAGAATAATACAGACAAGAGGGAAGCCGGCGCAACTGCAGGGTGCCACGATATTGAGAATATATATTATATATGGTAATATCATTCTTAATATTGATTCAAATAATATATGAATATTTGGAATTATTGGTATTATATATACATATATTGTTGTTATTATCCTATATATTATTATCCCTCTGCAATTTCTATATTTCATGATTATATAATTGTATAACATATTATTTGCTATTGATGA
>JAFSCM010000147.1 GCA_017436765.1 Oscillospiraceae bacterium
AGTTTTATCGGTATGCTTTCAGGCTATGTTCCTGCAAACAGAGCGGTAAAAATCAGCGCACTTACTGCAATTAAAAATGATTAAGCAAAAAACATCTGCATTTTGATAAAATGTGCAGATGTTTTTTAATAAACAGTTTACCAAAAGGCAATAACATACAGCTTATTTTTTGCTGCAAAGGTGGTAATATATCGTATATACAGAAAAAAGAGGTATAGGATGAAAAGAAAAATTGTTTTTATCACTGTAATAACGGCTGTAATTGCAGTATACAGCCTGCTTTCCCTTACAGGTGCAGGCAGACAGTTTATCCTTAAAGAGGAAGATATGGTTGCAGCAACTGCAGACCTTGTCAATATTTTTTCACCGGAGGACAGCGAGGATGTTTTTAAGGTGAAGGTTTCCGAAATGACAGAATATTTTCAGGAAAACGGCATAAATACCGTTATAATTCCTTACAACAGAGGCAGAGAAGCTGTTGATGAAACGGAAGGTTTTGAAAATGTCTTTTCAGATTCTGTCTATGCAGAAAACACAGAAATCCTTTCAGAACTGAAAAAACCGCTGGAAAATGCAGGGGTGCAGATTATTATGGAGATTGACTGTACACAGCTCAGCGGGGAAGAAATAACCCGTGTAATTGAAGAAATAAACCGAAAATATCATTTTGCAGGTGTTCTGCTCAGCGGGTACAGCTATTCCAACGAGACGCTGCAGACTATAAAAATGAATATCAAAAAAAGGATGCACAGCTACCATTTCGGACTGCGCACAGATGATATTGAAAATGCAAAACTGCTGCAGAATTACGGTGCAGTAGATTTCTATGTTTTTGAAAATACAGGGGATGCTGAATATAAAAAACTGAAAAATAACGAATTTGCATCAGCGAAAATACTGCTCAGCCATAAATCGGAAAGCTTTGTAAATGATTTGTTTATTCTTTCAAACTTTTCGGATGTTGATGGCCTTATAATCACAGATTATACCGGCCCGGATACAGACCTTGGTTTTTATCACAGTATGATGGATATATCAGAACCGCTTACAAGATTCAATATGTCTGTGGACAGCACCTTTGCCGTCAGTTATCCGTCAAAGGACATTTCCACATATTACAGCGGCATATATGTGGCAGGAACAGCAAACCCTTACGAACCTGTTTATATAAACGGCCTGTCGGCACAGCAGGGCAGGGACGGCAGTTTCGGTTTGTATATTGAACTTGACGAAGGTGAAAACACAATACAGATTGAACAGGGCGGAAACTATGCAGAGAGAACGGTAACAAGAAAGGTGTATAAAAACACAGGCAGTACATCTTCAAAAATGCAGTGGGACGATACTGAAAGGGCATACAGAGGGCAGGTTGTACAGACTGTAAACCCTCTTACAAGCGTACTGTCAGACCCCGATAATGACGGCGCAATTATCGACGGAGTACAGCAGGGTGTACAGTTTGTGGTGGAAAAAAGCGTAAAAACAGTCCGGGACGGAAAATACACCTGGGCATATCAGCTGTCAAACGGCGGATATGTCCTGGCTGAAAAGGTTGAATGGATTGAAGATGAGGACTACACGGAAGCAGAGATAGATGGAATATCTCTTGAACCGGCAGATGGCGGCAACGAATATCTTGTTTTTTCTTTAACGGGAAAACCCGCAATAGTATCGTCTTATAAAGACAATCAGGTCATATTCACCTTTATTGATACATTGCTGAATGAAAAGTATGTGGAAGAAGCGGGAGAGTTTTTCATAACCGGCACGGAAGGCTGGTTCACTACGGAATGTTATGTAAAGCAGGACGGCAAAAACACTGTTTTTGTGCTTGAAAACAATACAGAAAATGAACTGTGGGGCTACAATACCGAATACGGTGAAGATGATACGGTGAAAATTTATCTTAAAAAAGCTCCGCAGAAGCAGAAAGGTGCAAAACCTCTTGAAGGTGTTTGTGTAATGCTGGACGCAGGCCACGGCGGCAAAGACCCGGGTGCACTTGCCATGGGCGGTATTGCAGGTCCGGATGAAAAGGATATAAACCTTGCACTGTCACTTGCCACAAAACACTGTCTTGAAAAGCTGGGTGCAACAGTCTGTCTTACCCGCAGTGATGACACATATCTTACACTGGAAGAAAGACGCTCAATGGTTACCGATATAAAACCTGACCTGTTTATTTCCCAGCATCATAACAGCTTGGACTATACTGTTGACATCAGCAGGTCATCAGGGGTGGAAAGTTATTACTTCACAGATAACAGTGCCCATATTGCAGGGATAATGACAGATAAAATATCAGCGTCAACCAACCGTATAAACAGGGGATATGCATACGGATATTTTTATGTTCTGCGCACTGATATTGCGCCTTCTGTCCTCAACGAATACGGATTTGTCGTAAATCCGCAGGAATACGCAGAGCTTTACGGTGACGAAGATATATACAGGGCAGCGTTCGCAACAGCTATGGCTGTGCTGGATGTTATACCTGAATAAATAATGACAGAGTGTTTTGCATAAAGCACTCTGTTTTTTATGTAAAAGTAATATTAAAACGCTGCTTTTCGTAAAATGAATTACATAAAACGAAAGGTGACAATATTATGTTCAGTACAATTATGGGCATAGTTCTGGCAAATGTGCTTTTCCTTGCCCTGCATCTGGAAAGCCGTATTCTGCCCGACCCGCTTACGCCTAAACAGGAAAAAGAGGAGTTTGAAAAGTATTCAAAGGGAGACAGTGCTGCACGGGACAGACTGATAAAACACAATCTGCGGCTGGTGGCACATGTGGTGAAAAAGTACTATCAGGGCCCCATAGAAAACGACGACCTTATGTCTATCGGCACCATAGGCCTTATCAAAGCCGTGCAGAGTTTCAGCTTCGACAAATCTGTGCGGTTCTCAACCTATGCGGCCAAATGTATAGACAATGAAGTGCTGATGGCTATGCGAAAAATCAAACAGACGGAAAACACCGTTTATCTTGAAGAAAGTGCTGACCCGGACAACAAATCAAACGGAAAAATGACACTGAAAGACAGTATACAGGACAGCTTTCAGCTGGGGGAATACTGTGAATATCATGATCTGAAAACGGATATGCTCAAGGCTGTGCTTGATAAACTGGACGCGCGGCAGCGGCAGGTTATAGTTATGCGCTACGGGCTTTTCGGCAATATTCCTCAGACACAGCAGCAGGTGTGTGAAAAACTTGATATAAGCAGAAGCTATGTTTCACGCATAGAAAAAAAGGCGATTGAAATTTTAAGGGAAAGTCTTACAGGCTGAAAGGTATTAAAAAACAGAAACCTCTGCATAATAAGCAGAGGTGATTTTTTTGACAGAAAAACGGCTTGTGGCAGTTGCTGCATTTTTTATTATGTTTGCATATATAATTGAGCTTGGCATGGTGCAGATAAATATATCGGGCAAATATGGCAGCAAGGCTTCAGAACAGCAGAACAGACTGTTTTATATAGATGATGGCAGAGGTGTTATAACAGATTCACAGTTCAACAATATAACCAATACTGTGACACGGTACAAAACCCTTGTAACAGCTTATGACGGCGATATGCAGCAGCTTTTCAATGCTCTGACGGAAGAGGAAAAACAGAAGTTCTATGACAATATACAAAACAAAAACAATTTTATGGCAGAACTGGAATCGCCTGTTGAAGGCAGACATGTGTATGCAGCAACACAGCGGTATTCGGATTTCAATATAGCCCAGCACCTTGTGGGGTATGTTGACGGGGAAGGCAACGGAGTTTCGGGAATGGAGTATGTATTTGACGAAGAACTTAAAAACGGGTCAGAAATCAGGTGTCTTCAGGCAGAGATAAACGGGTACGGAGAGATAATGTCGGTCACCACAGAAAGACAGATAAATAATGACAGTGGTGTTCCTTTGCTGCTGTCCCTTACCATTGACAATACAGTCCAGCGCATCTGTGAAGGACTGGCAAAAGAATATATACCCAACGGGTCGATAATTGTAATGGAATGTGACACAGGAAAGATAAAGGCTATGGTGTCCACGCCTTTTTACTCTGCAAACAATCTGGTACAGGCACTGGAAGGGGAAAATTCACCCCTTGTGAACAAGGCGTTGCAAAGCTATGAAGCTGGCAGTGTTATAAAACCTTTGTGGAGTGCCGTTCTGCTGGAAAACGGATACGATGTAAAAAAAGAGTATGAATGTACAGGCGTAACAGAGATAAACGGTCACGAATACCACTGTGCCAACAATACAGCCCACGGAATGGTAGATATGGAGCAGGCGCTGGTTGTGTCCTGCAACTGTTATTTTATAAATGCATATACAGAAAATAAAGCGCTGGATTTTTACCGTACAGCAAAGAATCTTTCTTTCGGCGAAAAAATCTTTCTTACAAAGAATTATTCTTCAAAAGCGGGCAGTTTTCCTGATATTGACCAGATGCAGGATCTGGGACAGTTGGCGAGCATAAGCTTCGGGCAGGGAGAGATGCTTCTGACACCTGTCCATATTGCAGCATATATGAATATTTTTGCTTCAGATGGCGTGTATACTGTACCTCAGATAGCGCAGGGAATATACAATGCAGATACAAGGGAAGTTGTAAAGAATTTATATAGTCCCGAAAAACGCAGGATTATTGCTCCCAAAACAGCACAGCAGATTAAAAAAATGCTTAAAAGTGTGGTGGAGGAAGGCGCAATGAGGCGTGCAAAGCCGGAGTACCTGTCTGCAGGAGGCAAAACCGGCACTGCACAGACCGGAAGATACAGTGAAAACGGACAGGAGATTTTCACAGCGTGGTTCTGCGGATTCTATCCTTACGATAATCCAAAATACACAATATGTGTGACAATATACAACGGAGGGGAAAGCACCCGTACGGCAGCACCTGTTTTCAAAAAAATCTGCGACAGCCTTTACTATGTCCTGGAAAACAATGACTGAAGGTAAAGGTGAAACAGTAAAAATAAAAGTAAGGTTTACAGCAAACGCGAAAAATCCCTCTAAAATGTCTTTACCATCTTAGAGGGATTTACATTATTTCAATCATATTCAATTTTTTTAATCTTTATTATAGTTGCAATATCGGTCAACTTTATAGCTAACTTCTCATTTTTTAAACATTTCTCTTTTTTCTAATAGAAGTTAATAATTGTTTTTATTCTATAACTGCGGTTTGCTTCCTCTTTTTTTGATTACTTTCTTTACAATAATCTTTTAACAGCTATTTTTATTTTACAATTTTTAAAACTTTTATTTACACTGGTTGTAAAGCTGCCATTTATTGGAAGGATTGTTGTTGATATCCAAAACACTGAATTAAGTTTCTTTTAATCCATTTATAACATCAGTTTCTCGTCCTGATATCTGTTTACAACATCAACTGTTGCAAGTATATAAAGATTTTTTCTTTCCTTTTCAGTTTAATTTTATCTTTTATTTCTTAAACTTTTATTTAATTTTAATTTTTATCTCTTTTCAAGAACCTTTGGTTTTCAGTCCGTTTTCTTTTCCTATCCTATGCTTTCGGTGATCTCAAATCTACCGCTAAAGCCTGTGTCCTTAACTTTATTATCCAACTGTTCTTTGTTAAAAGAGTGTTCTTCGGTTTTCATTGGGTTCACCTTCTTTCTTTTTCTTGTCTACAATATACCATGTAAAAACGCATAACGCAAGTAAATGTTTGACCTTGAAATTTGGCTATTTTAAGCATTGACTTATAGGTTTTATTATAGTAAAATGATATTTGTGAGAGAGTAAAATGAATAGTAAAAAGGCTATAAAAGGGAATACCAATAACAGTATTTTACAGAGATAAGTCGGTTGGTGCAAGACTTAATTTATTTTATTGAATGCCACCCTTTTGCTCCCGGCGAAATAAGTCGGGCGTATGTGCAGCGTTAATGCAGACAAAGTGATGTACACATTTTATGTGTGCATAATTTGGGTGGTACCACGGTAAATTTATCGTCCCTTGGATTGCTGTAATCCAGGGGGCTTTTTTATTGCCTTTAAACTGTCGGTTTTGCTTTCAGAAATTGGTTATTAAAAAATAATTATAAATCATTATGAGGTGACTTAAAATGGAATGGACATCATTGAATGACCTTAGAGAGAAATATCTTTCTTTCTATCAGAAAAAAGGCCATAACCGTCTTGGCTCTTTCCCGCTCATCCCACAGGACGATAACAGCCTGCTGCTTATCAACTCTGGTATGGC
>JAFSCM010000148.1 GCA_017436765.1 Oscillospiraceae bacterium
AACGCATAAAAAAGAGGTTACTTCCGTAAAAAGAAGTAACCTTTTTATCATTTATTATCCGTTATTCTTCAGGGCTGTCTTCACTTTCCCCTGGATTTTCAGGCTCCGGTGTCGGCTCCGGTGTTGGGGTAGGTTTTGGTGTAGGGGTAGCCAAAGGCTTGTCATTTGCCACATACACAATCAGCACTTCATCATTTATCATAATACTGTCGCCTTCGTCAATGCTTAAATCTGCCACCATTCCCGACACATAGTCTCTGGTCTGGTCCACATATTCTTTTCTGTGAACAATGCCCATCTCGTCCAGTTTTACCACCGCATCGTTATAGCTGATGCCTATAATGTCAGGCACATTTACCGACTGCGGCCCAAGGCTTACCGTGAGATATATGGTAGTTCCCGGTGTTATCACCTCTCCTGCCTGTGGAGACTGCTGACATATTTTACCTTTGGAATATTCATCGCTGTATGCTTCCAGCTTTACAAAGGTATAATCCTTCTGATATGAAGGGTCGGATATGATATCAGCATAGTTATAGCCCATAAGATTCGGCACCCTTGATGTTTCCTGCTGAATCTGTGACTGTGAAGATGTACCGCTTTCGCTGTCATCAGGTGTTTCTTCGCCGCCCATACTGCCGAACACAATCAGCAGCACAACAGCAAACAGCACCGCAAAACCGCCGATAATAAACTTGTTTTTGTCTGTTTTTTCTCTGACAGGTTCTGCTTTAGGCTTTATCACCGTTCCCTTGCCGTCCAGCATCATAACAAAATCTTCAACGGTGTCTATGCGTTCCTTTATATTTTCCTTTGTTGCATAGCGGATAGCTTCAACCGCGTGTTTCGGGAAAATACGGGATATATCCTTGCTTTCCAGAGCATTTTTTTCCAGTATTTTGCCTGTTGCCGCATAGTAGATAAGGCAGGAAATGGCATATATATCGGTATACATACCCTGAAATCTGTCGGAACAGTACTGCTCCGGTGCAGAAAATCCCTGATAGAGTTTGTATGCAACATGCTCATTTTTTGTGCGCAGGTCCTGTATTGCAAAACCTGTAAGCACCACTGAACCGTCATTTGTTACAACAACAGTTTCATCGCTGATACCGCCGTGATGGATATTCAGTCTTGACATTTCTCCCAGGAGAGCAAAAACAGGCTCGAACATCCAGCGTATTTCCTTGAAGGTAAAAGGTTTTCCCCTGCTGATAAGGGTGTCTTTAAGTGAAACACCTTTTACCACATCAATTACCGCATAAGCTGTTTTGTTTTCTATAAACACCTCGTGGATTTTTGGCATTGCAGGACTGTTTATCTTCTGCAGTGTCTGATACATATCCACAAAATCATACAGCAGGTTTTTGAAAAGCACCTGTTTTTCCGGCTGAACCACAACATCGTTGTTGCTGCGCGGACCAACCAGTGTCACAGGGAGAAACTCTTTTACAAACACCTTTTTCTGAATGGTTTTGTCAAATGCAATATAGGTTGTGCTTTCGCCGTCCACCTCTGTTACATTGCCCAGCACATAATCCTTCAGTTTTGTGCCATAGGAAAGAGTGCCGGGTATGGTTTCCCTTTCTTTCTGAGGAAATCCGCACCAGACACATTTTTCTTCATTATTTAATTGTCTTTCGCAAAAAATACAATCAGACATTAAATTCTCCAATAAATATTAAAGTTCAGGAAGGTCCTCTGTATTTTCGAGGTTGTTGTAAACATTCTGAACATCATCATCTTCATCAAGAGCATCAAAGAAGAGAGCAAGTTTTCTGAGTGCTTCTTCATCTTCAACTTTTGTGTAGTTGTTTGGCACTTTGCTTGCTTCTGCGCTTGTTACATTGAAGCCCATTTCTCTGAGAGCTGTTGCAACATTGCCAACCTGAGAAGGATCTGTTTCAAATTCGATAACACCTTCATCTTCAAAGGAAACATCGTTTGCGCCTGCTTCCATACATGCTTCAAGTGCTTTTTCTTCGTCAACATTTTCTTCTTCACATACAATGATGCCTTTTTCTTCAAACATAAAGGAAACGCAGCCGCTTGTGCCAAGGTTGCCGCCGAATTTATCGAAGTAGTGACGAACATTGGATGCTGTTCTGTTTCTGTTGTCGGAAAGGCATTCTACGATAACTGCGATACCGCTGTGGCCGTAGCCTTCGTATACGATGCTTTCGTAGTTTGTTTTATCGTCGCCTTCTGCCTTTTTGATTGCACGCATAAGGTTATCCTGTGGCACGTTTGCTGCACGGCCTTTTGCAAGCAGGTCACGGAGACGAGAGTTGTTGTTAGGGTCTGTGCCGCCTTCTTTTACTGCAACAGCAATTTCTCTTGCAAGTTTTGTAAATACTTTTGCTCTTGCTGCGTCGTTAGCGCCTTTTTTTCTTTTGATTGTACTCCACTTGGAATGTCCTGACATTTTGAGTATCTCCTATATTTTTAAATTTAATACATTATTTCATCTATAGCCAATACAGCTATATGCCAACTTATATATTACCACACTTTTTTGCAAATGGCAAACATTTATATATATAATAATGAATATTTTTTGTTCTGCTGCTTATACTATCTGCAGAAAGGGGTGTTTACACTATGGCAAAAAACAAAAACCAGAACGAAAACCGCAATCAGAACAAAAATGAACAGCAGAATCAGCAGAATGAACAGAACCAGAAAAACCAGAATAAAAACCAGAACAAAAAATAATCTCTGTGAATAATAATAAAAGTTTTTTTGCTTTTATTTCACACCTTCACACTGTCTGAATTCCAATCAAAAAAGCAATTCCGAATCTTTCCGAGAGTCCGAATTGCTTTTTTATTTACATAATTATTCCTGTTTACCTTCCTTTATGCCGTCTGCACTGGCAACACTGAAGATTGTGCGGAAGAAAATTTTTACATCATTTGCAAATGTTATGTTTTTTACATAATCCCCGTCATATTTAGCCTTGACATCAATAGGCAGTTCATCCCTGCCCATAACCTGTGCAAGACCTGTGAGACCGGGACGCACA
>JAFSCM010000149.1 GCA_017436765.1 Oscillospiraceae bacterium
CAGAACAGGCATCGACAACCCCGCATATATAATAAAGATTATCCGCTCGTGGCAGAAAAAGCAGAAATTTGCAGACGGCACCGATGTGGACAATTTCCTTTCCCTTATTGCCCGGCGAGAAAAGGTTTATGCGAAAGTGGGCGAGATTTTCTCCATCAGTCCGGACAAGCTTACCTCAAGTGAAAAAACCGTTATCGACAGATGGCAGGAAAAATATAAAATGAGCTTTGAAATGATAGAGGAAAGCTTTGACCGTGCAGGACAGCAGGCTGACATAAAATACTGCGACGGCATACTGAAAAGCTGGTCACGCAAAGGCTATTCCTCACCTAAAGACCTGACCGATGAAATAGCCAATATAACACAGAGCAAACGCAATATAGATTCTCAGGATGACTTTGTCTCCAGAGCAAGAAAAAACATACCTACCATAGACGACTGACGGGAGAAAAACAATGGCAGCAACAACCGAAAATATATCCCTTGCAAACGATACTCTTGCACGCCGCAGACAGATAAACAGTACAACACTTATGCGCCGTCAGCAGGAAGTTTTTGCCCTTGTGCCTGAAATTGAGGAGATAGGATATCAGATTACCTCCCTCGGTGCTGGCTTCACAATGGCAAACCTTGCAAAGAATACAGACAGGGCAAAAGAAATAAAAGCAGAAATGGAAGCTCTGCAGCAGAAAAAGCAGGACCTTCTTGTACAGAACGGCTTTGCAGCCGACTATCTTGAGCCCGTATATTACTGTGCCCAATGCAGGGACAAAGGTTTTGTAAACGGAAAAATCTGCTCCTGCTTAAAGCAGGAAATTATAAAACAGAGGCAGAATATGCTCACCGCCCTTTCCCCTGCGCCAAAAACCACATTTGAAGATTTTTCCCTTGATTTTTATCCGGACAAAACCGACGCAAACGGTGATAACCCCAGAGAAATTATGGGCAGCATACTTACCTACTGCAAAAAATATGCAGAAAAATTTTCAAAAGACAGAAAAAGCGTGCTTATGCTTGGCTCATCAGGTCTTGGCAAAACACATCTTTCCTGTGCTATTGCAGGGGAATGTCTTAAGAAGGGGTTTGTGGTTATGTATGCAAGCAGCCAGAGCCTGTTTGAGCAGATTGAGCAGAACAAGCACAATGTTCACCATATACTCAACGATATAATGAACTGCGACCTGTTTATCCTGGACGACCTGGGAACAGAGTATCTCACCTTCTACGGACAGTCCATACTTTACAACATTATCAACACCCGTATGATAAACGGATATCCCTGCATCTACACCTCCAACCTTACAAGCGAAAAGGATTTTCTTAAAAAATACGGAGAAAAAATCACTTCACGGCTTATGGGCAGCTGCGATACACTTGTATTTGCAGGCAGCGATATAAGGCCAAGACTCTGATATGAAAAAATTTAAAAAGATATATATAGAAATCACAAATATCTGCAACCTCAGCTGTTCTTTCTGCCCAAAGCACAAACGGCCGCCAAAAACAATGTCCGCCGCAGAATTTGAGCAGATTATGAGCGAAGTGCACCCTATGGGTGAAAACTTTTATCTTCATCTTATGGGAGAGCCGCTGAGCCATCCGCAGCTGTGCGAAATACTGGATATCTGCAGCAGATACAAGGTAAAGACTAATATCACCACCAACGGCACACTGCTTTGCAGGGTTGGAAAACAGGTGCTGGAAAGAGAAGTGCGCAATGTGAGCATTTCTCTCCACAGCTTCGAGGCAAACAGCCTTAACTTTTCACTGCAGAAATATCTTGGGGATATAGCCGATTTCTGCAAGGATGCCCTTGGCAGAAAAACTGTGGTGGAGCTGAGGCTGTGGAATATGAACCGTGAGAGCCTTGCGGATAAAAACAATCTCAATTATCAGATTGTGGAATATCTGAACAGTGCCATTCAGCCTGACTGCGATATATGGCAGCAGATTGAAGATACATTCTTTTCTATGGAAAAAAACCGCAAGAAAAATTTCCGTCTTAAAGACAATATCTTTCTCGGTATGGCAGAAAGATTTGAGTGGCCCTGCATAGAAAATTCCCCCAACCGAGTGTGCGAAGGTTTCTGCTACGGACTGCGAAATCAGGTTGCTGTCCTGGCCGACGGAACAATCGTTCCCTGCTGTCTGGATTCCAACGGTAATATTCCTCTTGGTAATATTTTCGATAACAAATTACAGGATGTTATACAAAATAAACGCAGCAGAGCACTGTATGACGGTTTTACAAACCGTAAAGCCGTGGAACCGCTGTGCCAGAGCTGCGGATATATGAAAAAATATTTTCTTAACAGATAGCATTAATTAATGTACTGCTACCGGCAGATAAGCCAAAACCGAAGAATGCAGTATTATTAAGTTAAAATATTTTGTTAATTCAAAACGGGTACTCAATTTTAAAATTTGAGCACCCGTCTTTTTATGTATTATTCAGAAAAATCTGTCTGGTAAATTATGATTTTACAGAACCATTATCAATGTTCCTGTTCCGATAAGTATACAGCCTAAAACAGACCTGGTTGTAAATTGTTCATGTAAAAAAACAAATGCCAGAATCAATGTGAATACAACGCTCAATTTATCAACAGGAACAACTTTTGATGCTTCGCCTATCTGCAGTGCTTTATAATAGCACAGCCATGACGCACCTGTGGCCAGACCTGATAAAATCAGAAAAATCCAGCTTTTTCTGCTGATATCTGAAATACCGTTTTGTGCATTTGTGAGAAATACCATCCCCCACGCCATAATCACTACAACAACTGTTCTTATCGCTGTTGCAAGATTTGAGTTAACACCTTCTATACCGACCTTTGCCAGTATGGAAGTCAGTGCAGCAAAACCCGCGGACAGTAACGCCATTATAAACCACATAAGATTCTACTTCCTCCTAAATCAACCCGCATACAAATTCTTAATTTTTCTATTGTTTTAATTATAACAAATTGCACTATCCGTTGCAATAATATCTGTTTTTATCAGGCGCATACTGCAAAAACAACAGATATGTAATAATGACATTTCGTAAGATGATATTTTTGTTGATATGTTGTTATGATATATTGATAATCAAATTTTTGAGGAGTATAATTTAAATTGTAAACAAACTATTCAGTTTTTTATATGGAGGATTTATTGTGACAGATAAAATTTTCAATCCGTATAAACTGCTTGGCGGCACTGAACAGATTGGCGAACTGCCTAATGCACAGACAATCTTCAGAAAAACTGTGCATATCGCCTGGCCTGCTGTTGTGGAATCTTTTCTGGTAAGCATTGTTGCTATGGTGGACAATATAATGGTGTCTTCCCTTGGCACATACGCCATTGCCGCAGTTGGGCTTACCACACAGCCTAAATTTCTGTTTTTTGCCCTTATCATATCTATGAATGTTGCCCTGTCTGCCCTTGTTGCCAGAAGACGAGGCGAAAATGACCAGGCAGGTGCAAACCGTGTTTTAAAACAGGCGATTGTCATTTCCGTTATAATAATTGCCGTCATTTCGGTTATTTCCACAGTTTTTGCCCGTCCGCTGCTTCTGTTCTGCGGTGCACAGGCAGACACCATTGACCCTGCGGTAGATTATTACAGAATTATAATGGCTTTCAGCTTTTTCCAGCTGTTTTCCATGGTGCTGAATGCTGCACAGCGCGGTGTCGGCAGAACCAAAATAGCTATGCGTACCAATATTGTTTCCAATGTTATAAATGTTGTATTTAACTGGCTGCTTATAAACGGCAATCTCGGTTTTCCTGCATTGGGTATAAAAGGTGCGGCTGTTGCAACAGTGCTTGGCAGTATGGCTGCCTGCGGCATATCAGTTGCCTCAATTCTCCATCCTGATGCATACCTGAATGTAAAACTTATGAAGGGAAAGGCCTTTGACAAAGAAATAATACGCAGCCTGGCAAAACTTACAGGCGGTACTCTGAGCGAACAGCTGTGCTTCCGCTTTGGTTTTCTTATGTTTGCAATGATTGTTGCAAATCTTGGCACAACCGCATACGCAACACATCAGATTGCAATGAACTGTATGCATATCTCCTTTGCCTTCGGCGACGGTTTCTCCGTTGCGGCAGTTTCACTGGTAGGTATGAACCTCGGAGCAAAGCGCAGCGACCTTGCCAAAATATACGGCATAGCCTGCAAGCGTCTTGGCAGGATATTTGCAATAATACTTGGCATATTTTTTGTATTTTTCGGCAGACATATTTACTATCTGTTTACCGATGATATGGAGATTATCAGCCTTGGCACCATAATTATCGGTATACTTATCGTTATTGTATTTCTGCAGATTGACCAGGTTATCACCTCTGGCTGTCTGAAAGGCGCAGGCGACACAAAATATGTTGCAAAGGTGGCATTTGTCAGTGTTGCAATCATAAGGCCTTTGTCCTCCTTTATATTCTGTTATCCTCTGGGCTGGGGACTCATCGGTGCATGGATTGGTACACTTTGCGACCAGGCCTGCCGAAATGTACTTAACGCCACAAGATTCAAAAGCGGCAAATGGTCACAGATTAAAATTTAATAAAAATCAAAAAAGCAGGCCGTAAAGTTATTGCACACTTTCCGACCTGCTTTGTTTTATATAATAATATTATCGTGTACCGGAAGGGTTCGAATCCCTCTACTTTTTGATGGCGGAGAGAGAGGGAACGCCGTCTGCTGCGGCTTCGCCTTGCATACTAACCGGCCTCGCTTGGTGCGCTCGGCTCTTTTGGCTAAAAACAGTGTACTACACTGTTTTTCACGCCAAAACCCTCACGGGTTCGAATCCCTCTTGAATTTTGTACAAAACAAAAAACCACCTCATTTGAGGTGGTTTTTGATGGCGGAGAGAGAGGGATTCGAACCCTCGGTGCGTGTTACCGCACACCCGCGTTCCAGGCGAGCACCTTCGACCACTCAGACATCTCTCCGTGTTCGACAGCTTAATTAGTATATAACACAAATTCAGAAATGTCAATAGGTAATTTAAAAAAATTTGACAAAATTTGTTTTTCTTCTGATATTTTATCCTCAAAGGATTTTTGCGGAACATTTATAAGCCTTTTTGCTGCAATATATCATCAAAAAATTATTTTTATGCGTGATACAGTCATACATTATCCCATCATATATATGTAACTCATATATTCAGTATTAATTCAGGGTGGTTTTGTCTTTGCAATAATGATATAATTGTTACAATAAATATATTTCGAGGTTTATATGGCAAAGAAAATTATCCGCACCTGTCAGCTGGAAACTCCTTTTGAAAAATCGTCAGAATTTTCCTGGCAGGAATATCCCCGCCCGCAGCTTAAACGCGACAGCTATATCTCCCTTTGCGGAGACTGGCAGCTGTCGGTGCGCAAAAGCGACAGTTCAACACAGCTGCTGGGCAATATAACTGTTCCCTATCCGCCAGAAAGCAGAATTTCAGGCGTAAACCGCCCTCTCGGCGACGATGAAAAATATCTGTACAAAAAAGTTTTCACTGTAAATGAAACTTTCAACAAGGGCAGAGTATTTATCCACTTCGGCGCAGTTGACCAGATTGCAAAGGTGTGGATAAACAATCAGTCAGCCGGCGAGCATATCGGCGGTTATCTGCCCTTCAGTTTTGATATCACAGATTATATTACAGTCGGCGAAAACAAGGTGTTTGTTGAAGTGACCGACAATCTGGAAACAGACCTTGCTTTCGGCAAACAGCGCAGGAACCGCGGCGGTATGTGGTATACGCCTGTCAGCGGTATATGGCAGGGTGTGTGGATTGAGTCTGTTCCGGAAAAATACATTTCTTCTCTGCGCCTTACCCCGTCAGCTGACAGCATAACCATAGAAACCACAGGCGGTGAGGATGAAAAAATTGTTGTTATTAACACTCCTTACGGTGATATTACACATACCTACAGCGGTGATAAAACCACAATAGCCATTGAAAATCCTGTTAACTGGACCCCTGAAAATCCGCATCTTTACACCTTTTTTCTGTACAGCGGTGAAGATAAAATCGAAAGCTATTTTGCCCTGCGCACAATAACCATAGAAAAGATAAAAGGACAAAGTTACATCTGCCTTAACGGCAAACCTTACTTTTTCCACGGACTGCTGGACCAGGGATACTATTCCGACGGCATATATACTCCTGCAACTCCCGAAGGCTTTGCGTACGATATTCTGACAATGAAAAAGCTGGGATTCAATATGCTGCGCAAACACATAAAAGTTGAACCCGACCTGTTCTACTACTACTGCGACAAATACGGTATGGTGGTATTTCAGGATATGATGAATGCAGGTCCGTACAACTACATAATAGACACCGTACTGCCTACAATAGGGATGAAAAAAGGTATTACACACAAACCTACACCGCGCAGAAAAGAATTTTTCGAGCGTGAATGCAGACAGCTGTGTGACCTTTTGTACAATCACCCATCCGTATGCTACTACACTATTTTCAATGAGGGATGGGGGCAGTATGACGCAGACAGGCTGTACAGGGAACTTAAAGAATATGACCCTACAAGGATATGGGATGCCACAAGCGGCTGGTTCTTTGAAAAGGAAAGCGATGTGGACAGCCAGCATATCTATTTCCGCAAAATCAATCTGAAAGCCAGGGCCGACAGACCGCTGGTGCTTTCTGAATTCGGCGGATATGTATACAAAGTAGCGGGACACAGTTTTAACCTTGACGAAACCTACGGCTACAAAACCTTTGACAGTGCCGAAAGTATGACCCTGGGACTGTGCAGTATGTATCTGGATGAAATTGTTCCTTCAATAAAAAACGGGCTCAATGCCACTGTACTGACACAGCTGAGCGATGTTGAAGACGAAACCAACGGAATTGTAACCTATGACAGACAGGTTGTAAAAACAGATGAAAAAGCTATGCAGGATATGGCAAAAGCACTTTTTGCTGCTTTCAGAGAAAAAACAGAATAACCTTTACAAAGTAAAAGGCTTATCGGAAAAGCGGCATCCCGGCAAGAAAACATAAATATCCGCCATATCACAGTAATGTGATATGGCGGATACATTTTTGCCTGTTTTTGCAGAAAAAGTGCTGCTGCAAGGCAGAGGCACGCAGCACTACTTTGTGTAATGCAAGTGCCGATAACACAGCAGCAGCCTTTTTGTGTCTGAAATCAGGTTTATGTTTTCTTGTTGGGAGGTCGCTAATACCGGTAAGCCTTTGTTTTTGCATTTTATAAAAGTCCATATATGAGCACAATGGACAGCCAGGAAGATATTACACCGATAAGTCCCACAATGCCGTCTATGCGCAGATAGTCTTTGAAGCGGTAGCCCGCAACCTGAACAATTGTAATGGATGTTATTGCCACAGGAGTTGCCATAGCCAGTGAACAGCCGTATACACAGGCAAGCGCCACAGGCATTGGATTGCAGCCAATCTGTAATGCAAGTGGAACCCCGATTGCCGCCAGCATAGAAACCAGTGAACCGTTAGACATGAACTGCGAAAGCACAAAACCTGTAATCAGGAAGATTGTAACAAGTGCAACAGGGTTTGTAACAATATTGCTGAAATTGTTCATGAGGAACTGTATTACCTTTTCCCCTGCACCTGAAGACACAAAACCTTTTGCCATGGCAAGTGCCGCACCGAGAAAACCTCGCCTATATACATCACAATTATTATGCCGATAATTATCATGCCAGGATGCTTTGTTCCATACTGCATCGCTCCTTTTATCTTTTACAAACATTATATTAATTTGCATTATATAAAATATTATTATAATAAAAGATTACTATAATTTATTCTTTGTGTCAATTTTGACATATAAAATTCATAAACCTTCCGCAATTTGTACCGCACGTATTTTGTTTGGTATCTGCATATCCTGTTAACCTTGATTTTTCCGCCTTTTTATGATAAATATATACATTATATATCTTTTCCCTCGGAGGATTTATGGAAAACTTTTTTATCGGTATGCTCTTTTTGTTTCTGAACTTCAACTTCAATGTAAGCAACCATGTTATCGGCCTTATCCCTACATTTGTAGGCTACATATTCATC
>JAFSCM010000150.1 GCA_017436765.1 Oscillospiraceae bacterium
GCTGTTATCCAGCAGATTGTTTATATCCTTTAAAATTTTACAATACATTAAAGTACCCTCTTTTAACCGCAGACTGCTTAAAAGTATATCACAGCAGAATAAAATTGTCTATGTGCATAAATAACTAAAAAATTGGAATATAAAGGCGGTTTAAAGATAAATAATGACAATTTGCAAAAAGGTTATCTGTCTAAAACTTAACAGTATACTCTGCCCTGTACTTGCGCCGGCTGTATTGAAATGAAATATTAAAAATGATATATTAGCGGTAAAGGGGGATTGATTATGGAACGCATCAGAAAACTAAATATGTATCAGAAAGTCATCCTTGTTTTACTGGCAGCAATGTTTATAATTTTTACTGCCGCATATTTTATCGTGTCCTCCAAAACAGGATTTGAATATAAAGATGCTATACTCCAGCCACGGTACGAAAACGGAATCACTGTATACGAAGGCCGCATAAAAAGAAAAGAAGCTGTTTTTACTGTTACAGCAGACAAAACTGTGACATTCAGCTATGGTGATAAATTATATGGCCCGTACACAGCCGTTGAAGATGCCACAGCTGTCCCTAAAGACTTTGAACACAAAAAGAATATGACCGGTGTGGAACTGCGGGAAGGGGATAAAGTTGTGTTCCGCGGTGCAGTTATTCCAGACAGCGGGATTAACTCCGATTTAATGCTTATCGATGAGGAAGGATTTCCTGAAGGTTTTGATATTATTTTTTCCGACGGATATAATACATATGATGGAGACGGCAACATTGTAGATGAAATGAAACCCTCCGCAACAGCAATACTTGAACTGATGTCAGGACCTGAAATTACCGGTAACGGAGACTGGCAGATATGGTTCTACAGTGTTCTGCTGTCTGTAATAACTGCTGTTTCTGTTCTGTATGTTGATGAGCTGTTCCGCTGGAATCTGTCCTTTCAGATACGGAATGCTGAACGGGCAGAACCGTCAGAATGGGAAATTGCGGGACGGTATATAGGCTGGACGGCCTTTACGGTTATGGCACTTGTATTTTACAGTGTGGGCCTGACACTGTAAAATACAGCAGAAAAGTTTAAAGTGTTCCGCGCAGGAAAATGCCATTGGATATATGGTTAATGTTTGTGTTAATATTCGTTACAGGAGACTGTCTGATATGGAAAACTGTTTTGTATGCGAAAGAATAGAAAAAATCAAATCAGGAACAAATCCTTATTTTGTCCGAGAACTGGAAACAGGATATGTAGTTATCGGTGACAGTCAGAGGATAAAAGGATATACAGTTTTTATCTGCAAGCAGCATGCAACGGAGCTGCATCATCTGGACAAAGATACCCGCAGCAGATTTCTGCAGGAGATGTCTCTTGTGGCAGAGGCGGTATATAATGCCTTTAAACCGGACAAGCTCAACTACGAACTTATCGGCAGGGGTAATGCACAGCATATGCACTGGCATATATTTCCCAGATATGCAGGAGATACAGCAACAGGCGGCCCTGTATGGCATCTTGGCAAAGAACTGTTCTCGGCAGAATATGCCCCTACGGCAACAGAACTTGAAGAATTAAAGAAAAAACTGAATAAAGAAATCGATAAGCTGATACAGATGAATTTTTAAGAAATATATATTGATTTTACAACTTGGTAACATCGGGGTGTTAGAATCTATACAAAATAGATAATACATCAGAGGTGTTTATGAAAGTGGTAAAAAAATTATTGAAAATCACAGGCCTGTATTTATTGTTCGGCTTTATTATAGCTGTGGTGTTTTCGGTATTCGGAGGTTACAGGGATTTTGTTATAAATCAGGTGCTTGGACCAATGACGACAATTGAATATATAGGTGTCCTGGCGTCGGTATCGGTTATCGGATGGTTTCCGATTTTTGTCAATGAGATAACCAGTGAATTTAAGGTTTTCGCATTCCCGTATTCAACCTATGTAATCCCAGCGGTTGTGGTGATATTTTTGCTGCTCTGTCTACGTATTATCTTCAAAAAATCAAGGTAGGTGATAGTAGTGAAAAAGAAAGCTTTGTATTTACTGCTGCTTATATTTTCATTTATATGTTTGTCGGGTTGTGCTGCAGACAAAAAATCATCGGAACAGCAGATTATCACAGACCTGCTCAATAAGTGGGCGGCACCACAGAGTGATGAAGTAGTTGCCGATTTTTATGACGGGTGGGATGTTATCGGTGATGACAGCGACAACACAGCAGCAAAAGAAGATGTTGACCGGGCGTTAAAAGATATGTACGGTGAATATTTTACAGATGAAGGCTGGATATATTTTCAAAGTTTTATGCTGCCGGTTACAATAGCGGCGACAGAAAATGATTTTACCATTTCAGCAGAAAACATTGCAATCGAAGAACTTACAGACGGATACGATGTAACCTTTGATTTAAAGCATTATAAAGGTGATGATAAGGATAAAGCAGCAACTGTAAACAGCTTAAGTTTTCGATGTTATTTTAAAGACGGCAGAATCTGTAAAACAGATTTTCCAAACGGAATGATTTCACCGCAGTTTTTTGTGGAATAAATCGGAGTGCAGCCTATGAAAAACAAAACTTTTCTGTCAGTATGCTTTTTTGCAAGCCTGCTGCCGATGCTGCTTAATCAGTACGGAGCGGCAAAAGGTGTGCAGGAGATTACTGGTTTAATCAACCTGCTTAATCCGATTGGA
>JAFSCM010000016.1 GCA_017436765.1 Oscillospiraceae bacterium
CTTTTGTAACGGATATGTCCAATTTTTCAGATGTGTACTCCAGAAACAAAATCCGTCTCAGGGTTATACCAGTGCTGAAGGAAATCAACGGAGGTTGCGAGAGAAATATAGGTGAATTCACCCAGGAAATGGAGCAGATATACACATTTCTCACCCAATTAAGTGATACACTTTTTAAGAATTCCGTAACACTCAATGGTTTTGATATATCCACCATTAAAAAGCAGGATGATGTCGTTATAAAATTTTTCCTCAGAAATATTCTGGACAGATATAACTGCCTTTCGAAAGACAACATAAATGCTGTTCTGAAGGGTATATCAGAAGAAAGTTTTTCCCTTCAGCTTTCGGAAGATATCCTGTGCGAAGTAAAGGGCGGGTATCTTTCTTTTTACAAACCAAAAGCATACCGAAAGGAAAATGAAGGAAAGACTGTACAGATATCTTATGATTCAGAAACTGAATTTTTATCGAAAAAATTTGTGATAAAGAAAATTTCCAGACAGGAAATGGAAAAAAATAAAAAAATTGATAAAAACTATTTTAATAATTGTATAGATTGTGATACAATAATTGGTAAGTTATTTTTGCGTACAAGAAAAACAGGGGATATAATAACCCTTAACAGACGCAATGTTACAAAAACTGTAAAAAAACTGTTTACAGAGGATAAGGTTTCACAGAAAATCCGTGATAACACAGTTATACTTTCTGACGAAAATGACAATGTGGTGTGGCTGGAGAATTACGGCATAAACAAAAAATTTGCAGTAACAGAAGATACAGTTGATATTGCTGTTATTGCACAGAAATGAGGCGGAATGAATATGCTTAAAGATATCAAGGAAATATTACTCACCCAGCAGCAGATTGAAGAAATCACAGAAAAACTTGGTAAAAAACTGACAGAAGACTATGCAGGAAAAAATGTTCTGCTGGTGTCCATTCTCAAAGGCGGCGTAGTGTTTATGTCCGACCTGATGCGGCATATTGATCTCAAATGTGAAATTGACTTTATGGTGGTTTCATCATACGGTTCCGGTGTAAAGACAAGCGGAAATGTAAAGATAATCAAGGACATTGATATCCCGCTGGAAGACAAGGATGTTATTATTGTTGAAGATATTCTGGATTCCGGTCTTACACTCAGCTATATAATAAATATGCTTAAGGAAAGAAATCCTAACAGCATTGAAATATGTACACTTCTTGATAAACCTGCACGCAGACAGAGTGAGGTAAGGGCAAAATACATCGGTGCACAGATCCCTGATGCTTTTGTTGTAGGTTACGGACTGGACTTTGATGAGAAGTACAGAAATCTGCCTTTTGTAGGTGTTCTTCATCCTGAAGTGTATACAAAATAAATAAAAAGTAAAAGGAGACATCTCTTGGTTAAGAAAAAGAATAATGGCGCTTTTCCGTATATAGCTATGCTTATTGCAATGGTTGTAATAGCTATATTCCTCAACCAGCCAAGCAACCTCAGTGATATGAAGATGAGCGAGGCAATCGACCTGTTCAAAGATAACAAGGTAGAATATTTTGACCTCAATCTTGGCAACGGCAACCTTGAAATTGACATTAAAGGTGAAGAGGAAAATATTATCTACAAAGTGCCGAGCATCAACTATTTTGTAGAAAAAATTGACCCATATATCGAAAGTTATGACATCCCTCATGACTTTATCCCTGCAACAACATTTCCTGCATGGCTGTCGGTAATACCTTATGTGATTATGCTGGGCTTTGTCGGCTTTATGTTCTTCAATATGTACAACCAGGCAAACGGCGGCGGCAAGGGTATGAGCGTAGGCCGTGCAAAAACAAAGGACGCAGGCGACCTTTCCGAACGCAAATATTTTAAAGATGTTGCAGGTGCAGATGAAGAAAAAGAAGAACTTGTGGAAATTGTTGAATTCCTCAGAGAACCAAGCAAATTCAACTCCCTCGGTGCAAGAATACCAAAAGGTGTTCTGCTTGTAGGCCCTCCGGGTACAGGTAAAACTCTCCTTGCAAAAGCAACAGCAGGTGAAGCAGGGGTTCCTTTCTTCTCCATTTCCGGTTCCGATTTTGTTGAAATGTATGTTGGTGTTGGTGCATCACGAGTAAGAGACCTTTTTGACAAGGCTAAAAAAGCGGCACCATCCATCATCTTTATCGACGAAATCGACGCAGTTGGCCGTCAGCGTGGCGCAGGTCTTGGCGGCGGTCACGATGAAAGGGAACAGACCCTCAACCAGCTGCTTGTAGAAATGGACGGCTTCGGTGCAAATGAAGGCGTAATCATTATGGCTGCAACAAACCGTGCCGATATTCTGGACCGTGCACTTCTCCGTCCGGGCCGTTTTGACAGACAGATTTATGTAGGCGCTCCTGATATCAAAGGCAGGGAAGAAATTCTTAAAGTTCATCTCAGAAACAAACCTATCGGCCCTGATGTTGAGCCAAAGGCTATTGCACAGGCAACAGCAGGCTTTACAGGTGCTGACCTTGAAAACCTCTGTAATGAAGCTGCACTTATGGCTGCCAAAAAAGGCAAAAAAGCTCTTACACAGGCAGATATTGATGCTGCGGTAATCAAGGTTATTGCAGGTCCTGAAAAGAAATCCCGTGTGGTTACACCAAAAGAGAAGAAACTTGTTTCCTACCACGAAGCAGGCCATGCAGTTGCAACCTATGTATGCGAAACTTCCAGTCCGGTAAAGGAAATTTCCATCATCCCACGCGGTATGGCAGGCGGCTATACACTTTCAATTCCTGAAGAAGATTCCAACTACCGTACAAAGAAGGAAATGAAGGACGAAATCGTTACACTTCTTGGCGGCCGCTGTGCAGAACAGCTTATTCTGGAAGATATCTCCACAGGTGCTTCCAACGACCTTGAACGCACAACAGCCATTGCAAAATCTATGGTTATGCGTTACGGTTTCTCTGACAAGCTCGGCAATGTTGTTTACGGTCACGACCCGCAGCAGACCTTCCTTGGCAGAGACTACGGTCAGGGTCAGGGTTACTCCGATGCAGTTGCAAATGAAATTGACAACGAAATCCGTAACCTTGTGGACGAAGGTTACAACCGCTGTATGCAGATTCTCCAGGATAATATCGAAAAACTTCATATCGTTGCAAAAATCCTTATGAAAAAGGAAAAAATCACAGGTGAAGAATTTGCAGAGATTATGGCTGAAGACTATGTTTATGTGGAAGAAGCAGAAGTTCCTGCAGTTGAAGAAACAGCAGAGTCTGCCGAAAATACAGAGACAGTGGCAGAAATTGTTGAAACAGCAAATGAAGAAATCACAGAAAATGCTGAAACAGTAATCGAACCTGTTGTAAGTGAGAATACAGCGGAAGCTGAAACTGAAAATAAAACAGAAGAATAATAATCGTAAGGCGGTCTTTTGACCGCCTTTTTTATAACCACAAGATATGGTGATATATAAAAGTTATATAATAATGGATATAGTGTTGATTCCTTGACAAATATTTTGGCAGCAGTTAAAATTAAATAGTTACTGAATATTTAGTATATAAGGAAAAATATACCTTTTTGATATAGGAGAAAATAATGGCAAAACAGTCAAAAGTTTATGGCAACGAAAGTATCAGCAGTCTCAAGGGTGCCGACAGGGTAAGAAAACGCCCTGCGGTTATTTTTGGTTCTGACGGTATCGAAGGCTGCCAGCATTCTGTTTTTGAAATTCTGTCCAACAGTATAGACGAAGCAAGGGAAGGTCACGGCAATAAAATCATTATGACAAAATATGCCGACGGCTCCATTGAGGTGGAAGACTTCGGCCGCGGTATTCCTGTGGACTACAATAAAAACGAAGAACGCTACAACTGGGAACTTCTCTTCTGCGAAATGTATGCAGGCGGCAAATATAACAATAACTCGGGGGATAACTACGAGTTTTCTCTGGGTCTTAATGGCCTGGGCCTTTGTGCAACACAGTATGCATCTGAATATATGACAGTTGATATCAGCCGTGACGGTTTTGCATATCATCTTGATTTTGAAAGGGGCGAAAATGTTGGCGGCCTTCAGAAAACAGAGACAAACAAACGCCAGACAGGTTCCAGAATAAAATGGAAACCTGACAATAAAGTTTTCAGCGATATCAATATCCCCGAAAGCTATTTTGAAGAGGTACTCAAACGCCAGGCTGTGGTTAACCCGAATGTTCTGTTTGTATTCAGAAATCAGAAGGATAAGGGTTTTGAAACAAAGGAATACTTCTACGAAAAAGGCATTGTTGACTATGTGGAAGAAATCTGTGACGGCGACAATCTGACAAAGGTTGTGTCAAACAGTTATGAAACAAGCGGCAAAGACCGTGATGATATGCCTGAATACAAGGTTAAGATGAATGCTGCTTTTGCTTTCTCCAACAAGGTGCAGAAGATAGAGTACTATCATAACTCAAGTTTTCTTGAATATGGCGGCAGCCCTGAAAAAGCGGTGAAATCTGCTTTTGTAAGCCAGATAGATGCCTTTGCAAAGCAGAAAAACCTGTACAAGAAAAACGAAAGCAAAATCACATTCCAGGACATTGAAGACTGCCTTGTATTTGTTTCCAGCTGTTTTTCCACAATGACAAGCTACGAAAACCAGACAAAAAAGGCAATTACCAACAAGTTTATTGCCCAGGCAATGACAGAGTTTTTAAAACGCACTCTGGAAGTTTACTTTATTGAAAATCCTGATGAAGCAACAAAGGTTGTGCAGCAGGTTATCGTAAACAAGCAGTCCCGCGAACAGGCGGAAAAAACACGAATCAGCCTTAAGAAAACCATAAGTGAAAAAATCGACCTTGCAAACCGTGTGCAGAAATTTGTTGACTGCCGCAGCAAGGATGTTGCAAGACGAGAAGTATATATCGTGGAAGGCGATTCTGCTCTCGGCGCCTGCAAAACCAGCCGTGACGCAGAATTCCAGGCACTTATGCCGGTAAGAGGCAAAATCCTCAACTGTCTCAAATGCGACTATGACAGAATATTCAAAAGCGATATCATCACAGACCTTATAAAAGTGCTCGGCTGTGGTGTTGAAAGCCCTGCCAAATATCAGAAAGCTGGTATTGCTACCTTCAATATTGAAAATCTGCGCTGGAACAAGGTTGTTATCTGCACCGATGCCGACGTTGACGGTTTCCAGATAAGAACGCTTATCCTCACAATGCTTTACCGCCTCTGCCCGCAGCTTATAGATGACGGCTATGTGTATATCGCAGAAAGCCCTCTGTATGAAATAAATACAAAGGACAAAACCTATTTCGCATATAC
>JAFSCM010000151.1 GCA_017436765.1 Oscillospiraceae bacterium
GATTATCCGGCCTGTTTGTCGGCTTGGGTATGAGGGAATGTTGTAGATAAACTAAACTTGTAGATACTGCCATGAATAGCTTTTTGGACACGGGTTCGACCCCCGTCGCCTCCACCAGCAGGAAAACCTTGAAAATCCCTTAAAATAGAGGGTTTTCAAGGTTTTTTATTTTATCGGTTTTTTAGAAATCCCGCACATTATCCCGCACTTTACGGCGCAGCATTATTACAGTGTCGGCAGGATTGTTTTGTCCTGAAAACTTATTCCGAAATCATAGAATATATATACAGCTATTTTTAAAAAATTTTCGGATTTTGTTTACTGTTGTGGATAAATGTGGTATAATTTTTCATTATCGGCAGTCTGTTATATGTTTTTTGTAAACAATGATACAGACTATCAGAATTTATAAATGTAAACAGATACCGATGCTTGTTATAACAAAAGTAATTTATAATCAGATATATATGTAATCTCGAAAGGATAATCACAATATGGCACAGACAAAAAAAGTGATAATGCTTGGCAACGAAGCTATTGCACGCGGTGCATATGAGGCAGGGGTAAAGGTTTCTGCAGCATATCCGGGTACACCAAGCACAGAAATAAGTGAATATCTGGTACAGTATAAGGACAGTCTGTACTGCGAATGGTCTCCAAACGAAAAGGTTGCGGCAGAGGTTGCACTTGGTGCGTCAATAGCAGGCAGCAGGGCAATGGCATGTATGAAACATGTTGGCTTCAATGTGGCAGCGGACCCTGCGTACAGTATCTCATACATAGGCGTCAACGGAGGTCTTGTATTTGTGGTTGCCGATGACCCGGGCCTTTACAGCAGCCAGAACGAGCAGGATACAAGAATGGTTGCCCGTGCGGCAAAGCTGCCGGTTCTTGAACCTGGCGACAGTGCAGAGGCAAAAAAATATACAAAACTTGCTTTTGAAATAAGCGAAAAGTTTGACCGTCCGGTTGTGCTGCGCATAACCACAAGGCTTGCACATTCCCAGGGCATAGTGGAACTTTGTGACCCTGTGGAAAATCAGGACAAACCATATATAAAAAATATCGGCAAAAATGTTATGATGCCAAACAATGCAAAGCCGCGTCACGCAGTTATTGAACAGAAAAACGCAGAGCTTGCACTTGCGGCAGACACAATGCCGATCAATAAGGTTGAATGGGCGGACACATCAATAGGTGTTATCACAAGCGGTATTCCGTATCAGTATGTTAAAGAGGCACTTCCTACTGCTTCAGTGCTTAAACTTGGTATGGTAAACCCTCTGCCAAAAGAGCTTATACAGGATTTTGCTTCAAAGGTAGACAAGCTTTACATAATAGAGGAACTTGACCCTGTTATTGAAGAACAGGTAAAAGCCTGGGGAATAGAGGCTGTAGGCAAGGAACTGTTCACAGTTCTTGGCGAATACAGTGCAAATATGATAAGGGAAGCGATCCTTGGTGAAAAGGCAGATTATCCGCAGCCGGCTGCGGCACCGGGCAGACCTCCTATTCTTTGTCCGGGCTGTCCGCACCGCAGTGTTTACAACACTCTTAAAAAGCTGGGTATCCACGCAGCAGGGGATATCGGCTGCTATACTCTCGGCGCAGTTGCACCTCTTGGTGTTGTGGATACAACCGTTTGTATGGGCTCCAGCATTTCCAGCCTTCACGGTATGGAAAAGGCAAAAGGCAGGGAATTTATAAAAGACTGGGTTGCCGTTATCGGCGATTCAACATTTATGCATACAGGTGTGAACTCACTTATAAATATGGTTTACAACAATGCCACAGGTACGGTTATCATTATGGATAACTCCACAACAGGTATGACAGGCCATCAGGACCACGCCGCAACAGGCAGAACTCTTATGGGAGATGCAGCCTATGCTGTTGATATTCCTTCACTCTGCAAGGCGATAGGTGTTAAAAATGTAATTACCGTAAATGCCTTTGACCCTGACCTTCTGGAAAAAACAATCAGGGAAGAACAGCAGAAGGAGGAGGTTTCCGTAATTATTACCAAGGCTCCTTGTGTGCTGCTTACAAAAGGTAAAAAGCCTTACTGCAAAGTTGATGCAGAAAAATGCAAAGGCTGCGGTCTTTGTCTCAAGCCTGGCTGCCCTGCAATTACAAAACAGCCGGACGGTAAGGTTAAAATTGACGATACAATGTGTACAGGCTGCGGTCTGTGTGCAAAGCTGTGCAGATCCGGTTGCATAGAACTGGTTAAGGAGGGTTAATATGGCTACAAAAAATATTATGATTGTGGGCGTTGGCGGACAGGGCACTCTTCTTACAAGCCGTATTCTCGGCGGTCTTGCGATTGAAGCAGGATATGATGTTAAACTGTCGGAAGTGCACGGCATGGCACAGCGCGGCGGCAGTGTTGTAACCTTTGTACGCTATGGTGAAAATGTATATGAACCTATAGTTGAAGAAGGCGGGGCGGATGTTATCATAGCTTTTGAAAAGCTGGAAGCACTGCGTTATGCACATTTTCTGAAAAAAGACGGTGCGCTTATTGTAAACGACTGGCGTATTGACCCTATGCCTGTTGTTATCGGTGCGGCAGAGTATCCCGAAGATATAATTGAAAATCTTAAAAAGGAACACAGCGTATATTCTGTAAATGCAACAGAAGAAGCAAAAAAACTGGGCAACTCCAGAGTATTCAACCTCATAGTTCTTGGCGTTGCCGCACAGCATATGGATTTTACACAGGAACAGTGGCATACGGTTATTGAAAAAACCGTTCCGCCAAAGACAGTGGAAATCAATAAAAATGCTTTTAATGTGGGTTATCGGTTAATGGCTGAATAATCCCGTTTGTATGGATATTTTTTTAGCGAAAAGAGGAAATCAAAATGGCAAAAATCTCATTGGAAAACTGGTCAGAAAAAATTCGCGACCCGGAAATCGAGTGTATGAGCAGAGAGGAGATGAAAGCGCTTCAGAGTGAAAAGCTGGTAAAACAGGTTAAAAACGTCTATGAAAATGTTGCATTTTACCGCAAAAAAATGGACGAAGCAGGGGTTAAACCTGAAGATATCAGGAGCATTGATGATATCGGCAAGCTTCCTTTCACAACAAAAGAAGACCTTAGGGAAAACTATCCTTTCGGCCTCCTTGCTGTACCGCAGAGCAAAATTGCACGTGTTCAGGGCACATCCGGCACAACAGGCAAACTGACACTTGCGTCCTACACAGAAAAGGATGTTGATGTATGGGGCGAATGTGTTGCCCGCGCTCTCACAATGGCAGGCCTTACAGAAGAAGACAAGCTCCATGTTTGCTACGGCTACGGCCTTTTCACAGGCGGTATGGGCCTTGACCTTGGTGCAAGAGCCCTGGGCTGTATGTCTATCCCTATGTCTTCAGGCAATACACAGCGCCAGCTTATGTGCATGGAAGACTTTGGCGCAACAGCCTTTGCGTGCACACCTTCCTATGCAATGTATCTTGCCGAAGCCGCAAAGGAAGCAGGTGTTGTGGAACGCCTTCAGCTTAAAGCGGGTATCAACGGTGCAGAACCATGGACAGACGAAATGCGCCACCAGATTGAAGATACTCTCAATGTAAACTGCTTTGATATTTACGGTCTCTGCGAAATCACAGGTCCGGGCGTAGCCTGCGACTGTATCCACCACAAAGGCCTCCATGTTTATGAAGACCACTTCTTCCCTGAAGTCCTGAATCCTGTTGACCACACACCTTGTGCAGAAGGCGAAACAGGTGAACTTGTGTTCACAACACTTTCCAAAGAGGGTATGCCGCTTATCCGTTACAGAACAAAGGACCTTACAAGTATTGAATATGGTAAATGTGAATGCGGCAGAACACTTCCGCGCATCCAGAAGTTCACAGGACGTACAGACGATATGAAGGTTATCCGCGGCGTTAATGTATTCCCTACACAGGTTGAAGCTGCACTTCTTTCTATTGGCGAAGGTGTAGCACCTCACTACATGATGGTTGTGGACCGTGAAAACAATCTTGATGTGCTTACAGTTATGGTTGAAGTGGATGAAAAATATTTCTCCGACGAAATCCGCAAGCTGGAAGCTCTCAAAAAGAAAATCGAGCTGGCTCTCAAACAGGCTCTCGGCGTAGCTGTCAAGGTTAAACTCTGTGAACCTAAATCCATCCAGAGAAGCGAAGGCAAAGCAAAGCGTGTAATAGATAACCGCAATCTGTAAGGAGGTATTAAGTATGAGTTACACAATAAATCAGTTATCAGTATTTCTTGAAAATAAGGAAGGACGCCTTGACAGTGTTCTCAAAACACTTGGTGCAGGCGATGTCAATATTGTTGCACTCAGCCTTGCAGACAGCTCCGAATACGGTATGCTGCGTATGATTGTTTCCGAACCGGAAAAAGGTGTTATGGTGCTTAAAGAGGCAGGCTATATGGCAATGCTCACGGAAGTTATCGCTCTGCGTGTTCCCCATGCAGCAGGCTCCTTAAGCAAAGCGATGCATGCCATTATGGAAACAGGTGTCAACATTGAATATATGTATGCATTTGCCAACGGTGAAGATGCATCTGCGGTTCTCAAATGCAACGATGCGGAAAAAGCAGCAGAAGCACTGAGAAAATCAGGGTTCGACCTTTACGAAGCTGACGAAGCATATCATAAAGTAGTTATCTGATAAATAAAAATTCAAGGGCGGGTATGGAAGGCAGTATTCCATACCTGTCCTTTATTTTGCAGATAATAAATCGCAGGGAGGCGGTTTTTTGATTATAGATTTTCACACACACAGTTTTCCCGATAAAATTGCTGAATCAGCAATAGAAAAGCTGAGCAGAACGGCACACATAAAGGCATTTGCCGACGGCTCTGCAAACGGTATTCTGAATTCAATGGCGGAGGGCGGTATAGATATTTCGGTTATGCTTCCTGTTGCGGTGAAAGCTTCAAATGTGGAAAGTATGAATACCTATTCCGCACAGTTCAATGAAATGTATGCAGAAAAGGGAATTTTTTCTTTCGGATGTATCCACCCGGACTATGAAAACTGGAAAGATGAACTGAACCGTGTGGCACAGCTGGGACTTAAAGGCATAAAAATACATCCCGTATATCAGGGTGTGAATCAGAATGATATCCGTTATATCCGTATACTTGAAAAAGCAGGGGAACTTGGGCTTATTGTTGTTGCCCACGCAGGGCTGGATATAGGTTTCCCGGGTGCAGTGAACTCCACCCCATCAATGATTGCAGATGCCGTAAGGCAGGTGGGTCCCGTAAAATTTGTGGCTGCACATATGGGCAGCTGGATGCTGTGGGATGAAGTGGATGAACTTTTATCTCTGCCGCATGTTTATGTGGATACCGCATTCAGTCTGGGAATTATTACACCAAGAGAAAATGACAGTCATTATATTGAGCACACCAATGCACTGATGACAGATGAAAAATTCTGCAAACTTGTGCGCAGGTTTGGCGCAGACAGAGTGCTGTTCGGTTCAGACAATCCGTGGGACAGCCAGAAAGAGGCAGTGAATAAAGTAAAAAACAGCGGCCTGGAACAGAGTGAACTGGATAAAATCTTCTGCACCAATGCAAAAAGAATATTGGGAATATAAAAAGATAAAACCATCCGTCCGGATGGTTTTTATTTTTGCGGAGGCAGGATTTGAACAGGTA
>JAFSCM010000152.1 GCA_017436765.1 Oscillospiraceae bacterium
AGTTCGGTTTGTGCTTATCTGTCAGCTTATGTCCATCCCGTTCCTTATCTCCATATCCTTTCCACAGGGAGCCTTTATGATGGCTATCAGCTTTTTCTTCCGCAACTCGCTGATGAATATGGCAAACCCTGTGCTGCAGAGCATGGCTATGGACCTTGTTGATGAAAAACACCGAACCATAATGAGCAGTATTTTCTCTCTTACCGACAATCTGCTCCGTGCATTGGGCACTCAAGCAGGCGGTATTATAATGCTGGCCGTAAGCTACAATATGCCGTATTATATTACGGTTGTACTGTATCTTATGAGTGCTGTACTGATATACTGTGTATTCGGCAGAAATGAGAAATTCAAATATTTAAGATAAAAATTGCAGATAAAAACGTCTTATATATTGTAAAATATCCTTAAAACAATTAAGCCAGGCTGTATCTTTCAGCCCGGCTTTTATTGTTCGTACTATATGCAGTATGTAATATATAGAAGTGAGTATTTACTGTTCTACAAATTGGAATTTATCGACCAGACATACTGAAAGATTCTTTTAGAGCAATTACACAGATTTGTCTGATATATTTTCATTTCTTCTTTTCCGTAGTTTTACATTCTTGAGCTTATTAAATGCTATTTTAAGTTTTTCCTTAGGAACAAAAGCAGCAGCTAAACCTAACACTAATAAAATCCAAAAAAGAACTGTCAAAAATTCCAAATCATATTCTTGTACAAAATATTTGTAACTATGTCCTGTCAAATCGCCTCTCCAATGATACATTTTTTTACCATTTTCACGGGTAATATGCGGAACCATTACCTCAATAAAGCGAGATAAAACATAAACGATAAAATTCCCAATTAGTCCAAACAATCCCACGCATAAAGCAATCACTTTATTTATTTTATCTTTTGCATCTGATTTGGTTTGTCTTACTACTGGAACATCAAAATCGCTGTCGTATTCATCATTCAATAGATAATCTGCCGTTACACCAAATAGTTTGCTTAAGTTCAAAACATTTGAAGCGTCTGGTTGTGATGTTCCACTCTCCCAACGAGAAATAGCTTGTCTGGATACATTTAATTTTTCAGCTAAATCCTCTTGTGACCAGCCATTTGTTTTTCTAAGTTTTACTAACTTATCTGTTAACTTCATAATGAAATACTCCTTTAGTTTGGTGATTTCATTGTAGTTAAAAACACCTTTTGATGCCACCACATTAACTTTACATTTCCGAAACATAACTTTACATCGATATAAAATTCAAGTTATCTGTTCGACCTATTCAAATTTTTCAACTGATTATAATATAACATAACCACCGTGACTACACAAGAACAGGCACAGCAGATTGCTCCTCTGTGCCTGTCAATACTCCTATAAGTTTCCCCTGTTTATCAGAATGGGCTATTTATCATAATAAAATCCACTGGTATGCAAAAAACAGTACAAAAACCGATACAGAAACGGCAGGAATCAGCTTTAAGTATTCTCTGTACACATTTTTAGGCTGACAGCCCATAGCCTGCATTGTCAGCAGCTGGCAGAGATGCAGCGGTGAAAAGAAATAACCTATAAAGGTACAGCAGAAAACAAAAAATGCATATATTGCAAGTTCTGTGCTGCCAAGGCCCAGAGATGCCACCATTGGCATAATTACACCGATTGCAGGATAGCTGAGACCTGTTGTAACCGAAATAAGCAGCGCAAACGCAAATATTGCAACAGCAAGAATAAATCCGCTGTTGTTAAGGAATATATGAGAAAAGCCGTTAATCAGTGTGTCTGCAGATTTGATTGTGTTCTGTATAAAGAACAAGCCAACCATCATAACAAATGTTTTCGCTTTAAGGCCGCTTCTGAAAGTTTCAAAATATCCTTTTGCATCATTTCTGCCGCTGATGAGGAATATAATAACAAAGCTGAGCAATACGCTTGTAATAAGTTCGATGCCGAATATACCATTGAAAACAATAATCATATAAATTGGTGAAAGATATATAACCAGCTGTTTTATATAATGCGGAAGCTTTGATTTGTCTATGGGAACTTTAACCTCTTTTATATCTCTTGCATAGAAAAGATAGGAAAAAAGCTGCATAAGCACAACAAAACCTATGTTGAGCAGAATAAGAAAGTACATATCCACCATAGGCGCTGCAGCAATGAGCACTATAATAGAGTTACTGGTCGGCATAAGAAATGTGGCAATATGGCGGCAGGTAAGATTGAGAACACAGCGGATATCCTTTTTTACCCCAAGGTTTTCGCCAAGTTCGTCCACAAAAGGTGCTGAAAGCTGTGCACCACCTGGGACTGAAAGCAAACCTACCACTGCCGGAAGTACCATCATAACAGTTTTCTGTCCTGACAGCATATTCTGCAGCGCTTCATTTACCTTGGTAAGAAAATCGTATTTTTTGAGCAGCATGCCGAATGCACCGATAAGAGTTACAATGATAACATTTTTTATCTGTGCATAGGTGGTAAAAACTGTGATGAAATTCTGTAGTGTTCTATGCGGTTCTATGCCGAATATAAAACTGATTATAACCGCACTTATCATAAGTGAAAATCCAAAGTTAATCTTCAGTTTTTTCCACAGCGGCATCACAGCAAAAACCGCAAGAAACAACGCTACCTGTACAAGCATTTTTCCACCACCTTTTACGAATATATTTTATAATATCACAATAAAAAACATAAAACAATAAAACTCCGCATTTTACAATGCGGAGTTTTATTATATGGAATATTCCTTAAAAGTTATTAAGGATTTTTACAATCATATCGCCGCTGCCAACATTGTAACCGCTGCATGCATATACTGCATTGAGTTCCTTTGTTGTTACCACAACAAGCGGCAGTTTTTCAGGGTCAACATACATTCTTCTTGCTATTGTTTCCACATTTGGCACGAAGCTGTCATAGTAAACCTTGATTTTTGGGAATGTTTTGAGAACAAGCTGGAGTTTTGCATTTTCCAGAGCAGATTTGTCACGGATAATAACCACTATATCTGCAGAAAGTTCCTGGAAATCTTCTGTCTGGTCAAGCATTTCGTTCATCAGATGTTCTGTAGGTTCACGGCCTTCTTCCATCCACATAAGAACAGCTTTGTTCTTTGTAATTTCACTGCCGAGAACTGCATTGCCGTCTGCATCGTAAACCTTGAATTCATCAAGGTCAAAATTATCCAGCATTTCTGCAAGGTTTGCCTGATATTTGCGCAGTTTAAGATGTTTTGTTTCGCCGTCTTTAATTGCAAAATGATATTTGCTTGCAAAGAGGTTGCCGTTTGGCAGACGGTTGTCTGTAATTACACGGTAGTCACCGCTTGTAACTGTGATTGTAAGGGTGTTGCCGTCCCATTTTTCTTCACTGAGTTCAAGTGTCTGGTATACGCCGTCCACAAGCTGACCGATGGAGAAGTCAGGATAGTATATCCATGTTTCGTCTTCTTCTTTTTCGAACACGATTGTACAGTTGCCTTTTTCCACCTTTTCAACCGTTACAAATGCACCGTCTGTATAGTATTCAGCAAGCTGGGACAGTGGGTTCATACGGGATACGATACCCAAAGTTCTGCAGATTGCAACAAAGAGAATACGTTTTGAAAGGAGTGATGCATTTTTAACAGTAAGTGCGCCCATTGGCAATGTCATAATCTGACCGTATTCAATGTCAGCATCAAAGCCGATATTGTCGTTGATATATGTCCATACTGTATTTGGGTCTGCACGGAAAGCAGCTTTCTGTTCTTCTGTAAAGAAATCGAGGATAAACTGTCTGTACTTTGTAAGTGGTTCGAAATGAGCACGAGGACAAACGATATATTTGTAGAACATATCTTCATCTTCGCATTTATACTCTCTTGTAAGAGTAAGTGCTTCGCGGAGAATATCTGTGTCTACGTCACGGCGGTCCTTGCGGGAAAGTGTAAGCAGCAGTTTTTCTTTTTCAGCAGGTGTAAATGCTTCATCACTGAGGAATTCAATAAGGTTGTTTAGATTGCTGCGGCTTTCAAAGAGAATATTGTAAATTTCTTCGCCATAGCCGTACTTTTCAACAACTGCTCTTGCTGCAGCTTCGTCGAACATATCAGCAACGCGCTGTTCGCGTTTTGCATTTGCAGCATCTGTCTTTTTCTGACAGAGAACTTTCTGTTCTTCTGTTGGTTTTGCACCGTTTACAATCTGGTCTTTAGGTGCAACAGCCACAAAGTCAATCCATTTGTCGTATTCGATTTCGTCCTTTTTGAGCACGATTTCAACAGTGTCAATATCAGGTGTGAACACCATTTTTTCGCACCAGATATCACCTTTTTTAACATGGATATTCAGACTGCCCAAACCGCAGGTAAGACCTGCTTCGCCATTTGCATCTGTTGTGAGAACAGCACTGGAGAAGATGTTGGAATAGTTGAGAATACCAAAGCTAACCTGTGCATCTTCAACAGGTACGCCTGATTCATCAACAACTTTAACTGTAATACGCTTTGTAACAGCGTAGAGCTTGAGGTTGTTGAGGAATGTTGCCATACCAACTTTGGAGATAACTTCTTCGTTTGTAATATCACCAAAGCAGCGGCTGTGGATAAGCATTGCACGGCTGGAAGCATTTGTAAACCAGCCTTTGTTGAGTACTTCTTCAGGTTCACATGCGCCGAGGAAGTACCATTTTCCGTCACAGTAAACTTCTACCCAGGCGTGGTTATCGTCGCAGTGTGCCCAGCGTGGAGTGTAAATCTGACGACAAGGTACACCTATTGCACGGTATACGTTTACGCCGAAGTTACTTTCTTCACCGCAGCGGCCGTATGCAGAGTAGTAAGCGCCAAGAGCGGAAATTGTGCGGATGTCTGTAAGCTGATACATTACATTTTCAGCATTCCAGTAGTTTGTTTCTATAATTGCATCGTGCATTGAAAGATGTTCAACGCGGTCTTTGAGGATGCCGTAGAAAAGTTTGCGGCAATCGCAAAGGTCTTCTTCATTTACACGGATGTGGAGAACATAGTTCAGGAAGATATCTTCCGGAAGGTCTTTTGCAAAAGGTGAATTGCTACGCAGATATACACCATGTTCTGCTGTATTTCTGAACAGTTCAAAATCATAGTTTGCAATATCACTCATAGGGCTGTTTGCATAGATCCATTTTGTTGCAAATGCTACATCTTCGCCCATAGTTTTTTCTGTTTCAGCAAGTTTTTCAAGAATTTCCTGCTGTTTTCTACCTGCTTTTGAAAGCAGTGCGTTAAATTTTTCTTCTGTTGATTTTATTACATTCTGTGAAAAAATCATTATTGTACCTTTCTTCAAACAAGGTTTTAATCAAAAAGACAAGCCCGTTTTTTCAGCGAACTTGTCTTTTATAATTATCTGCTGTCAGAACCTATTCGCTGACTGTTATACGTTCAAACTGTTATTATTCAAAAGAGTGAACGATTTCTGCACATTCTCTGAATTCCTGTTCATCTGTCTGCCAGATTTCATATTCGGAGAGTGTAGGCAAGCCCATTGCTACTGTTTCTTTTCTGTATTTCATACCGCTGTCGAGAGCACCTTTACGGCCTGTTGTATGGAATACTTTGATACCTGTGTAGTCATGGATTTCCTGGATATTCCATTTTTTAACGCCGCAGCCAGCCATGATATCAATTCTGCCTGCTGCTTTTTCGTATACTTCTTTAAGGCATTCTTTACCCAGAACAACATTAGCCTGCTGACCGGATGTAAGAATTGTTGTACAGCCAAGTTCGATAGCTTCTTCAAGTGTTTTGAGCGGGTCTCTTGTCATATCGAATGCGCGGTGGAGTGTTACATCCATATCGCCTGCGCATGCCATCATGCGTTTCATTTTTTCAATATCAAGGTCGCCATCAGGAGTGAGAGCACCGATTACAACACCGTTTGCTCCCAAATCTCTGAAAATTTTGATTTCTTCACACATAAGTTCCATTTCATCTTCTGTGTAAAGGAAGTCGCCGAAACGAGGACGGATGAGAACGTTGATTTTAACGCCCATACCTTCGATGTCTCTTGCAACCTGTTTAAAAACGATTGGAGAAGGTGTTGTACCACCGATAACAAGGTGGGAACAGAGTTCCAATCTGTCTGCGCCTGCTTTTGCTGCATTGATACAGGACTGGTAAGAGTCAACGCAAGCTTCAATCAATGGTTTGTTCATTGGTGTTTCCTCCTTATTGTTCAATAAATTCCTGATTGTTTTCTGCCAGGAAGTAGAGTGACGGTGTTGCAAAGCCTGTGCCGCCGAAGCAGTGGTAATCATTGCTTGGTGCTTCTGTCTGGCTTGTACCTGCAATATCAAGGTGAATCCAAGGCTTTCCTTCTACAAACTCTCTTAAGAAAAGAGCCGCAGCTATTGTACCTGCATTTGGACCGCCCATATTTTTAAGGTCTGCAACTTTACTCTTGAGCATTTCTTCATATTCTTCAAACAGAGGCAGCTGCCAGTATCTTTCACCTGCATCCTTTGCTGCACTGTAGAAATCTTCAAGGTAAGCTTCGTCATTGGTTGTACATCCTGCTGCCACAGTACCCAACGCGCCCACAACTGCGCCTGTGAGGGTTGCAACATCCACAAGATGTGTAACCTTTGCTTCTCTTACTGCGTAAGTGATAGCATCTGCAAGGATAAGTCTGCCTTCAGCGTCAGTATTGAGTATTTCAATAGTTTTACCGTTCATTGATTTAACCACATCACCCGGAATGTGTGACTGGTTGGACAGACGGTTTTCTGCTGACGGAATAACAGCAATTACATTTACCCTGAGATTATTTTTTGCGATAGCATAGATTGCGCCTGCAACTGCTGCAGCGCCGCCCATATCGCCTTTTGTATACATAAGACCTGCAGAATTTTTGAGTGAATAGCCGCCTGTATCAACAGTTACACCCTTGCCTACATAACCGTAAACCTTATCAGAATGCTTATTGCCCATATATTTCATAACAATAAGTCTTGGTCTGTTGTCGCTGGAGTTGCCTACTGCAAGCAGTGCGCCCATACCAAGTTTTTCAAGGTCTTCTCCGCCAAGCACAGTAACCTCAACACCTGCAGGTGTAAGTTTTTCTGTAATGTCTTTGCCGAACATTTCAGGTGTAAGGTAGTTGCCAGGTGTATTGATCCATTCTCGTGTAAGAATCATACCATCAGCAATATTCTTTGCCTTTGTGATATATTCCATGGATTTTTCTGTTGAGTTGTTTTTATCAATAACAGCAACAGTATAATCCTTCTGCTGGTTTTCCTGATGGATACCCTGATATGTGTAAAGACCAAGTTCAACACCTGCCACCACATCAAAGTATGCCTTGTCAGAAAATGTTGTTGTGAGCGCTGAAATATCAAGTGAAAACTCTTTTACATTATAGGATGTAAGAGTTCTTGCAGCTTTGCAACAACATTTTTAAATTTTCTGCCATCAAGCTTTTCTGCCTTGCCCATACCTGCATAGACAACAAAGCAGTTGTCTTTTACAGTAGGAAAAATTTTGGAAAACTCACCACCGAAAAGATGTTTGTTTTCTTCAGTAAGGCCTGCTGCCTGATATGCAGTATCACCTTCCCACACAAATTTGATCTGTGCGGGAAGGAAGATTTCGTTTTTCCAAGTAATCATATATTTACTGCCCCTTTATTGTATAAGTTTCTGTATATTATCAGTAAAACTCAGAATAAATATTACCCAAAAGTAAAATTATTTATAAAGGTGGCAAGCAACAAAGTGACCCGGTTCAACTTCTTTTGTTTCAGGTCTTGTTTCAAGACATTCAGGCATACATTTGGAGCATCTTGCTGCAAACGGACAGCCTTTTGGAAGATTGATTGTACTTGGGATATCGCCTTCAAGAATGATTCTTTCTTTCTTGTAGTCCGGGTCCGGAATTGGAACTGCAGAGAGGAGAGCCTCTGTGTATGGGTGGAGTGGGTTGCCGTAGAGCAGTTCCTTTGGAGCTGTTTCAGCAACGAAACCAAGATACATAACTGCAATTCTGTCAGAAATCATTTCAACAACGGAAAGGTCGTGGGAAATGAAAACATAAGTAAGGTTGTATTTTTCCTGGAGGTTATGAAGCAGGTTGAGAACCTGTGCCTGAATGGAAACGTCAAGAGCGGAGATTGGTTCGTCAGCGATGATGAGTTTAGGGTTAACTGTCAAAGCACGGGCGATACCAACACGCTGTTTCTGACCACCGGAAAATTCGTGCGGATAACGCTGAGCATGTTTTGCGGAAAGGCCAACGATGCCGAGCAGTTCGTTAACGATTTTCATTCTTTCTTCTTTGTCCAGGTCTGTGTGGATAAGAAGAGGTTCTTCGATAAGGTCAGAAATTCTCATTCGTGGGTTAAGGGAACCTGCAGGATCCTGGAAGATCATCTGCATATCTCTTCTGATTGGACGCATTTCGTCCTGAGAGATTTTGGAGATTTCTTTGCCCTGGAACCAGATTTCGCCACTGTCAGGAATGAGAAGGTGGTTGATAAGACGGCCTGTTGTGGATTTACCACAGCCAGATTCACCAACGATGGAGAATGTTTCACCTTCGTAAACATCAAAGCTTACATTATTTACAGCATGAACAAAGTTGAGTGGTTTGCCCAACAGTGTTTTACCTACAGGGAAAGTTTTACATACATTTTTTAATGAAAGGATTTTATTCTTTTCCATAATCTACTCCCCTTATTCTTCAATTTTGAGCCAGCAGCGGCATTTCTGGTTTTCACCAACTACTGCCAGTGGTGGTTCCTGAGTTCTGCATTTTTCTGTTGCATATTTACATCTTGGAGCGAAACGACAGCCTTCAGGCATAGAGGAAAGGTCAGGAACGCTGCCAGGAATACTTGGAAGCACTTTTACGCCGGAACCAAGTTTTGGAACAGAAGCAATGAGACCCTGTGTATATGGGTGTGTCGGATTGTTGAAGAGGATACCAACAGGTGCTTCTTCAACGATTTTACCTGCGTACATAACGATAACGCGGGAGCACATTTCAGCAACAACACCAAGGTCATGAGTGATAAGAAGAATACTTGACTGTTCTTCTTTCTGGATTTTCTTCATCAGGTCAAGAATCTGAGCCTGAATTGTAACGTCAAGAGCTGTTGTAGGTTCGTCAGCGATGAGAAGCTGTGGGTCGTTGGACATAGCCATAGCAATCATAACACGCTGGCTCATACCGCCGGAGAGCTGATGAGGATAGTTTTTAAGTACACGCTGTGGGTCAGGGATACCAACCTTTTTCAGCATTTCTGCTGCGTGTTCTCTTGCCTGTTCCTTGCTCATATCTGTATGGAGACAGATACCTTCAATCATCTGTTTGTCGATACGCATGGAAGGGTTAAGGCTGGACATTGGTTCCTGGAAGATCATACTCATTTTGCCGCCGCGGATATCACGGATCTGAGCATCGGAAGCTGTGATAAGATCAACGCCGTCAAGCACAACTTCGCCGTTTGTGATTTTACCAGGAGTATCTTTCAAAAGCTGCATGATGGACAGGGATGTAACAGATTTACCACAACCTGATTCACCAACAAGACCAAGAATTTCGCCTTTGTAGATATCAAAGGATATATTTGCAACAGCTGTTACGCTGCTTGTTTTGCTTGTAAAAAATTCTGTGCGCAGATCTTTTACTTTAAGTAATACTTCTTGTGACATACTTATACTCCTTTCACACTATTTGATTTTTGGGTCAAGAGTATCTCTCAAACCGTCACCGAAAAGGTTGAATGCAAGAACGGTGATAAAGATTACAAGACCTGGGAGATAGAGCATGTGTGGTGCTGTACTGAAGTAGGAACGTGCCTGGGAAAGCATTGCGCCCCATTCAGGGTCTGTAACATTGGCACCGAAGCCCAAGAAGCTCAGTGATGAAGCTGCCATGATAGCAGAACCGATTCTCATTGTGAAGTTAACGATGAGAGTCTGTGTTGTGCCCGGGAATATGTGAAGGAACAGAATTCGTCCGTCTTTACAGCCCAGACTGTGTGCAACTTCAACATAAAGAGAGCTCTTAACTGCAAGTGTTGCAGAACGCATCATACGCGCAATACTTGGAACGGTAAATACCGCAACCGCAATAAATACGTTAACGATACCAGGACCAAGGATAGCAACGATAGCTATAGCAAGAAGGATATCAGGGAATGCGAAAAGAACGTCTGCACCACGCATAACCAGCATTTCAATCCAGCCGCCGTAGTAGCCTGCAAGCAGACCGAGAACAGCGCCTACGATTGTACCAACGATAACGGATGAAAGTGCAACACCAAGTGTAAGAGGAGCACCTGCACATACACGGCTGAAAATGTCACGGCCATAGTGGTCTGTACCAAACCAGTGTTCTGCACTTGGTTTGGCAAACATATTGTCATAGTTATAAGCAGCAGGGTCGTAAGGTGCAATGCTTGGACCTACAACAGCAAGGATAAGCAGAAGCACGATGATTACAAAACCAACTACTGCGGTTCTTCTTTTCATAAACTTCTTAACGAAGCTTTTAAATTTACTGTCAGCAACATAAGCAACGTTTTCGTCGATGTATTCAGCTTCAAAGTTAGCATTCTGCTGCTGCAATTCTTCATTCTGTAATTGTTCTTTATTAGACATAATATCCTCCTTCTATTAATCGTAACGGATTTTTGGATTGATTACGCCGTAAAGCAAGTCAACGAGCAGGTTGATGAGAACATACTGCAGTGAGAAGATCATCAACAGGCCCTGAATTGCAGGATAGTCACGGTAAGCGATGGAGTCAACCAGAAGTCTGCCCATACCAGGGATGGAGAAGATTGTTTCTGTGATAACGGAACCGGACAGCAAGCCACCAATCTGCAAGCCGAGGATAGTTACTACCTGAATGAGAGAGTTCTTGAATGCGTGGCTGAACATAACAACAGATTCTTTCTGACCTTTTGCTCTTGCTGTACGCACATAGTCTTCTCTCAGTGTTTCAAGCATGGAAGAACGGGAATAACGTGCAAGTGTTGCCATAATACCAAGGCCCATAACAACAGATGGGAGAATAAGGCTCTTCCAGCTGTCAAGACCGCCGGATGGCAGCCAGCCAAGTGTAACAGCAAATACCTGGATAAGCATAAGACCTACCCAGAAGCCCGGTGCGGAAAGACCGGCGATTGCAAAAAGCATACCGCCAAGGTCAAATGCCTTGCCGCGCTTGATAGCACACATTACGCCAATAAAGATACCTAATGCCGGAGCCCAGAGAACACCTGCCAGCACAAGCTGAATTGTGTACTGGAAACGGGACAGAATAAGTTCTGTAACAGGAGTACTGGATTTAAGGCTGCGGCCCATATCGCCTCTCAAGAGGTCTTTCATATAGTTGCCGTACTGAACAATAAGTGGGTCATTGAGGCCCCATTCTTCTCTGATTGCTTCTACTTCTTCTACAGTTGCTTCAACACCTGCGAGTGTTTTTGCAGGGTCACCTGGCAAAAGATGGATGAACATAAAAACAAAAATAGAAATAATGAGCATCAATGGAATTGTTTCCAATAAACGTCTAACAAAATATCGACCCATTAAAAATACCTCCATTTTTATGAAAAAAGGGGTGGTTTCCACAACCACCCCTTTGTCTCACTTTTCTTTACTTTTGTAAACAGTAAAATTAAATATTAGTGGTCAAGACCGATTGTTCTGAATACCATTACGCCGCCTGGTTTGTACTGCATACCAGTTACGTAGCTTCTCTGAGCGTGGATGTTCTGGTCGTTGCCAAGGAAGATCCATGGGCATTCGTCCCAAGCGATAGCCTGTGCTTTAGCGTATGCTGCAGCGATTTCTTCTGTGTCGGACATAAGAAGTGCATCGTCGAGGAGCTGGTTGAATTCAGCATTGTTCCAGAAAGCTGTGTTGTAGCCATTTGGAGGGAATTTTTCGCCGTGGAGGATGCTTCTCATAGAACCGTCAGCTTCGTAAGAACCGGAGGACCAGTTTACGTACCACATCTGAACTTTTGTTTCTTCGAGTGGAGCAGATGTGATTTCAGCGTTAGCTGTGGATTCGTTTGGAAGGAGTTTAACGTTAACACCGATCTGTGCAAGCTGCTGTTTTACGAATTCAGCACCTTTCTGTTCGATTGTTGTGTTGTCAACAACGATTTCGATTTCCTGATCTGGCCAACCATCTGGGTAACCTGCTTCTGCCATAAGAGCTTTTGCTTTTTCAAGGTCAGCTGTGTATGGTGTCTGTTCTGCGAAGTAGTAGATGGAGTCAGAGAATACAGATGTTGGAGCTTTTGCAAAGCCGTTGAATACAACTTTTGCGTATGCTTCAGAGTCAAATGCATAGTTGAGAGCCTGACGAACGCGTTTGTCAGCAAATGGTTTTGTACCGTCTGGGAATGCAAATTCTGTGTTGAGTGTTACATAACGGTAAACTGTAGCTGGTGCAACAACTGTTTCGATGCCTTCCTGACCTTCGAGCTGGTCAACGTCCATAACTGGAACTGGTGTGATAACGTCAGCTTCGCCTGTTTTGAGCATAGCGATTCTGGATGTGTCTTCTGGAACAACTGTGAATGTAAGGGAGTCAACAGTTGGGCCTGCCTGCCAGTAGTCAGGGTTGCGAACGAGTTTTGTGTAACCGCCGTCTACACGTTCTGTGTAGATAAATGGACCTGTACCTGCAGAGTTTTTAGCAAACCAGTCTGTTGCATTTTCCATAGCCATAGCTTTTGGAGAAGCGATTCTGAACTGGCAGATTTTGTTGATGAATGTGTTGTTTGGTTTAACAAGTGTGATAGCAACTGTGTATTCATCAAGTGCTTCAACAGATTCCCAGATTGGAGCTTCTGTTGTACCGATTGTTCTCTTGAGTGTGAGGCTGTCGTCTCTGAGACCACGTTCGTAAACTGCTACAACGGATTCAGCGTTGAATGGTTCGCCATCGTGGAATTTGATGCCTTCGTTGAGAACGAATGTGTATGTTCTGCCGTCTTCGGAAACAGACCATTCTTTAGCAAGAAGTGGAACTACATTTGTGTTTTCGTCAAATGTAAGAAGTGTTTCGTACACTTCGTTGAGGATCTGGTTGGAGATACCGTTGCTACCAACGTGTGGGTCCATGCTTGTTGTGTCAGCCTGGAGAGCAACTACGATATCGTTGTCAGGGGATTTTGCTGTGTCAGTTGCTGCTGGTTCGCCGCCTTCGGATGGAGCTGGAGCTGGTTCAGAACCGCCACATGCTACAAGGCTGAGAGCCAAAGCACCTGCAAGCAAAAGTGATAATAACTTTTTCATGGGTGGAATATTCCTTTCTTTTTTGTTTTATTGCCAAACCGTCTCGCCCGACGGTTAATGCACATACTGATAGCGGACATACAAACCTGTCCTGCTGCCGGTTTATCACCGGTTTATTTTAATTATTTTCATCACGAAAATAACCACATATAATTATAATATTAAAGCCCCAAATGTACAAGCATTTTTGACATCAAAAATAAATTTTGTCGAGATACACATTTGGAAACGTTTCAAATTGTATAATTGCACAATTAAAAGAAAAACTCATCAAATAATTGTTAAATTAATAATTAAGTATGTATTTTCATTTATAATTAAAGCTTTTTACTGTATTTTTCCGCATTAAGTTAAGTGCAGACATCTCGCTGATAATATTCACTTTAAAGTGCGTGTAAAATGTATACAATTTTTATGTTAAATATATAATACCACATAATATTGCACAATTCAAATGATATTTTGTTTACAACTTTTGTAACTTTTGTCAATATTTATATTTTTCTGTTGTTTAATGCATATTATTAATTA
>JAFSCM010000153.1 GCA_017436765.1 Oscillospiraceae bacterium
AGCCGATATTCAACAAATACGGGTTGGTTTTTACAAGCAAAGAAAACCCGTATATCAAAGATTTTGGCTGTGAAGGGAAATGCCATCAATGTGAACGCATATGCAAATATAATCTTAACCCTGAATATCATACCTGACAAACTGAAGCAGGCACGGATAATCCGTGCCTGCTTTTTGTTATGGTTGTGTTCTGGCTGCTTTTGCTGCAAAAACAGGCAAAAATGTATCCCCTTGCACCATATCAGCATAGTGCAAGGGGATATTTGTTTTTTCTTGGCGGGATGCCGCTAAAGGCTGCTTTTGTGTTTTGCCTTTTACTTTTCTGCCAGTTCCTTTACGCTGGCAACAAGGCCTGCAAGGTTCTGGATTTCGCTTGGTACGATAATTTTTGTTGCCTGTCCGTCTGCAACCTTCTGCAGTGCTTCAAGGCTTTTAAGTGTGAGCACCTGGTTGTTAGGTGATGCTTCGTTAAGCAGCACGATACTGTCTGCCAGCGCTTTCTGCACTGTCATAATAGCCTGTGCTTCGCCCTCTGCCTCGCGGATTTTCTGTTCCTTTACAGCATCGGCACGGAGAATTGCAGATTCCTTTTCTGCCTGTGCGCGGAGAATTGCGGATTCCTTTTCACCTTCTGCCACAAGCACCTGACTGCGTTTTTCGCCCTCTGCGCGGAGGATGCTTTCGCGGCGCTGGCGTTCTGCCTTCATCTGTTTTTCCATTGCGTCCTGAATTTCTGCAGGAGGAATGATGTTTTTCAGTTCAACGCGGTTAACCTTGATGCCCCAGCGGTCGGTAGCTTCGTCAAGAAGGGATGTAATCTGGCTGTTGATTGTGTCGCGGCTGGTAAGGGTGTGGTCCAGCTCCATATCGCCGATGATATTACGCAGCGTTGTTGCTGTAAGGTTTTCGATGGCAGAAATAGGTCTTTCCACGCCGTAAGCGTAAAGTTTAGGGTCGGTTACCTGGAAGAACACAACTGTATCTATCTGCATTGTAACATTGTCGCGGGTGATAACCGGCTGCGGCGGGAAGTCCACCACCTGCTCTTTAAGGGAAACCTTTTTGGCAATACGGCTGATGATTGGCACTTTGAAGTGGAAGCCTGCGTCCCACACTGCATCAAATATGCCGAAGCGTTCCACAACATACGCACTTGCCTGCGGCACTATGCAGATGTTGCGGGCGATGATAACGATAACAAGAATAATGAGGATGTAAGGTATCATAGTTTTCTCCTTTTTACTTTTTACTGGTTTACTGTGATTTTATCCACAACAAGGGACGCTCCCTCGATTTTTACTATTCTGCACATTTCCCCTGCCTTTATAACCCCGTTGCTTTTTGCCTGCCAGGTGAGGCCTGCAATTTTTGCGCGTCCGGGTTCTTCGGGGGAGATGTCGGACAGTGCAAGGGCATCCCTGCCGATGTACATATCCATATTTGTCGGTGTCTTTTTTGTGAGGTATTTTGTGAGAAGCGGTTTTGTGAAGTACATTGTAACCACCGTAACCACCGCAAAGACAACCGCCTGCAGCGCCAGTGCCTGGGGCGCAAGCCACGCAACAACCGTGGACACAAGGGCACCTGCCGCAAACCATATACTTGCAATGTCGGTTGTGGCAACCTCGATGATGACAAACAGCACCGTAAGTGCCAGCCAGATGTATACCATTGGAATTCCGAACATAAATATGCCTCCTTCTGCGTTGTATTTTACCTTTAACCAAAAGGTGCTTTACCATATATTACAGTATATTCCCTGCATTTTCAACTGCTGTGCGGCACATGGCGCAAATGCAGGGTAAATTATGCTGTTTTCCGCATAATTTACAGCTTCATAACAATTTGTAAACTTTATGCTAACAGCTTTTTCACCTTTTATGTGTATATTGTAAAGCATAGTTTTAAAAAATCAGTGAAATTTTGTCATTTACCGCCGCAGTTCTTGAAAAGGGTATTTTTTTGTAGTAGAATAAACTTGCGTATTGTGTCTGTATTGATGTTTAAAGGGCACAAAACTGCTTAAAATATATTTCTGAGATATCACCATACTGTTTATATAGATAAAAAAATGAAAGGGGTTTTACAGTTGGCAAAGTATTTATCACCTGAAGCAAAGAAAAAGCGCGCTATGCGCCGCAGAATGCGCCGCGCCGCCATGTTTGCCTGCCTTGCCGCATTTGTGCTTGTTGTAAGCTGGGGCATTGTATCTGTAATAGAGTTTTTCGCACCGGGAGAGGAAGCACCGCAGGACCTGGTTGTGCCGCAGCCTACCACCGGTCTTGAACCGAACACTTCTCTGGAAAATGACGGACTGTGGACAGAACATGTGGGACCTGTCCGGAAAACAATCAACGATTTTGACATTATCGCCCCTGACCACCGCATGCTTCAGCTGCCTGAAAACGGAAGCGTTGACCTCAGCTATTTTGAGAACGCCTGCTTTGTTGGGGACAGCCTTACAGACGGGCTTAGAATATACCGCAGCATCGAAAACTCCGTTGCCGATATTGCAGAGTTTGTGTGCAACAAGAACCTTACACCAAAGAGCTTTATCGAGGGTGTTATCCCTTTTGACTGGGACAGAAAAACCCAGAACGGCATTGAAGCCATTGTGGAGGAAGACCCTGAAATTCTCTACATCACACTGGGCACAAACGCAATGACCTTTATGACCGACGAGCAGTTTCTGTACTATTATGACCAGATGCTGACACAGCTGCAGGAGCAGCTGCCTGACAGTCTGTTCTATATATGCAGCCTTACACCTACAACACAGGCCGCTGCCGCAAGAAGACCTATCTTCTCCTACGACAGACTTTACAATGTAAACAATCAGGTTGCAAAGATGGCCAGTGAAAAGGGTATGCACTATATCAACCTTCACGAGGTGCTGGCAGGGGATGACGGATATCTGAAGGCGGAATACGATTCCGGCCTGGACGGCATCCACCTTAAACCTGAAGCCTACACACAGTGGGTACAGTATCTTATGACACATACAGTACACAACAAGGATAACCCGTATATCCCGGGCAGCCCTTACTATATGGGATAAAATTTATACTACTCAAAATGACAGATTTCTGCAGAAATCTGTCATTTTATTTTATCTGCCTATATTTTCAGAATCATTATATATCAATTTCCAGGCCAACAGGGCAATGGTCGCTGCCCATAATATCGGAAAGTATATATGTATCCTTTATCCTATCCTTTATTCTGTCGCTGATAACAAAATAGTCTATGCGCCAGCCGATATTCTTTTCCCTCGCCTTGCGCATATAGCTCCACCAGGAGTATGCCACGGTGTCTGGGTGCTGATAGCGGAAGGTATCCACAAAGCCGCTGTCCAGCAGCTGCGAGAACTTTGCCCTTTCCTCGTCGGAAAAACCTGCGCTGCGGCGGTTGGTTTTAGGGTTCTTTATATCAATTTCTTCATGGGCGCAGTTAAGGTCTCCGCAGTACAGCACAGGCTTTACTGCGTCCAGCTTTTTGATATATTCACGGAGGGCATCCTCCCAGTCCATACGGTAATCCAGACGGGCAAGCTCCCGCTGGGCATTTGGTGTGTAGACATTGAGCAGCCAGAAATCCTCGTATTCAAGGGTTATCGCCCTGCCCTCGTGGTCGTGTTCTTCCACACCGATGCCGTACTGCACACTGATTGGCTCTTTTTTCGCAAACACCGCTGTGCCCGAGTACCCCTTTTTATCTGCGGAATACCAGAACTGGTGGTAGCCCTCGGGGGCAAAATCTGCCTGACCGGGCTGCATCTTGCTTTCCTGAATACAGAAAAAGTCTGCATCAATCTTATCAAAAACCTCCGCAAAGCCTTTTTCAAGACAGGCGCGGAAGCCGTTTACATTCCAGGATATAAATTTCATATACTTTTCCTCTTTTCTGCTGCAGGGGGTATCTTTCTGCCTTGTTCCCTGCAAAATTCAGCAGAACAGCAACAGCCGCTGTTCCCGCTGTTTTCTGATTATATTCTATACCATACTGCCATTTATTTCTATGACTTAATCACATTTTCTTCCATAAATGATTTTATTTATCAGCGCGCCGCACAGCAGGATGTTCATACACATATACAGCCACAGCAGAAACAGCATAATCGCGCCGAAGCTGCCGTAAAGGGCGGAATAGCGGGAGAAGTGGCGGATATATACCGAGTAACCGAAGGAGTACAGTATCCATCCTGATGCAGCAATGGCCGCACCGGGAAGCTGCTCTTTAAAGGACAGCGGGCTTTTTGCAAGACCTTTATAGGCTGTGGCAAAAAGAAATGTAAGGGAAAGGAAGAATATTGTATTGCGCATATTCAGCAGCACAAGCACAGTGTCTGCCCCTTTGCCGATAAGACTGCGTACAAGATTTTCCAGAGGTGACGCAAAAACCAGCACGGCAAAGGACAGCACAAACACCCCTATTATAATAACGGCATATATTACAGAGCGGACAGCCATCTGCAGGATATTGTACTCTGTGCCGCAGCTGTAGATGGCATCTATGCCCTGACCGATACTGCGTATGCCCTTTGTTGCGGACCACAGCAGGAACAGCATAGTCACCGATGCCAGCGGGATGGTGGAGTGTTCCGCTATTTCTGCCGCAAATTCCGCCAGCTGCGCCGGAATGCTGCCGGTGAAAATCTCCGCCATCATCTGCTGTATGCCTGCAGTGTCAAAGGGTGCAAGGGCACCAAGCAGTATAACCGCTGACATCACCAGCGGCACTGCAGAAACCAGCATAAAAAACGCCGCCTCTGCGGAATATGCCCCTGTATGACAGCTGTCATATTGTTTTTTCAGATATTTTGCATATTCCGTGATGTATATCAGTTTTCTTTTCATCTTCGCCCTTCCCTTATTATTATACTTATATAATATATATTGCCACGGAACTGTGTGTATATGATAAAACCGCCTCTGTCAGAGTTTTTATAACAAAAACGGCGTCTCCCTCTGCCTGTGTCACGGCAAAAGGCATTACCGGATTTCAGACACATAAAGTTCTGCGCAAAAAGAGTATTCTGCATAAAAACACCGTTTATATCAAAACAAAAACCCCGGATCTGCTGACCCGGGGCTTTCTTTATTAAAACAATATAAAATTGTTTTTGATTTGTGTTTTACGCAAGGCTTAGAAACATATTACTGTTTTGCCTTTTCTTTTTCCCATTCTGTTACACAAATTGAACATGCGATGTCGCCTGTAACGTTGAGACATGTACGGCCCATATCGAAGAGACGGTCTACACCGTAGATAATCATAATCATGTTTACATCGATACCCATTGCTGTGAGAACCATTGCCAGCATAATCATACCTGCGCCGGAAACGCCTGCTGTACCGATGGAAGCAAGTGTTGCTGTAACAACGATTGTAACCATCTGTGCAAGGCCAAGTTCTACGCCTGCGAGGGATGCAAGGAATACTGTAGCAACACACTGGTAGATTGCTGTACCGTCCATGTTAACTGTTGCACCAAGTGGAAGAACGAATGCGGAGATATCTTTGTCTGCACCCAGTTTTTCTGCACAGTCTTTGGAAACAGGAAGTGTAGCTGCGGAAGATGTGGATGTGAAAGCAAACATCATAGCAGCAAATGCGCCTTTGAAGAATTTAACAGGGCTCATGCCTGCAAACATTTTAGCGGAGAAGGAGTAAACGATAATTGCGTGTACTATGTAGCCGATGTATGCACAGAGAAGAACAAGTGCAAGGCTGCCAAGAATTTCTGCGCCCTGTGTTGCAACAACCCAAGCCATCATTGTGAAAACGCCGATTGGGGAAAGGCTGATGATGAATTCCATAAGTTTGTTGATAACTTCGTTGAAGGAAGAAACAACATCTCTTGCAAGTTTGCCTTTTTCGCCTGCTGCCATAATGGAGCCGCCAAGCATAAGAGCAATAACGATAACCTGAAGCATGTTAGCTGTGCGGAAGGATTCCCACATATTGCTTGGGAACATACCAACAAGTGTATCCATAAAGTTAGCGGAAGTAGCTTTTTCCCATGTTGCGCCTTCTTCAAGAGCAAGTGTCGGGAACAGGCCTGCACCGTTGAAGATGTTTGCAAATACAAGACCGATTACACAGGCGATAGCTGTGGAAACAAGGAAGTAAGCAAGTGTTTTCCAGCCAACGGAACCAACTTTTTTCATATCGTCCATAGAAAGGATACCGTCAATCATAGACAGCAATACTACAGGAACAACGATGAACTTGAGAAGGTTAACAAAGATTGTACCGAAAGGTTTGAGATAGTTTGTTGTGAGATCAGCCATACCTGCCATACCGCAAACAAAACCTACAACAATACCGAGAATAAGCGCGATTAAAATTTGCATTGGTAAACCAATTTTCTTTTTCATATTTAATCTCTCCTTTAATTGAAATTTTAACCTGTGTCACATTATAGCAGACAAACTTTAGTTTGTAAAGCAAAAATTAAAAATTAACAACAAATTCTTTAATTTTGTGTCAAAAATCCATATCGAAAACTTATTTTTTAAATAAATTTTGAGGTCAGTTAACATTTTGTTAATTAATTTTTAGTGAATTTTTATTAATTAAATAAGTTTTTACTGTATAAAACCACCCTTTTGTTAGTTTTAGGGCGAAGGAAATCAAGGACATTTGTATCTCTGAATTTTATCTGAAATGGCTTTTTGTGCCCCCGGTTCTTTGCTTTTTTCTTGATTTTTATGCTGTATTGATGATAATATATAGCCACAAATATATTTATGTAATATATATTTAAAGGAGGCCGTTTTTATGAAAATAGCAGTACCATACGAAAACGGGAATATATTCCACCATTTCAGCCGTACACAGCAGTTCAAAATTTATACAATAGAAAGTCCGCGGCCAATGAAGACAGAAATTACAGATACGGATATTAACAGTCATCCTTCCCTTGCTTCCTTTCTGAATAGCCTCAGGGTTAGCACCGTTATCTGCGGCAGCATAGACGCCGATACAAAGGAAGCGCTGGAATTTATGCATATCGAGGTTACAGACGGCATTCATGGGGATGCCGACAGCGCTGTTGTGGCATATATTGCAGGCACCCTTGACTTTGACCCCAGTCTGCACTGTTCCCACGAGGATCAGCATAGCGGCTTCCACCACAGCATCACCGGTCACGGCCATGAACACAGCCCGGACTGACAGGTTGTACCATTTGCTGTCTGTATATTTTTTCTGAACGAATTTATCTTGCAAAACAAAACCGCAGAGCTGCACAAAGCAGCCCTGCGGCAATTTTTATATTACAAGCGGTTTTGATATCAAACTGTATCTTCACAATAAAAAAGCCAGCACCTCCCTATCTTCCCGGTCCGTCTCCAGACAAGTATTTTCGGCGCTGCTCAGTTTAACTGCTGTGTTCGGAATGGGAACAGGTGGGACCTGAGCGCTATCGGCACTGACTGTACATGCTGTCATCAGACAGCTGTATTAATATAGCACAAAACCGTCAGTTTGTCCAGTGTTTTTCTGATTTGTTCTGAAATTAAGCCTGTAATAACGGCTCTGTATGACACTTTATTCTTCTTTTTTCTGTCAATATATCATCTCATACCGATAAATTATAATTATACTTGTAAATATCCTTTACAAAACCGCCTATGGATGCTGTTTGTATTTAATGTCAGCAGCAAAGCATATTATTACTTCCTGCCACGATACTTTTCCATTATGGTGCTGAACAGTTCTTTGCTGGTAGGTGAAACAAAAGCTATAGCATTTGCCCCCGCTTCGATGGTATTTTCTATAACTTCATCAGAACTTTCGCAGCAGGCTATAATAGGTACATCCGGAAACTTTTCCCGGATTTTATGCACAATCTTCGGAGTATTATTTCCTCCCATTACATTCAGTATGGCCGCTCCTGCATCAAGCTTTGACCCGATATCTGTATTTTCATCCAAAACTGTTACTATAACAGGTGCATCAATTTCATCTGCTATATTTTTTACAATTTCATCTGAGACAAATGCATTTACCGCCACACCCATTGCGCCACTCATTTCAGCATCCTTTGCAATGTTTACTATACGGCTGCCATCTGTTATATTTCCGCCAACACCGCAGAACACAGGCACATCTGTGGCCTTGATTATTGTTTCACTGATTATCTGCTGAGGAGTAAAAGGATACAGCGCAAGCACCGCGTCCGCATCACAGTTACGGATAATAGATATATCTGTTGTAAATATCAGACTTTTGATTCTTCTGCCGTACACCAGTATGCCCGTTGCGCTGTAAATTGCCTTCGGTGCGTGTAAAATATTGTGCCGTAAACGGCTTTCCACTACAGGAGTTTCCTGTTTGTTCTTCATATATAACTGCTCCTTTGCCTTTAATATATTTTTCAATATTTTACAGCAAAGCTGTTTGATTTAAGTGATATATCGATGAAAATTCTGTGTATAATATCAAAGAAATTTTATTCCTCCAGGCTATATAATTAGTATCATAAGTCAAAATTTTAAAACTCAATCACAGTTATAACTGTATAAGCCCGTTTTCATGGGATAAATCCCTTTCCTCGCTCTCCTTGTTTTGCTCTTCCTCCGCCGTAATGGCTCCCCTTAACCAAGGGGAGCTGGCAGCAAAGCTGACTGAGGGGATTGTCAGGCATCCGCTACCGGCGGCGGTCGGCTCCGTCGCAGATTAACAGCCGCCGCAGCGGCGGACTGCCACAGGTTGTGGGGCAAGGCCGACAGGGAAAAAGGCAAAAAGAAAAAGCAGGTCTTTATGACCTGCTCTTCTTTTTGGCTCTCCTTGTTGGACTTGAACCAACGACCTACGGATTAACAGTCCGCCGCTCTACCGACTGAGCTAAAGGAG
>JAFSCM010000017.1 GCA_017436765.1 Oscillospiraceae bacterium
ACCGGCGCCTCCGCTGCCGTCACTGCCAGCGATTGATAATGCTGTTTTCATAGATTTGCTCCTTTCGTTTTTAGCACTATTTTTGTATAGCGGCATAAGGTGGTGCCCCCAATCTGCCGCTTGACTGACACTATTTAAAGCTCAAAAACTTTTGTTTTATTTCCTCTGCCGCTTTTTGTGGATTTTCTGCCTTCATAATGGCTGAAACCACACAAACACCTGCTATGCCTGTATCTTTGAGCACCGGCATATTAGACTTGTTTAACCCGCCGATTGCATTCACCGGTATCGGCACAGCATTGATGATTTCTTTTAGTGTATCAACAGAGGTGAGCACTGTTTTCACCTTTGTGGTTGTAGGGTAAATTGCACCGACACCAAGGTTGTCGGCTCCGTTTTTGTATGCTTCCAGCGCCTGTGGCACAGTTTTTGCAGTTGCCCCGATTATTTTGTCTTTTCCCAAAATCCTGCGGGCAATATCAACGGGCATATCGCTCTGTCCAAGGTGTACCCCTTCGGCATCAACAGCCATTGCTACATCAATACGGTCATCAATGATAAGCGGCACGTTATATCGTTTTGTGATTTCGTGCACCTTTTGTGCCAGGGAAATATATTCCCTTGTGGTTTTGTTTTTCTCTCTCAGCTGCAAAAGGGTAACGCCGCCCTTGAGCGCCTGTTCTACCCTGCAAAGGAATTCTTCTTCTGAAAAACCTGTGCTGTCGGTGATAAAATAAAGTGTTGTATCAAAGTTCTTCAATGGCTTTCACCTCTATATTCAATAATTTTTCTATCTGTTCATTTTTCAGCACCGACAGATTATCCATAAGATTTACAAAAAATGTGCCGTTGCCTTTTTCGGTCTGTGACAATTCACCGCTTATACCAAGCACAGCGCAGGCTGTTACCAGTGCATTTATACTGCGGTCAACAGACAGATAACAGCCGCACAGCATACCAAGCAGACAGCCTGTGCCTGTTATCTGTGCCAGCTGCGGTGTGCCATTATGAATATACACAACGTTTTTGCCGTCGGTGACAACATCGGTTTTTCCGCTGGCAAGCACCATTGTGCTGTATTTCTGTGCCAGTTTTACTGCTGCTCTGCTTATGTTTTCCGTTTTCAGATTTTCATCGGAATCAACACCTGCAGAGGTGTACATATCATCATATAAAGCATAAATTTCCGAATAATTCCCTTTGACTGCTGTAGGTTTGAAAGATTCAAGAAAATCGCTGATAAAACTGCGCCTTAATGATGAACATGATATTCCCACAGCATCTATGATAAAAGGGATATTGTTGCTTTGGGCGGTCTGTGCGGATATCTTTGCAGACCGCATACGGATATCGGTGATGTTGGCTATGTTAAGCACAAGGGCATCTGCTGTCTGTGTTATTTCGCCAACTTCCATAGGGTGCTCTGCCATCATAGGTCTTGCGCCGACAGCCAAGACCCCGTTGGCGCATTGATTTATTGATATAGGGTTGGTTATACAGTGGATAAGAGGGTTCTTATCCACTGTTTTTTTACGGATTTCATTTATCTGATGAATCATTTTGTTTTTCCTTTTTTAATTTTTGAAAGATGAAATATACAGCCGCCGCTGTAATGGAAACTGCAATACATCCCCTTGAAACAATGTGCCATACAGGAGAGGTAAGGCTGAATATACCTGTTGGGATTTCGATGACTACATAGAGAATTGCACCCACTGCGGCAATGCAGGCTGTGTTGCTGATAAGCCCTGTTTTGTCTTCATAAACATTGTCTGAAAGCATAGACTGAAATCTTTTAAGCATACCGTTTGCTGTCAGTTTTTTAAGAAACACCAGTGCAATGCTGCCGCCGATAAGTGTGCCTGCGATAAAGCTTGGTACATAGAACAGCCAGCTTAAACCCTCTTTGCCCCAAAGTATTGACATTACAGGATAAGAAGCTATCGCACCGATAATACCTGTGCCGAATACTTCGCCGATTACTGCAAACAGTATGTTGCCTTTTGAAAGGCGGTAAAACACACCTGAAAGAAATGCACCGAACACTGCACCTGTAAGTGCAATAGGCGGGATGCCCATAGTGAGCATACGGATTATGCCGATAAGCGTTGCACATAAAAGGGAATACCAGGGGCCCATAAGTACACTGCACACAATGTTGATAAAATGAGCCATAGGGCACATACCCTCCACACGCAGAAACGGTGAAATAACTACACCAAGGGCAATAAGCATGGCAAGAACGGTCATTCTTAAAGTCTGTTTTGTTTTAATCATTTGTTTTTCCTCTTTTCGTATTTTAAAACTGAACAAGGCCATACAGCCTTGTGCGGTCGACACTCAAAAGTGTCCTCTCACCCTGAAACACAGGTTCCCATCGCTTTACGAAAAGCACAGGGCGCTCCCCCTCTGCCCGAATATGTCTTTTTTCTCAGCACCTCTTTCCCAAAAATATGCAACAAAAAACGGAGATACCCTTTATGGATATCTCCGTATATCAATCTTATTTTGACTTCCTACGATGGCATTATCCATATCAGGTATAAGGGTCGAAGGTGTCGCCTTCCTCTCAGCCTGCCTCACAGGCTCCCCCGCATTTTAAGTTGTGACAATAAAAACAGGAAGCAACCTTTTACGGCACTTCCTGTAAAAAATCCTGCATATGACTTCCTACGACGGTATTATCCGCATCAGGTTAAAGGGTCGAAGTTAAGTTACTTCCTCTCAGCCCGCCATACGAGCT
>JAFSCM010000154.1 GCA_017436765.1 Oscillospiraceae bacterium
ACGCTGCCCTTTACGGCTGTATGGCAATGTTTGTTTCGGCACAGGTGCTGGACAAGATTATGTACGGCGGCAACAAAGGCAAGATGCTGATGATTGTCACCGAAAAGGGCGAAGATGTTGCCAACGCAATTTTTGCCACAACAGAGCGCGGTGTAACCGTTGCGGATGTGCGCGGCGCATACAGCGGCCAGCCCAAACAGCTGGTTATCAGCGCAATGAGCCGTCACGAGATGCCAAAGGCAAGGAAAGCCGCATATATGGCAGACGAAAAGGCCTTTACAATGATTACAAACACCGACGAGGTGTTCGGCGAAGGATTTATCGACCCAAGGGACGATTAAAAGCTGTTTACAGGCTGTCTGTGCTGTACAGGCACAGGGAAAAACTGTCTGTTGTGTATCGCCGTACAGCGGTGTATTTTCCTGATGTATAAAATTCAAGGAAGGTTAAACTTATGAATTTCGATATCAAATATATAATTCTGTGGGGCTTTATAATTGTGAACATCGTCACATTTATACTGTTCGGCATAGACAAGTACAAGGCAAAAAAAGGCAAAATGCGCATCAGCGAACGCACCCTGCTCACCTGGTGTGTCCTTGGGCCTTTCGGCGGCTATGTGGGCATGTACCAGTTCCGCCACAAATATAAAAAGTTCCGCTTTCAGCTGATTCTTTTTGTGATGTGCCTTGTGCAGTTCGCAGCATTTTTTGCAATTTCATATTTTATGAAATAATACTTATATGTACTCTGAACAGTATTTATACTGCCACAGGCAGTGTGCAGCAAGGCTGCACTTTCAATCGGGTGGTGTAACGGAGGGCAGAGCCCTCCTCATATGCGATAATGTATCGTCGCCCGATTTGCACAAACAAGGTGGCGCGTTGCAGACGGATTTGTCTGCGGAAGCGCCACACCGCAGCGACATATTATGTTCATATTCCGCGGGGGTCCGCTGCCTCGCAACAGCGGCAGTTTTGGTCACTTTTGCTGTCAAAAGTGACATGCAACGCATAGTTTGTTTCTTTACAAAGAAAACCATTCATAACGAGGTATCATTATGTCCAAATACATTCTTTCCCTTGACCAGGGAACAACTTCCTCCCGTGCAATACTTTTTGACAGGGAGCAGAATATTGTGGCTATGAGCCAGAAGGAGTTCACCCAGATTTATCCCAATGACGGCTGGGTGGAGCACGACCCGATGGAAATTTATTCTTCCCAGTATGCCGTTATGATGGAGGTTATTGCCAAAAGCGGTGTGCGCCCCGAAGAAATCGCCGCAATAGGCATTACAAACCAGAGGGAAACCACAGTTATGTGGGACAAAGCAACAGGCAGACCTGTGTACAACGCCATTGTGTGGCAGTGCCGCCGCACAGCTGATATCTGTGACAGGCTCAAGGCTGACGGCTGGGCAGATTACATAAAGGCGAATACAGGCCTTGTTATCGACGCATACTTTTCCGCAACCAAAATCAAGTGGATTATGGACAATGTGGACGGCGTGCGTAAAAAGGCCGAAAAGGGCGAAATTCTCTTTGGCACGGTGGACACCTGGCTGGTGTGGAAGCTGACCAACGGCAGGGTGCACATTACCGACTATACAAACGCCAGCAGAACAATGCTGTACAATATAAATACTCTCGAGTGGGACGAAAAGCTGCTTAAAGCGCTGGATATCCCTGCTTCTGTGCTGCCGCAGGTGCTGCCAAGCAGCCATGTCTACGGCTATGTGAACATCCAGGGTGTGGATATCCCCATCGCAGGCATTGCAGGCGACCAGCAGGCTGCACTGTTCGGCCAGGGCTGCTTTGAGGAAGGCCAGGCAAAAAACACCTACGGCACAGGCTGTTTCCTGCTGATGAACACAGGCGAAAAGCCCTGTTTTTCCGACTCGGGCCTTGTTACCACAATAGCTGTTGGCATTGACGGCAAGGTGCAGTACGCCCTTGAGGGCAGTGTGTTCATCGGCGGTGCAGTTATACAGTGGCTGCGTGATGAGATGCGCTTTATCACCGAAAGCAAGGATGCGGAATACTATGCCGCAAAGGTGGAGGACACAGGCGGGGTTTATCTGGTGCCTGCATTTACAGGCCTCGGTGCGCCTTACTGGGATATGTACGCCCGCGGCTGTATCGTTGGCATTACCCGCGGCACAAAGAGAGAACATATTATCCGCGCCGCACAGGAAAGCATTGCATACCAGTCCCTTGAGCTTGTGAAGGCGATGGAAAAGGACAGCGGCACCGTGCTTAAGGTGCTGAATGTGGACGGCGGCGCAAGCCGTGACGGCTTCCTGATGCAGTTCCAGGCTGACATTATGGACAAGGTGGTAAAACGCCCCAAAGTAAAGGAAACCACCGCCCTTGGCGCAGCATATCTTGCAGGGCTGGCAACAGGCTTCTGGCAGGACAAGGAACAGCTGGTGGCAGGCAGACGCTATGACGGCACCTTTGAACCTGATATGAGCGACGAAACCAGGGAAAAACTGTTCCGCGGCTGGCAGAAAGCCGTGGGCAGAAGTATGCACTGGGCAGACTGATATCTATAAATAACTGCATACAAAAAGAAATACAAAAATATATCCCCTGCACCATTTTAATATAGTGTAGGGGATATTTGCGTTTTCTTATTCTGATTACGCTTGTGCCTGCCTTTTTATTTTCAGACCCGATATTTCTTCGGACCTGCATTGAAAATTTACACCGTTTATCAGTTTTTGTAGGAGAACACCACAGGCTGCATATCAGGTGTGATATTACTGAAGCTGAAGCCCTGCTGTGAAAGGTCGTCTATAATCTGCGGCAGAGCCTCCACAGTGGTGAATTTGTAGTCGGAGTCGTGCATAAGCACAACGCCGCGGTTTACATTCTGTGCCTGACGGCTGATGCTTGCAACTATTGCCGGCGCCGCAGGCGGTGTTGTTGCCGCATCCTCGCTGGAGATGTTCCAGTCATACGGCACAAAGCCTCTGCGCAGCATTTCGGAGATTATCTCCTGATTAATGCCTGTGTTGTAGGCATTTATGCTGCCGCCCGGAAAGCGGAAAACAGTTGGCGCAACCCCTGTTACCTCTTTTATCTGACTGAATATCCTGTACATATCCTCAAGATAACTTTCCACCGATGCGTAAACCTTTTTGTAGTCGTGGGTGTATGTGTGCATACCTATGGTATGGCCCGCCTCTACTATGTCGCGCATCCACTGAAAACTTTGCTCATCGCTCTGGCC
>JAFSCM010000018.1 GCA_017436765.1 Oscillospiraceae bacterium
CTTCGGTAAAATTGCAGCTCTCGGTTCCCACAAACAGAAAGAACTGTTCATCAAGAATGGTTGGGGCGATGCAGACTTCCTTAATGACATCGCTATGGAACAGAAAGGTCTCGAATACTCCGAATACGGCTCCAAAGAATCCCTTGCACAGCAGGGCGGCTACGGTCTTACAAACAAAGGCCCTCAGCACGACGAAGCCTGGCTTATCTTTATGGACCAGGTTAACAACCAGATTCCAACATTCGACGACAAAGCAGAAGCTCTCTACTACTACCCAAGATTCCGTACATGGTTCGGTCTTGTTGGTCTTTGTAAACTTCCTTGGAACGACGTTGTGCCTGAAAACAACGCTCTGACAGACGAACCTGCAAAAGTTCCTGAACACGTTGACAACTACCTCAACCTGTTCTACGGCGTAACAGGCAAGAAGATTGACAGAGAAGAACTTCTCGTTATGTCTGAAAGAGTTTACAACTTCCAGAGAATCTTCAACATCCGTCTTGGTAAAGGTCTCAGAAAACACGACGCTATCCCATACCGTTCCATGGGCCCTGTAACAGAAGAAGAATATCTCTCCCGTCAGGAAAGATACGACGGTCAGCTGGTAACAAAAGTTGGCTTTACAAAAGAACAGGTTGAAGCTATGTCTCTTAAAGAAAAAATGGCTGAAACAAGAAAATACCGCGAAGGTGAATACGAAAAACTCATCAACGCTGTATATCCAAAACGCGGCTGGACAATGAACGGCGTTCCAACAATCGAACACCTCAAGAAAATCGGTATGGATCTTCCTGAACTTATCGAAATTGTTGAACCGCTCCAGAATCTTGAACCATAATTAAGATTAACAGAGGTAAAGTATTATGATGTTAAACGATTTGCCATATCCTGACTGGCACGAAGGCCTTACAATTCAGGGCGTAATTGAACATATGAACTACACCTGGCCAAAACTTGTAACAAAGGTTAACGGTCAGCTGGTTTGGCCTGAAGATTACGGCAATGTAGTCCTGCAGGAAAATGACGATTTGAAAATCCATCATTTGCTTGCCGGCGGCTGATAACTGAACAGAACAGGGTTATTGTCGGTAAAGGACAATAACCCTGTCTTTTTATAAATATTGTCAGTTGAGCTTTGTTTTGACGGCTGTTATAATAAAGAATAATCAGAGCTGAACAGACAATATTTGAATTTTATATACCCTTCAATCATTCGGCGAGGTGTTTTTATGGCATTGACACTTAAAGAACAACAGAGATATAAAAGACATCTTATGCTGCCACAGGTAGATGAGGCAGGACAGGAAAAAATCAAAAACAGCAGGGTGCTCATTGTAGGCGCAGGGGGCCTTGGCAGCCCGGTGGCTATGGAACTTTGCTGTGCAGGCGTAGGAACAATCGGTCTTGTGGATTTTGATGTTGTGGATATTTCCAACCTTCAGCGCCAGCTGCTGTATACAGAAAAAGATGTGGGCAAAAGCAAAGTGCAGATGGCAAAAGAACGCCTTGCAGCCATGAACAGCGATGTAAATATAATATGCATAGAAGACAAGCTGGACGAAAGCAATGCCACAGAGATATTTGAAAATTATGATATCATAGTTGATGCAACAGACAATTTTGATGTGCGTTATGTAATCAGCGATACCTGCGTAAAGCTGAATAAGCCGCATATTTATGGCGCAATATACGAATTTTACGGTCAGGTGGCAATTCTGGGCGGGGATGGGCCATGTCTTCGCTGTCTCAACCCTGAACCTCCGAAGCAGGGGGAAATTGTCGAGGCAAAAGATGTTGGTGTATTCGGCGCAATTCCCGGTATTATCGGTTCAATGCAGGCATGTGAAACACTCAAAACTATTTTAGGCTGCGGCAAAAGCCTTAAGAACCGTATGATTTTTGTCGATATGCTCAATATGACCTTTGACGAGGTGGAAATCCCAAAAAGACCGCGCTGTCCGGTGTGCGGAAAAGGAGAAAACTGATGGAAAACAAACTTACACATTTTGATACAGAAGGCAATGCTGTTATGGTGGATGTTTCCGAAAAAGAGGAAACAACCCGCACCGCCACAGCCAGCGGCATAATAAAGGTAAACGATGCAGTTATGGAAGCTGTTCTCAACAAAACAGTACAGAAGGGTGATGTTCTGGGTGTTGCCCGCGTTGCAGGCATTATGGCTGCAAAACAGACACCCCACCTTATTCCTATGTGCCATCCGCTGCTTATCTCCAAATGCAGCATCGATTTTGAAACAGACAGGGAAAACAATCAGATAAAAGCATTCTGTACAGTAAAAATCAAAGGACAGACAGGTGTTGAGATGGAAGCTCTCACAGGGGTTTCAGTGGCGCTGCTTACAATCTACGATATGTGCAAGGCTATTGATAAACGCATGGAAATTTCCGATGTACATCTGGAATACAAAAACGGCGGCAAAAGCGGAGAATTTATAAGATGATAGACAACTTTGGCAGAAATATAGACTATATACGCATTTCTGTTACCGACCGATGTAACCTGCGCTGTGTCTACTGTATGCCTGAAGAAGGCGTGGAAAATATAATGCACCGCAATGTTCTTACCTTTGACGAAATACTGCGTATCTGCAGAGTTCTTGCAAAAAACGGACTTAAAAAGGTTAAAATTACAGGCGGTGAGCCTCTTGTGCGCCGCGGTGTAGCAAACCTTATCAAGCAGATAAAGGATATCAACGGCATCGAAAGTGTTACAATAACCACAAACGGTGTTCTGCTGACAGAACAGTATTATAACCTTGTGGGTGCAGGGGTGGACAGCATAACCGTAAGCCTTGATACCATGGACAGGGAAAAATACGAAAAAATCACCCGTCGTGACGAGTTTAAAAAAGTTATCGAAGGCATAAGATATGCACAGAGAGAAAACAAGGTGCGCCTTAAAATAAATGCGGTACCGATTTACGGCCTTGATGAAGATGAGATACTTTCCCTTATAGAATTTGCGAGGGAAAGTGATACCGATGTGCGCTTTATCGAGGTTATGCCTATCGGTGCTGGCACGGATTTTGAGTCAATAACAGAAGATGATATAAGAAAAGTTATAGAAAAGCATTGCGGAAAAATGACTCTTTGCGAGGAAATCCGCGGCAACGGCCCGTCGGTGCACTATTCACTTGACGGTTTTAAAGGAAAAATAGGATTTATCAGTGCAATCAGTCACAAGTTCTGCGACAGCTGCAACCGTGTGCGCCTTACAGCTGACGGGTATCTGAAAACCTGTCTGCAGTTTGAAGCAGGGGTAAATCTTATGCCTTGTCTCAGAGAGGGCGGAACAGACGATGAACTTCTGGAAGCTTTGCTTTACGGCATAGCACAGAAACCGAAGGCGCATCAGTTTGACCAGAAAGAAAATGTGGAAAAAAGAGAATACAGAAATATGTCCCAGATAGGAGGATAAATAAAATGGAAAAATTCAGAGTAGCGGTTATAACATCCAGCGATTCAGGCTTTGCAGGCCAGAGGGAAGACAAAAGCGGTCCTGTTATAGTTGATTTTGTGAAAAACGCAGGTTTTGAGGTTGTGCACACAATCCTTCTGCCTGATGACAAGCTTATGCTTGAAATGGAAATGGCAAGAATCTGTGATGAAAATATTGCGGACCTTATACTTACAACAGGGGGGACAGGCTTTTCACCGCGTGATGTAATGCCTGAAGCAACAAAGGCAATTTCACAGAAAGATGTGCCTGGAATTCCGGAAGCTATGAGATATTTCAGCCTGCAGATTACAGGCAGGGCAATGCTTTCCCGTGCTGCAGCAGGTATCCGTGAAAAAACACTTATAGTAAATATGCCGGGCAGCCCGAAAGCGGTTACAGAATGTCTGGAATACATTCTTCCTCACCTTACACACGGTCTGGAAATACTCACAGAACGCACAAGCAACTGTGCAAGAAAATAAAATACAGTTTGTTCTGCATTTGCAGGGGATATGACTGTTAATAATATAAAGCGTAATGTCAGAAAAAACATTTTATTTTAAGTGTAAAAACAAAAGGTTAAATAATTAACAGTACTTTACTTTATGTACATAAAATGATACTATATTAGTATGATGTAAAAATAAGTGAGGAGTTTTCCTTATGGCCAGAATCAATAAGACAAAAGCAAAGATAACAAAGGTGGCATGGCAGCTGTTTCACGAAAAAGGCTACAGCGAAACCACAATTGACGACATAATCGCGGCATCAGGAACATCAAAGGGCAGTTTTTATCATTATTACAGCAGTAAGGACGAACTGCTGTCATCCCTGTCAGAACTTTTTGATGCAAAATATGAGGAAGTTATACAGACACTGGATCCGGAGATGAACAGCTATGAAAAGCTGCTGTATCTCTGCTATGCGGTTCACGATATGATTGAAAAGGAAATTCCTATCGGTCTGCTTTCTTCTCTCTATTCATCCCAGGTTGTAACAAAAGGGGACAAGCACCTTCAGAATCAGGACAGATTTTATTATCAGATTATCACACAGATAATTGCAGAAGGTCAGGAAAGGGGCCATATTGCCAGGGATATGACAGTAAGGGAAATTCAGCGCCTCTATACCCTTTCAGAGCGCGCCATAATATACGATTACTGTATTTCAAACGGCAACTATTCACTGGGTGAATACACACGCAAAATTATGCCGAGACTCTTTGGTTCGGTAAAACTTTAACAAAACATATAAAAATATAAGCGGCAGTTTTTGTGAACTGCCGCTTTAAGTTTGTATATATAAATGAATATTATATCTGTCTTAAGCGTATGATAAAATAAAATAAAGTATTTTTCTGTATTACGGAAATGAAATAAAGTTTAGACTGTGGTCTAATTTACTAAACAGCTGACCGATACTGAATACATATGTATAAAAATACAGTGTATGCAAGTGTGGGTTGTTGTAACAGTTTTGTATCTATTTATATGAGCATTACTGATACTTTGTTCTGATAAATGAGCGTTTTTGTACAAAATGACAAAAGATATTAACATTTTTTGATAAGTTCACAATTTTTTAATAATTAATTGACTTTTTGTTATTATTTGAGTATAATTAACCTGTATTTAATGGTGGTTATGTGTGTAAATTTATACACAGTCCTCTAAAATATCAGCCGCGGGTCCCGTAGACCGTTGTACGATACGCGCAGTACAATAAGCGGCAAAAATCTAAACAAAGGAGAAAAAATTATGTTAGATGCTTTTATTAACACCGCTAATGGCTTCCTCTGGGGTATGCCGATGCTTGTAGTTATCGGTCTTGGCGGTATTGCTCTCACACTTTATCTCGGATTCCCACAGTTCAGACACTTCGGCGATGCTTGGAAACGCATCCTCGACAAAGGTGACCCAACAAAAACTGGTGGTGTTTCCCCATTCGCTTCCTTCTGTACAACAATGGCTATGCGTGTTGGTACAGGTAACGTTGCTGGTGTTGCAGTTGCTGTATACTCCGGCGGTCCAGGTGCTGTATTCTGGATGTTCCTTATCGGTATCACAAACTCTTGCGTATGTTTCGTAGAAACAACACAGGGTTCCATGTACAAAACAAAAATCGACGGCGAATACCGTGGTGGTCCTTACTACGTAGCAGAACGTGGTCTTGGCTGGAAAGCTTACGGTATCTTTATCGCTATCATTTCCTTCCTCGGTATCGGTCTCTTCATGCCTTCCGCAGCTACAAACACAGTTTGTGCAGCATTCTCTGTAGCAACAGGCGTTCCACAGATCGTATTCGCAGGTATCATGGCAGTTATCATGTTCGTAACATGTCTCGGCGGTATCAAACGTATCTCCGACGCTGCTTCCGCAATCGTTCCTTTCATGGTTGCTGTATACTTCGTATGCTTCGTTATCATCTTTGTAATGAACATTGGTGAAACAGGCCGCGTATTCGCAGACATCTTCCGTTGTGCATTCTCCGCTGACGCTCTTCTTTCCGGCGGTATTGGTATTGCTATCCAGCAGGGTGTTAAACGTGGTACATTCTCCTCCGCTTCCGGTATGGGTGAATCCACACCAACAGCTGCAGCAGCAGAAAACCCACATCCAGTTCGTGTAGGTCTTGCTAACATGGCTGGTGTTTGGGTTGACACAAACATCGTATGTACAATCTCTGCTCTCATGATCCTCTACACAGACTGCTACAACACAGCATTTGGTTATGTAGGTTCCGGTCATCCAAACATGGCAGCACAGACATCCGGTTCTGCAGCTATGATTCAGTACGCAGCAACAAACGTTCTTGGCGGTTTTGCTGAAGTATTTATCGCATTCATGCTCTTCCTGTTCTCCTTCACATGTCTTATCTCCTACTACTATGAAGCAGAAACAGCAGCTACATACCTCTTCCAGAAACCAGAACAGGCTGGTACTCGTAAAGCTTGCACATGGTTCCTCAGAATCGGTATGCCAATCCTTATTTTCTACTATGGTATCGTTGGCGCAGCAATGGCTTGGAACCTTGCTGACTTGGCTCTCGGCTCCATCACATTCTTCAACATGCTCGTTGTTGTTCTTCTTGCTAAACCAGTTAAAGGTATGCTCAAAGACTACGAAGCACAGAAGAAAGCTGGCATAGATCCATACTACGATCCAGATAGAGTTAGCTTCAAAGGCGTTGATGTTGAACTCTGGAAAGATATCAACTCCAACTACATCGCAGCTAACAAATAATCTGTTGATTATAAGTGGTTAATTAAAGCGCGTAACAGATATAAATATCTGACAAAATCCCCCTGGAAATATCCGGGGGGATTTTTATTGTGAAATTTACTTTCAGATGCAGAGGCTGCCAAAGTGGAACTGAATGCATATAAAGTTTTCCCTGCAAATAGTTTTGGGGTATTGTGCTGTATATGATACAATATTATTGACAAAGCGGAATAAAAATTGTATAATATTTAAGCTGATTTGCAAGCCGCTGTGGTGGAATAGGCAGACACAAGGGACTTAAAATCCCTCGTTAGCGATAACGTACCGGTTCAAGTCCGGTTAGCGGCACCAAAAAAGTAAAATCCGAACTCTTGTTATGAGAGCTCGGATTTTTTTATATCCATATAGTTAATGTTAAGACGTTTTTACACAAAGAAAAGCTTCTTTTCTTGCAGAATATGCTGTCAGGATTTATAATAACAGCAGATAATTACACCAAAGGAGTGATTATATGTCATATATTTCCCAAAACATAAAAAGGCAGAGAATACTGCTAGATATAAGCCAGGAACAGCTGGCGGAAAAACTGTCCGTCACAAGACAGACTGTATCAAGCTGGGAACGCGGAAAATCACATCCGGATGTTATGATGCTGGAATCTTTGGCAGCTGCGCTGGAAACCGATGTAAACACCCTTATATATCCGTCTGCAGATATAAAAAATATGCAGGCAAAATCACAGCCGCTGAGTATAATGTTCGTGGTAAAATCTGTTTTTGTATATACATTGCTGCTTATCCTTGGAGGCGGATTTGCCGTTCAGTTTTTCAAAAGCATTTTTGGAGGTGGAATAGAGCAGGAGTATATTTATATTATCTGCTGGGGACTGGTTCTTTTGGTGGGCTATATAGCCTATGCAGTATGTGTAGTATCCGAATATTTTGCAGGCTGTTACGAGTGGACGAATGATGAATAGATTGTCAGAATGTTGACGTAAAAAAATCCGATGGAAACTCCATCGGATTTTTTATGTATTTATATATATCTATTTCTTTTCAACAACAGGCAGATTGATATGTTTGATGATTGTCCACATTCGCAGGCCAAATATAATTACAAGTGAAATTATTGTTGTGATAATAACAGGGATAGCTGTCTGCAAAGCAAAGTAGTAGAATACGCTGCCTATCATAGAAGCTGTTGCGTAAATTTCCTTTGTGAGAATTACAGGTTTTACATTAACCATAATGTCTCTCAGCAAGCCGCCGCCTACGGCTGTCAGAACACCCATAGAGCATACAAGAAATGCACCGCTGAAGCCAAGCTGCATAGCAAGATCCATACCTACGGTGGTAAAAATTGCAAGACCGGCAGCATCAAGAATGCTTATCATATCAAGAATTCTGTCCTTATATCTGGACTGTATAAATTTATTGTAGATTATAACGGTCAGGAAACCTGTAAGAACAGCAACTGTAACATAAACAGGATTTCTGAACATCATAGGTGGAGTGTTGCCCAGAATAATATCTCTGGTCATACCACCGCCGCAGGCAGTCATAACCGCCATACATTCAATACCAAAAAGGTCAAGGTCGTTGTCTATGGCAACAAGGGCGCCTGCAAAAGCAAAGGCTATTGTGCCTATTATTTCAAGAAAAAAGGTCAAATCTGTTTCCTCGCTGTATCTGTATTAAGTCGTGCCATAAAAGAATAACATTTAAGCAGTTTTTAGTCAATGGATTACACAGTTTTTATTTATTTTTTGTGTAAAATATGGTAAAGTATTTTTTAATGATTAATTTATTTTGGAGGCTTTTGCAGATGAAAAAAATTCCTGTGATAATGGATGTGGATACAGGCATTGACGATGCTGTGGCAATACTTGTTGCCATGGCTGCACCGCAGCTTGATATAAAAGGTATAACTGTTGTGGCGGGCAATCAGACACTGGAAAAAACATTGCACAATACATTGTCAGTGGTGGAATACTTCGGCCGCAGTGATATTCCTGTTGCAGCAGGCAGCAGCAGGCCCCTGGTAAAAGAACTTCAGGCAGACCCCGCAACCCACGGTGAAAGCGGGCTTGGCACAGCAAGGCTGCCTCAGCCCACAGTCAAGCCTCACAGCATGGATGCGGTATCCTTTCTGCGTGAAACACTGGAAAAATCAGAGGAGAAAATAACTCTTGTACCTGTGGGACCGCTTACAAATATAGCCCTGCTTATAAGCTGCTATCCTCATATCAAGGAAAAGATAGACCGTATAGTAATGATGGGCGGCGGTGCATTTGAAGGCAATATGAATGCAGTGTGTGAGTTCAATCTGTTTACAGACCCTGAAGCTGCGCAGATTGTTTTTGACAGCGGTATAGAAATTGTTATGTGCGGTCTGGATATAACAATGAAAAGCTATACCACAATGGAGGATATACTGCGCATCAAGGCAACGGGAACAAAAGCAGGTGATTTCTGTGCAGAAGCGTTTGCGCTTTACTATGACAGATATGTAAACAACAGCCGTCTGCCTGGATGTGCTGTTCACGACGCGGTGGCAGTAACATATCTGCTTCACCCTGAATGGATAAAAACAGAAAGGGCAAATGTAAAAGTTGATATTGACGGCACGGAAACCTATGGCCAGACAGTGTGCGATTTCCGCAAAGGCAGGGATAAATCGATGGACAATGCGCTGGTATGTCTTGATATAGACAGAGAAAAATTTATCGGTCTGCTGGAAGAAACCTGTAAATATTACAAATAGGACGGAATGTTTATGAATAAAATACCTTTGATTATAGATACAGACTTTACCCGTGACGATATTGTGGCGGTTGCAATGGCTGCAAACTGCGGCAAGTATGATATAAAAGCTATAAGCTGTTACGGTGAATGGTTTGTGGAGACAGTTCAGCTGCGTGACAGTCTGGGACTGGACTGTCCTGTTTGCTGGGGTGCGATGAAGCCTCTTTTCAGACAGGAAAACGGTGATGATATATACGGAAATACTGATGCGGATTTTGACGGCAAAACCAGCATCAGCACAAAAGATGAAGACTATCCCTGGGACAGAATATATTCTGAAGCCGTAAAGGCACAGGGCAAGCTGGAAATTGTAACACTCGGTCCGGTTACAAATATTGCCCTTACTCTGCTCAGATACCCACAGATAAAACCGCTTATAAAACATATTTTCTGCTTTGCAGGAAGCGCTTACAAAGGCAATATTCTGCCGTACAGCGAATACAATGCTTACAGTGACCCCGATGCACTGAAAATTGTTTTTGACAGCGGTATAGCTGTTACAATGTGCGGGCTTGACGGCATAGAAAGCTGTGCCGTTGAAACAGGGGAAATAAAGAATATACACTCGCTGAATGATATGGTGGAAAAGTCTATGCAGATATACCGCAGAACAAATGAAGCTGATGTAAGCATTGAATCGGCAGCGGCAATGTCCTGCTATATTGACAGTGATGCTGTACAGACAAAAGATTTTTATGTTGCCGTAGAAACAAAAATCGGAATTACAAGAGGCCAGACAATTGTGGACAGACTGGGAAAATACAAAAAGGCACCTAACATCAGAGTGGTTACGGCAGGCAACAGAAAAGCCTTTATTGAAAACCTGAAAAACATTGAAAAGTAATATGATTAAAACTGAAAAGGGGAAAGACAATATGTCTGTAAAAACAATAATGTTTGATCTGGACGGCACACTTCTGCCTATGGATCAGGATATATTTATAAAAGAATATTTTACAGGTCTTGCAGTTAAGCTGGCACCTTACGGATATGAGCCTGAAAAGCTGATAAAGGCAATCTACAAAGGCGTGTATACAATGCAGACAAACGATGGCAGCTGCACCAATGAAAAGGCTTTCTGGAGATTCTTTACATCGGTATATGGCGAAAAAGCTGCAGAGCATGAACCTGTATTTTACGATTTCTATAAAAATGAATTTCAGCAGGTTGCAAAATCCTGCGGATACAATCCAAAGGCGAAAGAAATTATTGAACTGTGTAAAGCCAGGGGCCTCAGGGTTGTTCTTGCAACAAACCCACTGTTTCCATCTGTTGCAACTGAAAGCCGTATGAGATGGGCGGGTCTGGACAAGAGCGACTTTGAATATTTTACAGTTTATGAAAACAGCAGCTACTGTAAACCTAATCCTAAATATTATTATGAAATTCTTGAAAAAATCGGGGCGGACCCAAAGGAATGTGCAATGGTGGGCAACGATGTAACGGAAGATATGGTTACAAGGGAGCTTGGTATGCAGGTTTTTCTGCTTACAGATGATTTGATCAATAAGAATAATGCTGATATTTCGGTATATCCAAACGGAAGTTTTGATGAACTGAAGAAGTGGATAGAAGAAAATACATAACAGACAGAAAAAGCGGATGAATTGTTTGAATTCATCCGCTTTTATTAGCGACAGTTAAAAAATATTAATCTTTCTTATCTCTTCTTACAAATCTGATTTTGCATATATCAGCACCGTAAGCTATTGTACAGGGCAGGTCAAGCTCACAGCCGAAACTTTCTGCAATGCCGCGGTCACCGCACATTGCGTGGTCGCACAGCAGCTGAATTTCTTCATCGCTGCAACCCTGCTTCTGCCAGGCTTTAACAAGCGGACAGTAGTGGAAATCTATATCAAGATTATCGTCGGTGCAGCGTTTTACCTCCATCTCAAACACCCACTGTGCAGGCTTTGTGAAAAGAGTTTTTTTCAGTCCTTTCAGGCTGTCACCGCCGCCTGCCTTTTTGCGCAGATTTGCTCCCTGATAAATACCGCAGCGTCTTATTGCTGCAGGGGCATATTCTTCAGGAGACAGCCCTTTCTTCTTTGCTTCATCACACAGCAGATACATCCATAATGCGCGGTGTTCAAGCTGTTCACGGATTGCCACAATCAAAGGATTTTTTATTTTTGCTTCATTTTTTATATTGCTCATACCGTACCTCCCAAAACAATATATATTTATTGTGAATATTATAACATATTTGTATAAAAAAAGCTCCCTTTTATCAAGGGAGCTTAAGTTTATCAAGTATAAATTATCTGTTGAGGATAAGTTTTGTAAGTTCAACAGGGTCGATTTTTTCGTTGCCGCGGAATACACGCATATTTCCGGAAGCGATTTCGTCGATAAGGATAACTTCGCCGTTGTTGTAACCGAATTCAAATTTGATATCCCAAAGGTCAAGACCGATGGATTTAAGGTCGTCAGCAACAACTTTTGTGATTTTAAGTGTCTGTTCTTTCATGCTGTTGAACATTTCCTGGCTCATAACACCAAGAGCAGCAAGACCTTCGCTTGTTACGAGAGGGTCGCCTTTTGCGTCATTTTTAAATGTACATTCAACATATCCGCCTTCAAGAGGAGTGCCGTCAGCGATATATTCGCCGTATCTGCGGATAAAGCTGCCTGTTGCAACAAGGCGGCAGATAATTTCAAGACCCTGACCGAAAACTTTTGCAGGAAGAACTTCCATTTCAGCTTTTTCAATGTCTGCAGATACATAGTGAGTTTTGATGCCTGCTTCTTTCAAAAGGTTGAAATAGTAAACAGATGTTTCAAGGTTTGCTTTGCCGATACCTTCGATTGTAAGGCCTACAGCATTTTCGCCCGGATCAAATACGCCATCTTTGCCTGTGCAGTCATCTTTGAATTTCAGCAGAACATTGCCGTTTTCAAGACTGTACACATCTTTTGTTTTACCTTCATAAATTTTTTTCATAAAACAATCTCCTCTTTAAATTTGTATTTAATTTAAAATGTAAGCGGAATACGAAAAAATGTTTTTCAACAAATTTCCCTTTTTATAGTATAACACTTAATTGTCAAAAATCAATATTATGACGAAAAAATTGATATTATTTTTTTACAAATTTTCAGTCGTATAAAGAAAAAATAAAAGGAAAAATACCACAAAAAACGGGAGCAGCTGAATGATTTATACAGTTAAATCTGCTATGCCTGAAAAGCTGTTTACCTTATCCTGCATATAGAAATCAGTGAATATTGCGGCAGGCTGAAAAATTCCGTTGTCATTTTCGGCTTTTGGCATCTGCGGTCTTTCTCCGCTCTTAAAGTCAGATTTACCCTCACCGCCAAATTCCATCGGATTGCCGTTTTCATCGGCTGTAAATTCAGATTTATCAGGTGCAGGTTTCATAATTTCAGGGTCAAATTCTTCACCCTCGGGAATGGTTGGAGGCTGCATATTGTCAGGAAAATCAATAAAGTTTGGCATCTGCGGTTTTTCGCCATCTGCAAGGGGAGGCATGCCGTCATTTGCCTGATGTGGTCTGCCTCCGTGTCCTCTTACATCTGTGCCGGCGTATGCCTGCTGTACTGCGTTAACAGATGTAATGGAAGAAACATCATATATGCCGTTTATTTCGCTGCCTTCAACGGAGCTGACACCGTCAGAGTTGCTGCCGACATATACATTATAGGTTTCTCCCACAGCAAACTGCGGGCAGGAGATAACTGCTCCCATAAATTCTCTTGTGTTTTCGGATATGATGCCGTCCCTGGAACTGTCATAGGCAAATATAACACTGCCGTCTTCTCTGGTGACAATAATTGAGCTGCCTTTTTCTTTATAACCGGCAAACTGCAGATTCATAGTAACCTGTGCTGAATCGCTTTCTGCCCAGTCCATAGCAGAGCCCAGAGCCACAACTGTGCCGCCGTTGATAAAGCTGCCCATACTGCTGTCAAGGCCGGAGTCGGATATAGGTTTTGCGGCGGAGACAACTGTGCCGCCGTTGATAACCAGCCAGCCGTTGGAGTCTATGCCGTCGCCCTCTTCCCCAAGGCCTGCAGCAATACGGATATTGCCGCCATTGATGGTTGTAACAGACACACCGTCTTCATTGGTATTGATACCGTCATTGTCAGAGAAAATATTGATATTGCCGCCATTGATGGTCAGGTGCAGTTCGGTATCAAGTCCTTCGTTATCTGCTTTTATATTAAGTATACCGCTTTCTTTCTGTTCGCCGTCAATATTCATCGACATATAGGAATAAAAGGCACCGTCCTGTTTCCACAGCTTCTTTTCGCCTTCTTTATCCTTGAATATTTTTGCTACATAAGCACCTTCAACATTGTTCACGCTGCCGTCGGAAATAATAACATTTGCGCCTGCCGCGGAGGTATCAACTTCGCTTGCTGCACTTTCTGTATCCCAGTTGCCGTCGCATTCGTATACATTCATAAAGATAACTGCAGGGGCAACATCGCAGTTGATATCAAGACCGTCGAGCACAAGGGTTACAACAGCATCTTCATCCTTGTCAGCATCTTCGCCAAGGTCAACGCGTATCTGCCCGTGGCTCATTTTGCCGCTCAGGCGGTATATGCCGGGCTCTGCGATATTTACAACAGTAACCTTTGCAGCTTCTTCTGCGGTGTGTTTGTCGGCATCTGTACCTTCGCCGTACGGATTGCCGCTGTCATAGCTGTCCATATCTTCATAATAGATAACATCATTGGAGGTATACACTTTTTGGCTGCTGTCGGTCACATTGCTGCCGTTAGCGGTTATGCCGTCATCAGACAGTATAATGTGTACCTCGTTTTCATAATAGATTTTATCGTTTTCTGTTTGTCCCTGAGGATTGCTGTGGAGAGATTGACTGCTGCAGCCTGTAAAAGCTGTCAGCAAAAGTCCTGCAGTAAGCAGAAAAGTGATTGCCTTTTTTACTGTTCTGTTCATACGGTCTCCTTTTATCTGCTGTATATTTTATTATGGATGGCACAAAACCACCCTGCACTTGCGCTTATATACTTTTATTATACACAGGTTTATGATAAAATTATATAAAAATTATGATAAAATTATAGCAGAAAAGGCTAAAGGAGGACTAAAGAATGAAAGAAAAATGGCAAAAGATACTCAATATTGCATCCTTTGTTCTGCTTGTTGTCTGTGTTGTGAGGATAGGCTGGCTTGAAAATGAAATGTCAAATCTGCGCAATACAATGAACAATGAATACCATATGATTCAAAACAGCATTGATGCAATCAGCAGCAATGTGCGCTATGAAATGGAACAGGCAGCTAACCTTCTCAGCGACAGCGGCTGGAATACAGACGGCCTGAACATTGAAGATAAAACAGCAACCTTCAGTTGTTATGTAGTGCCAAAGGAGTATAATCCGCAGAAAACTGCTGCAACATTAATCTGCAACGGAACAGCATACCCTATGATTTTGCAAAACGGCAGATACACAGCGGAAATTACAATTCCGATTTTTGAGGAAAGCACAGTAAACAATGTGCAGTTTACTGAAGACGGAACAATCCGCACCCAGCAGCTTGACTGGTATATAAACCCAAGATAC
>JAFSCM010000155.1 GCA_017436765.1 Oscillospiraceae bacterium
TGTTCAGCTTCTATGCTGTAAGGCTCGTTTATGCCAAGGCTGTTAAGTGTTAAATCCAACTGTTTGTCCATTTTTTGCCCGTCCCTCAACTTTCAAGATTATTTATTATTATATCACATTTTGTGATGTTTCATCCATTTTTTGTTATCTTTTGCTGATATTTCCGCAAAAATATCTGTATTTCCTGTAAATAAGGTATCAAAAAAGTATCACGAAACATCACTGTTTGTCAAGGCTTGTACAGCCGTACCAAAAAAGACCGGTTACAAACATCTGTACAACAGTTAAAGCCAGGCTGTATTATGCAGCCCGGCCTTTATTGTTGTTAATCTTACAGTATAAAATTCAATGTGTAAAATATACTCTCACTGTTTGACAGATTGGAAAAATCTTAATTGCTAACCTTTTTTCTTTATTCTGGTTTATGATTTTATTCAAGAGATATTATAATCTTTTGACAGTTGGAACAATAATATGATTCTATAAAATTCCCCTTTACAAATGTGTCAAAATTGACTTTTGCCAGTTTTATATCATCACAAGGCCAGAATCCGTTATCTTTGCCCCAAAATATCTGATGGCTGCTCTTAATAAATCCTTTTTCCATCTCATTCCCGCAACATGGACACTTCATACAGTCACACTCCTTTACAATGTATAAATTATTTTCTCTTTATTTTACTCCATAACCAAAGACATACAGATACAATAACTGTAGTTATAATAAAAGTAAATAAAAAATTAATAAGAAAATTCCAGAATTTCCAAACCCCCAGATAATTAAAGGATTGTACTGCTATAACTGCTAAACTGGAACCAAGACAACCAGGGATTGCCTTTTTTATATATTTTCCCATTCAATCAATCCTTTCTGACTCAAATTAATCAAGATTGTTTTCATATTCACTGGCATCAATAATTATCTTTTTACATTTTGGACAACAATAGCTTTCGACATGGTTTGGAGGTAACAATGGAGTTTCCAGATGCAAAGCATATTTTTCCTTACCGTTTGGAAGCATGCTTATTTTATGTTTGCGTTCACTCCAAATGGCTGTGCCGCTATTAAGATAACCATGTAACATTTCCACATCACAATACGGGCATTTCATGCAATCATACTCCTTTGTCGTACCTGCTGATAAATGTCAAGTGTTTTTTATTTATTGGTCAATTTCAAATATCAAATCTATTTTTCTGATTTTTCCGTGGTCGTTAATATCTATAGGAATATAACCAACATATCTATAGCCTTTTGCTGCGTACTCGTTAATTATATCTCTGTGTTCAACTGTGCCGGAACCCATGAATGTGTTGATATTTAAACTCTTGTATTCGTATTTTTTCATCTGAAACCTCCGCCAAAACCTATAACCGCCCAAACTATAAAGGCGATATAAATGCCTGTGATAATTATACCACAAACAGCCATTGTTTTTGTACCCGAACTGATTGTTTTTCTTTTAAATAAAAACAGCCAGCAGCACAGAATAAACACTATAACTGCTATAACCATTGTTACCGGGCTTACTAAAATATCTAAAAAACTAACACCTGTACTCATATAAGTTCCTCCTAATATGTGAAACGATTTATACTGCTCCAAACAGAATAAACCCTACTGTATTTATTGCAAAATTCGCAAACATATGAACAAACCACGAAGGATATACACTGTCGTTCAATTCGTTAAGATAATTAAAAATACATCCGCCCGTAATAAGCCCAGCAAGTAACAGCAGTAAAGCCCATATATCAAACATACCCTCAAGCATACCGATATGATATATCGCAAACAGTACAGAACTGAAAATGTAAGCAACCCTGCGTGTTGTATACTTTTTAAGGGTCATAAAACCAAATCCACGAAAAAAGAATTCTTCAAGGAATGAATTCATAAGGGAAATATATAACGAAACATATATAAAGTTTTCAGCAGTAATACCCATACCTTCTGTTAAACTGGAAGATACATTGGAAAAATCAATTATATTTCTTGTGAGAAAATAGCCACCAACAATAACAGCATATACACCAATACCAAGCAATAAGGCTTTAAGAATACCGTCTTTTCTGAAAACAAACATATCTTTAAAGTCTTTGAACACATCTTTGTTTTTTACAAAAAACAGCAGAGGCAAAGCTAAAAAGAACATAATTTTGATTGGTATTTTAACAAAATAGTTTGGATGTACGAAAGCATCAATTAAAGTGACGGCAACCGAAAACAAGAAAACCGTTGACATTATGGATGTTTTTTTGCTCATACAGAAAATCCTCTGGTTAAATTATGATTATAGATAATTATTCAATTTCTCTTACCCGTTGCCTAAATCAGCATCAAACTCAACACAATCCTCAATCATTTTGTCAGTAACAGCAACGGTTATAAACCAGCCTGTCATATCACAGGTAACAGCTTCCGGATTGTTAAGTTGTTCCACATGGATGCAGAAAGAATTTCCGTCACAAAATATACTGTTGACACCAAATCTGTAACTGCCGCTGCTGGCACTGACATAAACAAGCATTAAAGTATTTTTTTCAAAAAATGTTTCATCATAATGGGCGGTTATTTCGTTGAATGACGGAACTTCATCATATCCGTATTCCATATCCAACTCTTTGCCAAATGATATTTTAAACTGTTCCAATTCTTCCAGAGTGTCAAACTTATATATCGGAAGATGCAGAACGCTGCTTTCGGTCATTTTATCAGTGTTTAAAGCCTTTAAATAAATTTCGTTTCCGTCTGTCCAGTCGGTGTTGGCAACAGCAATATCAAATGCCTCATCTGCAGAAGTACCCGGTGATTGAATTTCTTCTGTGCTGCAGCCTGTTAATCCAAGAACACAAAGCATTGTCAAAATTAAAGTTATCAATTTTTTCATGCAATCACACTCCTTCAAACCGAAATTTATATATTTTTTATATAAGCAGAATTTATTCATCTATACGATGCAGACTTAAGCCACTGAACAATTCGTCTCTGATTATAATTTTGTCGCCAACATACCATTCTTCATCTTCCGGAATATAGGTGCGATAGTCTTCGACAAGAGTAACTCTTTTACCGTCATCTGATTTGATTACAACAGCATCATCAACAAAATCTATTACTGTTCCTTTTCGTGGAAAATCCGCAAACAAACTTATAGTTGCTATCAAAATCACCCAAAGGACACCAATTATTACTTTTGTTCTCTTTTTCATATAATCACACTCCATTAAAATCAGAATATAATTACAAAAAGGAGCGGGGAAAACCCGCTCCTTAAAACTTTTATGCCGTCTTTTACAAATATCACAAGGCGGGTAATTATTAAACTGTAAGCTCTTTGTATTACCTTTTATATAGTATAGCATAAATTCTTAAACTTTTCTATTTTAATTTTATCATATAAATATTAGAAAGTTGTAAAATTCAATTTTACTGGCTGTTCAGCCTGTTAAAATTTGTTTAACTGATTACATACTGTCCTGCTTTGTCTGAATATTAAAAGAACATGCACAGCAACTTAAACTGCTGTGCATGCAAACTGTTAAATGTACTCCGCTGTTTTTAATGGTATCAAAACAGTATCACGGCATTTTACAACAACCAAAAAGACCGCTAAAACAGCGGTCTTTTTCCTGTTTTCACAGTTATTCTTCAACTTTTACTGTAATTTTGGCTGTAATTTCAGGATAAACTTTTACATTGCAGATATAGCTGCCGAAAAGTTTGATATCATCCATAACAATTTTCTTTTTATCGATTTTTACGCCAAATTTCTTTTCAAGTTCTGCTGCGACATCCTTGGAAGTAACAGCACCGAACAGCTTGCCTTCTTTGCCTGCCTTTGCCTTGAGGGTGATAATCTGGTCATTGATTTTGTTTTTAACTTCTGTCGCTGCGTTGATTTCTTCCTGTTTGTGGTGTGCCTTTGCACTTTCTTTGTTTTTTATATCATTTACAGCACCTGTTGTTGCTTCTCTTGCAAGTTTTCTTGGAAAAAGAAAGTTTCTTGCGTAACCGTCAGATACATTTACAATCTGATCTTTTTTGCCGATGGATTTAACATCCTGTAAAAGTACTACCTTCATTTAATTTGTCTCCTGTTTACTTTTATATTTGTCAATGCTTTCGCATATTTTTTCTCTTGCCTGTTCAAGTGTCATATCAGTGAGCTGTGCACCTGCCTGTGTAAGATGACCGCCGCCGCCCAGATATTCCATAAGCACCTGAACATTTATCTTGCCCATACTGCGTGCGGACAGCCTGATAACATCGCCTGTCTTTACCGCAACAATGGACGCATCCACATTTTCCAGTGTGAGCAGGTCGTTTGCTGCCTGCGGGATTGAAAGCTGCGGATATTCCTTATCCGACATTGAAATTGCCACATTTTTATAGTTTTCTGCCATCGATACAAGTTCAGCCTTTGCTGTGTAGATATCTTTAGGCACTGCAAACAGACGCATAATCTGTGCCGGGTCAACCGACTGTCTGCGCAGATATGCTGCAGCCTCATAGGTTCGCACACCTGCTTTTTCGGAGAAATTGCGGGTGTCAAGCATAATACCGCTGAGCAGCGCACCTGCCTGTATCGGGGAGAGCTTTGCATTTGCGGGAAGAATATACTGGATAAGTTCTGTCACCAGTTCACTTGCCGATGATGCATACGGTTCATGGTAGGAAACAACGGTATCTGCTATGTAGTCAACCATTTTTCTGTGGTGGTCAATAATAACCTTTTTGTTGCAGAGTTCGCAGATATGGGTATCTTCTGCCATTTTTGCCGTATGGGTATCAACAATTATAAGCAGCGTGTTTTTTTCAACAAGGTTTGCCGCTTTTTCCGGTGTAACAAACACATTGCCAAGGGTTTCATCCTGTTTAACCCAGTCTATAAGGCCTTTTGCAAGGGTTCTGTTTTCTTCAATGACAATATTTGCCCTTCTTTCAAAACATCTTACTATGGAGGCAACGCCTACAGCTGAACCAACACTGTCAAGGTCGCTCATCTTATGGCCCATAATAAGCACATTGTCGCTCTGGAGAATAACATCCTTAAGGGCATTGGCAACAATACGGCTGCGCACCTTGCTTCGTTTTTCAACGCTTCGGCTGTTGCCGCCGAAAAATTCGTAGCCGTCATTTGTCTTTACAACCGCCTGGTCGCCGCCGCGTCCCAGCGCCATATCCAGCGCCTGACGGGAAAGTTCCTGGTTTTCTGTAAAGTCAACACCGTCTTTACCTACACCGATTGACAGTGTAACACTGTTTTCCCCGCCAATTTCCTTTGCTTTGCGGAGAATGGAAAACTTATCATTGTAGATATTTTTATAATATCTTTCTTCAAAAACTATTGTATATCTTGATGTGCCGAACTTGTTCACAAGACCTTTGTTGCTAAGCACCAGATCCTCTATCATCTGGTCTATGCGGGCCATAATCTGCGCACGGGTACTTTCCTTAAGGTCCTTGAGTACATCATCATAGGTATCAACTGCAATCTGCATGATAACAGGACGGGAAAGGCGGTATTCCCTCTGGTCAATTTTGTATTCCGTGTCATCCACAAAATAGCTTACCCACAGTTTTGTGTCCTCTGTAGGTATGGAAGAGTGAACAGTATATTCCCTGCCGTCTGCGACGATGCAGAGGCCTTCGTTTTCACAGCTTTTTTCCACATCAAAATCCGGCAGAACCTTTTCAAGCTGAATAAGGTATGAATCATTTCCGCCAAGAAGTTTCTGCCTGAAGCTGTCATTGTACCAGACAATTGTATCCTTGTTAATGATAGCCACAGGAACATTGAGTTTTTCAAAGCTGAGCTGCTGCAGATTTGAATGTTTGCCGCTGCCGTAAAAAATGCTTTTTACAAATTTTCTTGCTGTGCGTGCATTGAAAAAAATAATACCGGTTATAAAAATCAGTACTATGCACACTATCCCCGCTGTGTCCGGGCTTGTGTATACAAGAACGCCGCCGAAAGCAATAGCTGCAACCGCAAGTATAAGAATAAGCATATCTGTGCTTACAAATTTATTTTTCATAATTTATTCCTTCCCTATAAAGGGTTTAAATTTCCATAACAATAGGAAGAACCATAGGACTGCGCTTTGTTCTCTGGTAGAGAACATGGGAAACCTGTTCCCTGATTTTTGACTTGATTACCATCCAGTCTTTGTACTCGTAATCTCTGTATTTTTCCAGCACGCTTCTTGCTTTCTGTCTTGCCTCACCGATAAGCTGTTCGCTTTCCTTTACATATACAAACCCACGGGAAACAATATCGGGTCCGCTGAGTACCTCGCCTGTTGCACGGTCCACAGTAAACACCACAACCACAAGGCCGTCCTGGGAAAGATGACGGCGGTCACGGAGAACCACACTGCCTACATCGCCGACACCAAGACCGTCAACAAATATCTGTCCTGCCTGAACAGACTGGTCAACCTTGATTTCGTTTTTGTTTACGGTAATAACACCGCCAAGGTCGGCAATAACTATATTTTTCTCATCAATACCTGCTGCCTGAGCCAGCATTGCATGTTTTTTGAGATGCTTGTATTCGCCGTGTATAGGAATAAAGTATTTTGGTTTAACCAGATTGAGCATCAGCTTGAGCTCTTCCTGGGCAGCATGGCCCGAAACATGAACTTCGTACATGGATTCATAAATAACCTCTGCACCAAGTTTCATAAGACCGTTTACAACCTTTGTAACCATCTTTTCGTTGCCCGGGATAGGTGTTGCGGAGATAATGATAAAATCTCCGCTGCCGATTGCAAACTGACGGTGTGTACCGCCTGCCATCCTTGCAAGGGCAGAAAGCGGTTCGCCCTGGCTGCCTGTGGTGATCAGAACAACCTGTTCCGGCTGATACTTGTTTACCATATCGGCTTCTATCATAACCCCTTCAGGTACCTTGAGATACCCCAGTTCCAGTGCCATCTGTATGTTTTTGACCATACTTCTTCCCGATACAGCCACCTTGCGTTTGTAATGTACTGCAAGGTCAAGAATTGTCTGCAGGCGGTAAATATTGGAAGCAAAGGTGGCTATCACAATACGCTTGCTGCTTGCCCTTTCAAAAAGAGGCTGAAGGCTGTTTGCAACCGTTCTTTCACTTGCAGAGAAGCCGCGGCGCTCTGCATTTGTGGAGTCTGCCATAAAGGCAAGAACACCTTTTTTGCCGTATTCCGCAAAGGTTGCAAGGTCTGTTGTTTCGCCCTGAGGCGGTGTATAGTCAATTTTAAAGTCCCCTGTTGTGATAACTGTACCCGCAGGAGATTCTATTGCAAAACCCACAGCATCAGGAATGGAGTGGTTAACATGAATAGGCACAACCGTCATACAGCCGAACTGCAGCCTGTCACCAGGATTTATAATATTTATTGTAACACTGTTTTCCAGTGAATGTTCGCTGAGTTTGTTTTCTATAAGCCCCTTTGTAAGAGGTGTGGCATATATAGGGAAATTCACCTCTCTGAGAAGATACGGCAGAGAGCCGATATGGTCTTCATGGCCGTGGGTAATTACAATGCCTCTGATGGAATCCTTGTTTTCAACAACATAGGAAAAATCCGGTATAACAAGGTCTACCCCGAACATTTCACTGTCAGGGAAGGAAAGACCGCAGTCAATTATAAATTTATCCTCTCTGCACTCAAACAGAGTCATATTCTTGCCTATTTCTCCAAGGCCGCCGAGAGGCACTATTCTGATATCTTCAATTACTTCAGGAGTTCTCTTTTTGTAATATTTTGCTTTTTTCTTCTGCATATATCCTCCTTTTATACAACAGTCAGACACCTGGCATACATTTGACAGGTGTTTAATATTTTTTATTTTGTTAACGAACACATTTAAAGTAATTATTATCCACAAACGGATAATATAAACGACATATATACTATATAATGATACTATTTTTCAGGATATATTGTCAACCTGAACACCTATTATAAATTGTCAAAGCTCTTGAAATTTATCTTTCATATCTTATAATATAATTGATATGAATATTATATATTATTATAACCGATAATACAACCAATAAGGATACTTATGAAAAAAATAGAAATTTTTACAGACGGAGCATGCAAGGGCAATCCCGGTCCCGGCGGATGGTGTGCTATTTTAAGATACAATGGTGTTGAAAAAATGATAAGCGGCGGTGAAAAGGAAACCACCAACAACCGTATGGAACTCAGCGCAGTTCTGTTTGCACTCAAGGCTTTAAAGGAACCCTGCCATATAACCCTGCAGAGCGATTCTAAATATGTACTGGATTCCCTGTCAAAAGGCTGGGTTTACGGCTGGCAGAAAAAAGGCTGGAAAAAATCCGACGGCAAACCCGCCCTCAATGTTGACCTGTGGCAGCAGCTGCTGGAAGAAATAAGAAAGCACGAGCTGGAATATGTGTGGATTAAAGGCCACGCAGGACATCCTGAAAATGAGCGCTGCGACGCCCAGGCTGTAAAGGAAAGCGAAAAATTTTTATAAACCGGTATAAAAATCAATTTTAAAATCATATACAGTATTCAGCAAAACATCTGCTGTTCTGTATTTTGGAGGATATAAATTTGGAAAACAGAAAAATCCTTGTCGGCGTATCCGGAGGTGTGGATTCTTCCGTATGCGTTGACCTGTTAAAAAAACAGGGCTTTGAGGTATACGGTGCAGTTATAAACTTCAACGACCATTCGGAAGGTGCCATAACAGATGCTCACAAAGTATGTGAACACCTTGATATCCCTATATGCGTTATTGATGCAAGGGAAAGTTTTGAAAAAAATGTTGTTGAACCTTTCTGCCACAACTATATAAACGGCAGAACCCCAAACCCCTGTGTTGTGTGCAATCCCCTTGTAAAGCTTAAATCTCTCTGTGACAAAGCTGATGAGATGGGAATTTTTTATATTGCCACAGGCCACTATGCACAGATTGTGGAAAAGAACGGGCTGTACTTTGTAAAAAAAGCCACAAACAATGCAAAGGACCAGAGCTATATGCTCTACCGTCTGCCCCAGGATATACTGAAAAGGCTTATACTTCCTCTGGGCCGGTATGAAAAGCCTGAAATAAGAAATATGGCACAGGAGCTGGAACTGTTCAATGCCGGCAAACCTGACAGTCAGGAAATCTGTTTTATTCCTGACGGCAATCACGGTGCTTTTATCGAAGCAAGAGGCTACAAAATCAAAAAAGGGTTCTTTATTTCTCCCGAAGGCAGAAAGCTGGCACAGCACAAAGGTATTCACAACTATACAATCGGACAGCGCAAAGGTCTGAATATTGCTCTTGGAAAACCCGCCTTTGTAAAAGAGATATGTGAAAACGGCAATATTATGCTGGGATATGCAGGCGAAGAATTTTTCAGTAAAGTTGTTCTCTGTCAGCCTGTTTATACCAACCCCTGTTTCTTTGAAAAAGGAGAACAGTTTGTTGTTAAAATCCGCAGTGCTGCAAAGGGTGATGCGGCCGTTGTGGAAGAAAGCGATGAAGAAAAAATCATTCTATCCTTCCCTGTTCCCGTGCGGGCAGCAGCAAAAGGTCAGTCGGTGGTAATTTACAGAGACGATATTGTTATGGGCGGCGGTTTTATTGAACAGGCCATACCGTCAGATAAAATCAAAAAGGATTAAAATTATGAATGTTTACGATTTTGACAAGACTATATATCACGGAGACAGTACGGCACATTTCTATCTGTACTGTCTGAAAACACAGCCGTCCACCTGGAAATGGCTGCCCTATCAGGGACTTTGTGCAATTCCTTTTGCCCTTGGCATTATGGAAAAAACAAAGTTCAAGGAAAGGTTTTACAAATTTTTCCGCAGCGTAAAGGACATTGATAAAACTGTAGAGGAATTCTGGAACATACATAAATACAACATCAAAGCCTTCTACTACGAAACACAGCAGGAAGATGATGTTATTATCTCTGCTTCCCCGTATTTTCTGCTTGAACCTATCATAAAAGAGCTTGGCATAAAATACCTTATGGCAAGCAATGTGGATAAATTTACAGGGAAATACAGCGGCATAAACTGTCACGGCACGGAAAAGGTACGCCGCTTTTATGAAGTTTGGCCTGACGGGGTAATTGATGATTTTTATTCTGATTCCCTGTCTGATTCTCCGCTGGCCGAAATATCAAAAACTGCATATATGGTTAAAGGGCACGACCTTTTTCCATGGCCTGAAAAATAAAATACAACTGTTGTTTTTTTAATTTTTTATTGACAAAAATACCGAAAATAAATTACAATTAAAATTGTGGATGTATGTATCCGCATAAAACATTTCAAAAGGATGTGGTACCGGATGACAAGCGACCCTTGCGGGAGTAATTATATTTTGATAATAGGATAACGCTTGAATCTGGTGCAGAAGAAAACTACACCTTCTTTTTGGCGTTGTCCAAAAATAAGGTTTTTATTTTTTACAGCTATATTTAAGGGGGATATTACAATGGATAACGAAAAATTGAATAAAACCCAGGATATAATTGACACTCCTATTGAAGAAACAGAAGAAATCACAGAAAAAGAAGCATTCATCCTTTCAGATACTCTGCCTGAACTTGACGATGAGGACGAATCTGAAGAAATATGTGACAACTCCTCTTCCGATGACGAAGAAGAGGATGTTGAGCTTATTGATATCATCACTGCCGATGAAGAGGAAATTGAAAACCAGGATGACGCTGTTAAAGAAGCTCTCCTGACCAGTGACCAGGATGAACTTGTTGATGTTATCGAATCCGCATACGCAATCGACGTTGCTATCGCTCTGGAAGAATTTACCGACGAAGAAATTATCTCCTTTGCCGAAAGAATCGACGCCGAGCGTATGGCACAGGTTTTTGAACAGGCTGATGAAGACCTGCAGTTCCGTATGGCAGAGCTGTTCGGTGTAGACAATATGCTGAAGATGTTCAAGTTTATGTCCAAGGACGACATTGCGGACATTCTTGGCGATCTGCCTATCAATATGCGCAAAAGAATCCTGAAGATGATGAAGCGCAAGGATATAATGGAAATTGAGCACCTGCTGCTTTATGAAGATGATACTGCAGGCGGTCTTATGACCACTGAATATATAGCGCTGAACGGCAAATGGACTGTTGGAAAAGCACTTAACAAAATCAAGGAAATTGCCCCTAAAACAGAAGTAATCGAAACAATTTTTGTTCTCAATGGCCGAAAGGAACTTATAGGCACAGCTGACCTGCGCGATATTCTTGTGGAAGACAACGACACTCTTCTGGAAGAAATTATGTATGACAACATCGTAAGCGTACCCGCTGAGATGGACCAGGAAGAAGTTTCCCATATTGTATCCAAATACGACCTGAAGGTTGTACCTGTTGTAAACCGCAAAAACAGCCTTCTGGGTATTATCACTGTCGATGATATCATCGACGTTCTCTTTGAAGAACAGACAGAAGATATCCTGAAGATGGCCGGTGTGGGTACAGATGAAGATGTTGACAACTCTGTATTCAAATCTGTAAAGATGCGTCTGCCGTGGCTTATGGTAAACCTTGTTACAGCATTTTTATCCTCCACCGTTATCAGTGTATTTGAAGGCACAATCGCACAGGTTACAGCACTTGCTGCAGCAATGCCTATCGTTGCAGCACTGGGCGGTAATACAGGCAACCAGACACTCTCCCTTGTTATCCGCAATATCACACTTGGTGAACTGAGTCTCAAGGAAGACTGGAAACTTGTTACAAAAGAAATTGCCCTTGCTCTCTGCAACGGTGCAATAATGGGCTTTATTGCGGGCATAGTTCTGGCAATGAGATACGGCAGCATTTACCTTGGTATCATTATGCTTATCGCTATGATTGCAAATATTACAATTGCAGGTATAAGCGGATTTTTTATCCCTCTTATTCTCAAGGCACTTAATGTCGACCCTGCTCTTGCTTCTTCAATTTTCCTTACCGCAACAACCGATATCTGCGGTTATCTGGTATTTTTGGGATTGGCAAAAATATTCCTGCCGTTGCTGCTGTAGATATATTGCTTTACAGGCATAAATACAATATAAAAATCGGGTATCACTTTTACAGTGATACCCTTTCTTTTATTTTTGCTTTCTGGCAGCAGTTTTTTCCGCTTTTTTCGCCGGTGCTTTTTCAAGTGCTGTATTTGATTTCTTTGCTTTTGCCGCTGCTTTTGTTATATTCGTTGCTCCCTGAATATGCTGCTGTACCGCCTCGTTTATTTTATCCTGCGGTGCAGGTGTTACAGGATACCATCCCTTTGCGTTCATCTGTTCAAAGATTTTAAACTGGATATCGTGTTCTTCCCCAAGAATCTTCATCAGCTTTGCCTTGGACTGTTTTGTGGAACATTCCCCTGCATAGTTGTTGTAGTTCTGTGCGATAAATTTCTGGCTTGCCAGCATATCGGTCATCATTGTTTTATCATCGTAATTTGCCATATAATCCCCCTACTGAATCTGTGCAAAAATAATGTTGTAATGTTCCTGATGTCTTGCCGCTGCCTCTTTGCAGAGTTTTTTCAGCTGCGGGTCCTTGCAGTTCTGCGCATAGTAGTTGAACTTTTCCATTGTGGCTTTTTCCTGAACAAGAAGTTCGTTGTAAGCACCAAGTTCTTTTTCGGTAATCTTTTTCATTGTTTACTCCTTTTTGTCTATTCTTTGCCCTTTAAGTCATAGCTGCACAGCACAATCTGATGTCAGATGTTTTTAAGCGTTTATGCTGTTTTAAGTGCAGTTATTTAAAAATATTATGTTCTTTATTATTTGCAATATACATTTTGTGTATATATGTTTTAACCCAGAGATATGCATTAATAATAAAAAAAAACAAAAGTCATAACCAATTATAAAATTGGCTATGACTTTTATATTTTATACCAATTCACCCGCAAACTGTTACCATTTCTTCCTTATAATTTGCTGTGGTATTGTACGCACAGCCTGTGCAGGTATGTTTGTTATAGGTTCTAATGATATATGTGTTATCGGTTTTGCCTACTGCATTGTGCGTACAGGTGGTTGTTGAATGCAGAAGTTTTTCTGTAATCGCTTCGCTGATTATATTGCCAAACGGGCAGTGCTGTGTTTTGCCTTCTTCTGCAATGTCTATACCAAGTTCTACTGCAAAAGCGGCACAGTCGGTATGTTCCATTGAACAAATATGCAAAGCAACATATCCGTTTTCCGTTTTAACTGTGGACAGTTCCTCAAAGCTGTATTTTACGGCATTATCTGCGGGATATTTTTCGGCAATGTCTTTTGGCATTTCGTTTGGCAGTTCTGTTATATCCATCCCGTATCCAAGCAGTTTTTCGTTGCAAAAGTCCTGAAAATATATTTTTCCTTTTGTGTAGGCCAACGATACCCGCAACAATTCAGCATTTGCAGTGTATATATACACCCAATACTGCGCCGGGCTGTTCCCCGGATTTTCGGTAATCCTGTAGCTTTCAAAACCCGAATATCCAAACTTGCTGCATATATCTGCGGAAAAGCTGAGTATTCTATCTGTATCTTCTGATGTAAGAGACGGATACTTTACATAGGGTTCGTATTTATGTATTGCCCACAGTTCCTTGTTTCCCGCAACAGCCTGAACACATTTGCCGCTGTGTATTTCTATTTCACAGCTGCGGTACAGACTGTTGTTCTCATCTATCGGTTCATAATTAATAAATGAATAAGCCATTACCTGTGGTCTGAATGACGGTACTGTTCTTAGTCTTCCGTAAAAAGTTATATTATCGACACCAAGTTCCGGAAAAGTATTGTCCATCATTTCACAGGCTATATAACCCGCTTCGTTAAAATCAATTAACTCTTCAGACATTTCTATATTTAACGGACTCCAGTTTTCTGCAGACATATCTGAATCAGGCATATTGTATATATAATCCCACTTATACCCTTTATACTGCTGCTGGACATCTTCAACGGGTGAATTTACAGAGATATTCACATCATCGGTCTGTGGCTTTGTCCACTGCTTTTGCTGTGCAAAGCTTATGCCCGTCATTGCAATCGCAACACAGAGAAGCATAGCAGCGGATATAGCTATCGTCTTTTTCATACATTCACCTCTTATCAGGGGTTCATTTCTGTCTGGTTCAGGATAACTGTACAGTTTATGAGTTCTGTAAGCGGATAATTATTCTCCTTATCAGCACAGTATCTGAACATATATATTGTTCCGTCCTTTGTTCTGTACTGGGATTCAATAATATTGCCGCTGCCCTGATACAGTTTTGCACCGGTGTATATGGTGGCATTGTTTTTGGAATAGCCGAGTGTATATACAATATCCCTGTCTTTTTCTTCTACTGTTATGTAGTCGTCAAATTCTTCCGGCTGATTTGAATAAGCTGTATAAGGCACACGCTGGTGAGGCGCATTGAAATACAGATAAAGGAGATTGCCTGTAAAAGCATCCACCAGATAAGCAACAGTGTATACTGTTTCTTCTTCGTTATAATAGTAGCCACAGAAAACGGTGCTTCCCGAATATTCCATTGGCAGAGTGATAAGCTCCAGAGCAACGGTTTTATCCTTTAGATCAAGGTCGGTGCAGAGTTCCTCTGCCATACTGCCGCCCTGGGCCGCTGCTTCGGCATAGGTGAGCATACCTTCCTTGTGGTCTGTTTTAAGGTGGTTCCACTGTCTGTACCAGTCATCATAAGGCGGCTGGTGAGAAAAGTTTTCGAATCTGTCAAAGCTGTATTCCTTGACTTCCTTATTTACTCGTTCCACAGGAGAAACAACAGAAAGGGACACCTCATCCTGCTGATGCTGCTGCCAGCGGTCTGACACAACGGCAGAACCCATATAAAGCAAAGCGCCAAATGCACACAGCATACAGAAGGTTATAATTATTGTTTTTTTCATAAAATCGCCCCTTTACTGTGGGATTGGACTGAGCAGTGGAAGATTTTCAAAGTCATTTGTTGTTTTTGTTATATTCGTAAATACATTTAGTGGATAATTCAATTCTACATTATCATAATATGCGAACTCTAATATTGCACTTTCTTTAGTTTTTAAAGTTATAACATAAATAGCTGTATTGTTGCTTTTATCTGCTACCATTCCCATTGTATCTCTTGTAACAGCATATTCTGTACAGTTTTTATATCCAAGTTTGGCAGCGTACTCAACTGTTATTTCTAGCAA
>JAFSCM010000156.1 GCA_017436765.1 Oscillospiraceae bacterium
CGGATATTTATGTTTTCTTATCGGAATGCCGCTAATCGGTGGGTTTAATTTTTTCTTTACTTTGTCGCTTCGTAGTATTTTCCGCAGGCTTCAAAGGTCGGCATATCTGTTGTAAATACCCAGATGCCTTCTTCCTTTGCCTTTGCCAGTGCGTCAGGCTGCATTGTGCTGTTCTGACAAAGCACCATACATCCCATATCGTGGAGAGATGCCACAGCAACCGCGTTGATATTGCCCATAATGGTGAACCAGGCCTGGCTGTATTCGCCGTAACCCATCACCCAGCTGAGCAGGTCGCCGCAGAAGCCGCCTTCCAGCTCTCTGTCTTCGCTGCCTTCGGAAATGCATTTGAGATTGAGTAATTCCTGTAACTGTCTAACTGTCATATTCTGACCTCTTTTGATAAATATATTGTTTTCAGCCGCAAGACCTGTATGCCAAATGTGGCAGAACGGCTGTTATGTATCTTAATCCTGCATAAGCGTGGACAGGATTTTTTCCATCTTTTTCTGCATCTTTACAACACATTTGTCGGCAGTTATGTAACCGCGCACAACATCCTCTGCAAAGCATCGGCAGGTCGGGCTGCCGCAGGAGCCGCAGTCAAGTCCCGGCAGCTCTTTAAGCAGTTCTTCCACCTCTGCATAGGCCTTGAATTTTTCCATTCTTGTGCCTTCCATCTCAAATACAGGCTGATATTCAAGGTGCTTGTCCCAAAGCATATTTGTAGGGATGCTCTTTTCCAGTCTGTTACGGGAAACAGGCATATATTTTCTCAGCTTGCGCAGCTTGGTTCTTGCAATATACGGGTTTTCCACCGTTGAAACGCCGCCCACACAGCCGCCGTCACAGGCGTTGAGCTCCACGAAATCAAGATTTTCAAATTTATCGTCCTCAAGGTCTTCCAGTACCTTGATAACGCGTTCGATACCGTCGCAGGACATATAGTTTTCAACATTGAACAGGCCCGAACATTCACCGCCGCTGAAAGCCCAGGAAATACCTATTCTGCCTGCGGTTTCAAGTATATCAGGGTCCGGGTTTTTCATACTCTGGCACAGTGCAGGGTATATATCCTTGAAGGAGATAACCCCGTCCACCCAGCTTTTCTTGCTGCCGATAGGGTTGTTTATGTAGGTCATCTTTGCAGGACACGGACTGATGAATATACAGCCTATTTCTTCTTCTTTAAGTCCCGTTGCCGCCATAACCTCTTCCTTTGCAAGGCGTGCCGCCAGCTCCATAGGGCTTACAATCGGCAGCACATGCTCGATAAGGCTTGGAAAACGAACCTTGATAAGCCTTACGACTGCAGGGCAGGCAGAGGAGATAACAGGCTTCGGTGTCTGGCCGATAAGCCTTCTGGTTGCATCGCTTACCAGCTCAGCGGCTTTTGCAACCTCAAAAAAGCTGTCAAAACCGCATCCCCGCAGCCCGGCAAGCACCTGTTCAACTTCGGTCACATTGTTAAACTGAGCATAAAGGGCAGGCGCAGGCAGTGCCACAAGATATTTGTAGTGCTTGTAATCGTCCATACTCGGGCAGATAACCTTTTTGGCGTGGTGAGGACAAACCTTTACACATTCGCCGCAGTCGATACAGCGGCCTTCAAGTATTATAGCCTTGCCGTTTCGCACCCTGATAGCCTGGGTAGGACATTTTTTTATACAGTTGATACAGCCTTTGCACAAATTGCTGTCCAAAGTTACAGAGTGTGTGTATTTAATTGCCATGTCCGTAACCTTCCTTTCTGTCAGCTGTTGGAACAAACCCTTTGAAAATCTTTATTTTTTGCAGGGTTGCCGATAGGGTAAATTATAATTGATATATTTTTAACAATCTTATATATAGCACCAATCCCCGTATTTCAGGGGACAGGGACTGTAAAATTCTGCAGAAGGCTTAAAGGTTAACCACCATTTTGATATGTGTGCCTTTGCCCACTTCTGATTCTATGTAAAATTCGTCTGCGTATTTTTTCATATTCGGCAGACCCATACCTGCACCGAAGCCAAGAGAGCGTATTTCTTCGGTAGCGGAAGAATAGCCCTCCTGCAAAGCGAGGCTGATATCAGCAATACCCGGGCCGTTGTCGTCCAGATAGAGTTCCACCTTGTCGGGATATACCAGAGCAGTTATTTCACCGCCGCCTGCGTGGATTGCAAGGTTTATTTCGCCTTCGTACAGGCTTATGGAGATATTGCGCAGCGGTGCGCCTGTTACACCCATTTTCTTAAGTTTACTTTTCAAATCGGTGGAAGCATCACCAGCGCGTGTAAAATCATCCCCGGGGACGTTATAACTAAATTTTATAGCTTCCACGATTAAGCACCTCTCAAACCATTGTCATAAAGTATGCCGCAGCAGGTAAACAGCGGCTTGTCTGTTGAAAGAACGCAGATGTCTTTTTCCACTGCAAGTTTAAGGGAAAGAGCATCCGGTTTTTTGCCTCTTACATAAACAACGCAAAGCATATCCATCATATCAGCTGTGCGGATAACCTGCGGATTGTTCAGACCTGTCAGCAAAACAGCCTGGTCTTTTACATATGCCAGAACATCACTCATCATATCACTGCCGCAAGCAGAGTGAAGTTCTTTTTCACAGTCTAAATCCGGAGTGAGATTTGTAGCGTTCAGCAATTCAATAATGTCTTTGATTTTCATACCCATAATCCTCTACGTAATACCAAAAATTTATACAGCATATAACCCAAGGTAATTAAGGCTGTGCTTGTATAGATACTATGCTCATTATATTGCATATTTTGGCACAGTGCAAGTAGCAATAATTATGCAAAATGCCGATTTGTTAAAAATCATCATACTTAAAGATATTTTTTATATAAAAAACAGTAGAAAAAATGTAACAGTTTTGTTATAATTATGAAAAGTAACGCCACAGGCATGTTACATTTTTGACAATCCCTGCAAACTCCTTTGCCCAGAGGGTTCGGGAATGTCAGAAGCAAAAAAATCAGAGGGACTAAAACAGGAGGAAACTAAATGAAACGCATTTCAAAACTGCCTTTTAAAGGCACAGCTGAACAGGAACAGCTTTTGAAAGCTTGGTTGGCAGAAAACGGCCATAAACCTGGCGCAGCAATGGCAGCATTGCAGAAAGCACAGGAGATTTACGGCTATCTTCCAATCGAAGTGCAGAGAATGGTTGCTGAAGGTGTTAACAGACCACTTGAAGAAATCTATGGCATCTCCACATTCTACGCACAGTTCTCCCTTTCTCCAAAGGGTAAATATAAAATTGCTGTTTGCCTTGGTACAGCTTGCTACGTAAAAGGCTCAGGTAAAATCCTTGCTAAACTTGAAGAAAAGCTCGGTATCAAAAACGGCGACTGCACAGAAGACGGCGAATTCAGCCTTGAAGCATCCAGATGTATCGGTGCTTGCGGTCTCGCACCAGTTTTCACAATTAACGAAGACGTTTACGGCAGAGTTAAAGAAGACGGCAGCGAACTTGACGGCATTTTGGCTAAATACAAAGCATAAGTCTTATGCAGGAACTTTCTTTAAACATTCTTGATATTGCACAGAACTCTATAGTTGCCAACGCTACACTGATAGAAATCGGGGTAGAGGTAGACGAAAAGGATTTTCTTGCCATAACCATCCGTGACAACGGCAAGGGTATGGATGCGGAGACGGTAAAAAATGTTGTAAATCCGTTTTTTACATCCCGCACAACAAGAAAAGTTGGTCTTGGTGTTCCGTTCTTTAAACAGGCGGCTGAAGACACAGGCGGTTCTTTCCACATTGAATCCCAGGTTGGTGTAGGTACAACTATAAAAGCGGTGTTTGATACAACAAATATCGATTACACTCCTTTGGGCGAGGTGTGGGATACAGTTGCGATACTAATTCAGATGAACGAGACCATAGATTTCGTATATACCGTCAGAAAAGACGGGGAAGAATTTGTGTGTGACACAAGGCAGCTGAGAGAGATAATGGAAGGTATGCCTTTAAGCGACCTTAATGTAGTGCAGTGGATTAAAGAGTTTATACGAGAAAATCAGACAGAAATATTAAAAAGGAGTTACTAAAGCTATGAAAAGTTTGCAGGAATTACAGGCAATTCGTGACAAAATGAAAGCTAACATCAGCACAACACGCGACAATGCAGATGCAAAAGTTAGAGTTGTTGTTGGTATGGCAACTTGCGGTATCGCAGCAGGCGCACGCCCTGTTCTTAACGCATTTAATGAAGAAATCGCTAAAAGAGGCGTTGAAGGCGTAATGGTTGGTCAGACAGGCTGTATCGGTATCTGCCAGTACGAACCAGTTGCTGAAGTTTTCGAAGGCGACACAAAAACTACATATGTAAAACTTACACCAGAAAAAGTTGAAAAAATCGTAGTTGAACACCTTATCGGCAAAACACCGGTAACAGAATTCACAATCGGTGCAATTCAGAAATAATAAACGGAGGTAACATAAATGTTCAGAAGTCACATTATGGTTTGTGGCGGTACAGGCTGTACCTCCTCAGGCTCTAAAAAAATCATCGAAGCATTCAACAAAGAAATCGCAGCAGCAGGCATTAACGAAGAAGTTAAAGTTATCCAGACAGGCTGTTTCGGTCTTTGTGCTCTCGGTCCAATCGTTGTAGTATACCCAGAAGGTATCTTCTACTCAATGGTTGAAGAAAAAGACGTAAAAGAAATCGTTGAAGAACATCTCGTAAAAGGCCGTCCTGTTACACGCCTTATCTACGATGAAACAGTTCAGGGCGAAACAATCACAAGCCTTAACGATACACGCTTCTACAAAAAACAGCAGCGTATCGCTTTGAGAAACTGTGGTAGAATCGACCCTGACAATATCGAAGAATACATCGCATACGACGGTTATGCAGCTCTCGGTAAAGCTCTTACAGAAATGACACCTGACGAAGTTATCAAATGCGTTCTCGACTCCGGTCTCCGTGGTCGTGGCGGCGGCGGCTTCCCAACAGGCAGAAAATGGGCTCTCGGCGCAATGAACCATGCAGACCAGAAATATGTTGCATGTAACGCTGACGAAGGCGACCCGGGTGCATTCATGGACCGTTCTATCCTTGAAGGTGACCCACACGCAGTTATCGAAGCTATGGCTATCGCTGGTTACGCAATCGGCGCTACAAAAGGTTTCGTATACATCCGTGCTGAATACCCAATCGCTGTTGAAAGACTTCAGAGAGCTATCGATCAGGCAAGAGAATACGGTCTCCTGGGCAAAAACATCTTCGGCACAGACTTCGAATTTGATATGGAAATCAAACTCGGTGCAGGCGCATTCGTTTGTGGTGAAGAAACAGCTCTTATCAACTCTATCGAAGGTAACCGTGGTGAACCAAAACCACGTCCACCATTCCCAGCACAGAAAGGTATCTTCGGCAAACCAACAGTTCTCAACAACGTAGAAACATACGCAAACATCCCACAGATTATTCTTAACGGTCCGGAATTCCTTAACACAATCGGTACAGAAAAATCCAAGGGTACAAAAGTATTCGCACTCGGCGGCAAAATCAACAACACAGGTCTTGTTGAAGTTCCAATGGGTACAACACTCAGAACAGTTGTTGAAGAAATCGGCGGCGGTATCCCTAACGGCGGTACATTCAAAGCTGCACAGACAGGTGGTCCTTCCGGCGGCTGTATCCCAGCATCCCTTATCGACACACCAATCGACTACGATAACCTTGTTGCTATCGGCTCTATGATGGGTTCCGGCGGTCTTATCGTTATGGACGAAACAACATGTATGGTTGACATCGCAAAATTCTTCCTTGAATTTACAGTTGAAGAATCCTGCGGTAAATGTACACCTTGCCGTGTTGGTACAAAACGCCTTCTCGAACTGCTTGACAAAATCACAAGCGGTAACGGCGAACTCGAAGACCTTGACAAGATCGAAAAACTCTGTAACTTCATCAAAGAAGACAGCCAGTGCGGTCTCGGTCAGTGTGCTCCTAACCCAGTACTCTCCACACTCAAATACTTCCGTGACGAATATGTTGCTCACGTTGTAGACAAAAAATGTCCTGCAGGCGTATGTAAAGACCTTATGCAGTACAAAATCGTTGCAGACAAATGTAAAGGCTGTACAGCATGTAAACGTGCTTGCCCAGTTGGTGCAATCAGCGGCAATGTTAAAGAACCACACGTTATTGATCAGGCTAAATGTATCAAATGTGGTGCTTGTGTTGCTACATGTAAATTCGGCGCAATCATCAAGGAATAAGGAGGAGTACTAGAGTATGAGTTTAGTTAATATTAAAATCAACGGTATGCCTTTGCAGGTAGAAGCTGGCACTTCAGTGCTTGAAGCAGCAAGACAGCTCAATATCGAAATTCCTACATTGTGCTACCTTAAAGATATCAACGCAATCGGCGCTTGCCGTATCTGTGTAGTTGAAGTTAAAGGTCAGAGAAACCTTCCTGCAGCATGCGTAACACCAGTTTACGAAGGTATGGAAATTCTCACAAACTCCGAACGCGTGTTCGAAGCAAGAAAAATGAACCTTGAGCTCATTCTTTCTACACATAAAAAAGAATGTCTTTCCTGTATGCGTTCCGGCAACTGCGAACTGCAGAAAATGTGTAAAGACTTCAGAATCGACGACGAAAACTACTATGCAGGCGAAAACATCCAGTGGCCTGTTGATGACAGCGCAGTTCATATGCTCCGCGACAACAACAAATGTGTTCTCTGCCGTCGCTGCGTAGCAGTTTGTGACAAAGTTCAGGGCATCTCCTGCATCGGTCCTAACGAACGCGGTTTCGAAACACACATCGGCTGTGCATTTGAACAGACACTTGGCGAATCCAGCTGTGTATCCTGCGGTCAGTGTATCACAGTTTGTCCAACAGCAGCTATCACAGAAAAAGATCAGTCTGCAGAAGTTTGGGCAGCAATCAACGATCCAGACAAAGTTGTTATTGCTCAGACAGCTCCTTCCATCCGCGTAACACTCGGCGAAGCATTTGGTATGCCTCTCGGCACAAATGTAGAAGGCAAAATGGTTACAGCACTCAGAAGACTTGGCTTCGACAAAGTATTCGATACAGACTTTGCTGCTGACCTTACAATTATGGAAGAAGCAACAGAATTTGTTCACAGAGTAAAAGAAGGCGGCCCACTGCCACTTATCACATCCTGTTCCCCAGGTTGGGTTAAATACTGTGAAACATTCCA
>JAFSCM010000157.1 GCA_017436765.1 Oscillospiraceae bacterium
CCATAATCATCAGAACAATTCCCCAATAACCAAACCTGCTTACTGTATCTGTAATAAAAGCTTCCATCTGCTGCACCTGTGTAGTAAAAATCTGATTTTCCACACTAAACAGTATGCCTGCAGCTGCGTGAATATACAAAAACCGTATCGGAAAAGCCATAAGGTCTCCGATACGGTTCAATGTTAATCCCAGTACATATCTGTGCCGTATTCATCAAGGTCAAGGATATATGCATCTTCCCTTGCCATAAGTTCGTCAAGAAAAGGAACAGTATACTTTTCCTGCTTGCGTATAACCGCAAGCACCTGTTTTTTGTCCAGCACAGCCTTTACTGCCTGCTGAAAACCCTTTTCCCCGCTTTCAAGAAAACCCAGTTCATCTATTGTCACCCAGCGGCTGCCGCTGTCAAGCGCCCGTTCCAGCGCAGGAATACCCACTGCAAAGAAACCGTCTGAACCGGGAATCATATTTTTGCCCACCGTTGCCTTTTCAGGGCAGTATATGCCCACAGCACCCTCTGCACCTGTGACATTGTCCCGCAGCATTACTGCGGTTCCGGGCACCATATAGCTTGTAAGGCCATGGAGAATTTTTCCGTCCTCTGCTATAAAGGGAATAATTTTATTGAACAGGGTGGTCTTGCCAACCTGTCTGTATCCGGTGATAAAAAGATGTTTTTTGCCGCTTTTATAATACTGTTCCATTATAAACTGTGGTGTAAGTTTCATATTTTCCGCCTTTGCATCAGGGTTTAAAAATATTTTCCCTAAGATGTAAATAAAATTAAAGATAAAAGGTAATAAGTTTGTCTGCCCGGATGGTATATTCCAAAAGTGATCCGAAACTTAATACTTCAGCCACTTTCCCGCAGCATGTGACGGAAACAAAAAGTAACTTGCCTGAATTAAACCACAAAAAATGTTTATCAAAGAGATTTTTAATACATATTTTCTCCCCTGTTTTAAAATTGCACCCAAAATGTACCGCAGCTATATTCTCAACATTTTTCAGATGATAATATCAGACAAATCACTCATATTCCATTTAATAGAGGTGACAAATTTTTAAAATTCAGTGCCGTCTCTTTTATTTTATAACAGTTCGACCTGTTGGAATTTATCGTTCTTTTATTTATTCAACTATCAACAGGTACTCTTTGGATTCAAATGTTCTTTCTTGATTCCAACTGGAGTATGTACCATCGTTTTGATATCGGAAACCTACCTTGGTCATAACTTTTCCAGAAGCAGGGTTATCTTTCGCGTGACAGCAATAAAACTGTTGTTGGTTTAATTGGTTTTTGCCAAAGTCGATTATTGCTTTTGCTGCTTCAGTAGTGAGACCTTTGTTCCAATACTTCTTCATAATATTGTAGCCGAGTTCATACATACCCTTGGATTCTATAAAAACCAATCCGCCAGAACCTATTAATTCTCTTGTATCTTTTAGAACAAATCCCCAATTATAAACGCTGTCACTTTCGATAAGTGATTCTTCTGATACAAGCCATTCATATGTTTCTGAAATATTACTATGAAGCTCCCAACGCATAAATTTGGCAATATCAGGGTCGTTTGTCCAGTTTGAAAATACACTTTCGGCATCACTGGCGGTTAATGGTCTAAGTATTAACCTTTCTGTCTCCAATATTGGTGTCTTCATACCTGCTTCTCCTTCTGTTAGTCAAATTCAAATTTATCTGTCAGCACAAATTGCTACAGCAGTTTTTTCTTGTTTTCCTTGCCTTTAAAAAACTTTTTCAGATTTTCAGGCAGTTGATATTTTATCTGTCTGCTGTCTGTTTCTGCAGTGAAGGTATATTTCAGAATTGCTTCTGCCAGCATAGCTTTGGGCGGAATGTTGTACAGTTTTCCGTTGTATTCAAAGGTTCTGCAGTCCACCTGTGTACCGCTGATTTCACCACAGCATCCGCAGTCAGATTCTTTCACCTCGTCGCAGATGTCACGGCCGTTTATACGTATGGTTGGTGAAGAAAGAAATCTGTGTTTTATTGCATCCTGCTCAGTTGCAATCTCTGTTTTGTTGTAGGAAACACCATATCCAGCAAGTGCAAGAGACGGCTTAAGCTCCTTTATCACTCTTTCCAGCACATCGTCAGTGCCTATGCATCGGTCGCAGGTTTTAAGGTCCAGATAAAGATAATCTATCCTTACCTCTTTCTGTGGTCTCTTTTTGGCCACAACGGTGACAGTCTGTTTTTGTGGGCTATGTTCCGCCTTTAATTTCAGAATATTTTCTTCAATTTTTCTGATTATTACCTTAAACTCTTCATCAGATTTTCCCGTTGGGTCATCAAGCTGCCAGTTGTCATCAAATGCCCTGCCTATAAACGGACAGGACACATTGCATCCCATGGAAATTGCCACATCAGGGTCCGGAATATCGCCAATCAGCTTTGAATACTGTGTCTTTTCCATATCAATGCCGTACATCTCTTTCATAATTCTTACAGCATCCTGATTTATCTGTGGTTTTGTCTCGGTACCTGCTGAGTATGATTCAAATACATCTGATGCCAGATGTTTGCCCAGTGCTTCGGCAATCTGACTGCGGCAGGAGTTGTGTACGCAGATAAAGGCTATCCTTTTCTTGTCTTCTTTATGGAACGGACATTTTTCTTTGCGGCACTGATTGTTCATATCCGCACGGGAGCAGCTTATCGGTTTAAGTTCCATTTTTACGCCGAGATTCTCCCTTGCAAACTTTACTGCTTCGGTTACAGCAATGTAGGAATCTCTTTTACAGCATCTCGGACCGCCGTTTTTGCCTATTGCATCAAGTGCTTTTGCTGTCATCTGATTGGAAAGGCCCCAGGCCTTTTCTGCCAGCGGGGTTGATTTTGTGGCAATTGAAACAAACATACCCGCGCTTACCCCCGCACCACAGGCACCCCAGAAGCCGCAGGCACCGCCAGGCACCTGTTTTGCCCTTTTATGCATTTCAGCAAGTGCAGTGTGTAAATCAACATCTCCGCCCGCATTTTTGTAAGCTGTCAGCAGTGCGCAGCCTACCATGGTATGATGTTCAGGCCCGTGCATATGGCAGGACGGCATATTCATCATATTTTCAAGTATTTCAACAGGATTTTTCGATTTGCTGTTAAAACATATTGAAACAATCTCATCAATGCCGCCTGTATGGCATTCATCGCATACAAAGTGTCCCCTTGTACATTTTGTTTTACTGCTGTACTTTTTGTGGCAGATGGCACATTCCATAACTTCATCCGTGCTGAGATACTGCAAAGGTGCTTTGCAGATTAAACATTCTTCTTTCATTAAATCTCCCCGTAAAATTCAAATTTATCCAATATTTAAATTATAACAAGTAACCTTATTCAGTTCAAATAAAAAATCATACTTTAAGGTATCCGCACAGGGATACAGCGCCTGCAAAATGACATTGTTCTGACAAACAGCTATCTTGTACAATTCAGGTGCTGTAATACCTGCTGTTTTAAAACGCTTATAGGGCATACAAGATTTTCCACCACTGAAAATTACCACATCGGCAAAGATGACTTTGTGGATTTCAGCCATCTCAAAGCCATTGATAAAATCATTGCAAAAAAATAAGTCTGACACACACGCCAGACTTAAAATTATCAAAACCCTGATTGGTTCACCAAAATGGTTCACCAAGAAAAGCAAAATCCCCAGAAATCCTTTATTTCTGGGGAAAATACTGGAGCGGGTGATGGGAATCGCCGTCTGCCGCGGCTTCGCCTTGCATACTGCCCGGCCTCGCTTGCAGCGCTCGGCTCTTGCGGCTAAAAACAGTATACCATACTGTTTTTTATACGCCACAAC
>JAFSCM010000158.1 GCA_017436765.1 Oscillospiraceae bacterium
CCCGCACCGCTTTTTTTCTTCTTTGACTGCTGGTTTGCTCCTGCTTCTTCGGCATTTACAGGCAAACCGCACATAACACGGCGGAGCATATCAAGGGCATACTGGCTGGCAAGGTTTATTACCGTTTCACGCTTGCCTGCAAAGTGGTGCTTTGCAACATAGGTTTTATCTCCTGCTGCAACTGCAATGTAAACAAGGCCTACATCTTTGCCTCCCGGGCCTGCATAGCCTGTAGTGGCTACACCGTAGTCACTTTCGGCTTTGAGGCGAACATTCTGTGCCATCTGTACCGCAACCTGACTGCTTACCTCGGTATATTTTTCTATATCCTCCTGGTTTACATCCAGAAGTTCAACCTTCTGTTTGTTGGAGTAGGTGCACACCCCAAGTTCAAAAACCTGGCTTGCACCTGCAACGCTTGTGATACGGCTTGCGATTTTTCCGCCTGTACAGCTTTCTGCAACTGCAACCGACTTCATTGTGCGTTTGAGTGTGTTTACAATAACCGTTTCCGCATTGTCCACATCAACACCGTAAATGTATTCGCCGATTTCCGCTTCAAGGGCTCTGTACTGTTCATCCAGCATCTGATCCGCTTCCCTGTCATCCAGAGCTTTTGCTGTAAGGCGCACTGTAACTTCGCCGTCACCCTTTGCATAAAGTGCCGCCGTAGGATTTTCCCTTTCAAGAAAATGGCTTATCTTTGTTTCAAGCATACTTTCGCCTATGCACATTGTCTTGACATAACGGGATTTTATCACGCCTTTGACAAGCTTTCTCAGTATGGGCATAACCTGATTTGCCATCATAGGTTCAAGTTCTCTCGGCGGTCCCGGCAGTAAAACTGCCAGCTTTTCCCCGTCGATAAACATTATGCCCGGTGCTGTGCCGTTGTCATTTGGCAGATATCTGCCGCGTTTCGGCACATAAGCCTGCTTTATGTTGTTATCGGTCATAACGCGGTTCATTCTTTCGAAATGAAGACGTATTTTTTCTTCAGTTTCCTTATTGTGAACCAGCTCGTCATTATATATTGCAGCAACAGTCTGCTTGGTAAGGTCGTCATCTGTCGGCCCGAGACCGCCTGAAAAGATAACAATATCGCTTCTCTCCTTGGCAACTCTCACCGCCTGCTCCAGACGCTCTTTGTTGTCGCCCACAACCTGCTGGTTGTATACGGCTATACCAAGCTCTGACAATGCGCGGGAAAGGTACTGTGCATTGGTGTTGAGGATATCCCCCAGCAGCAGCTCTGTACCTACACAAATAATTTCTGCCCGCAAGGTTTTCACCCTTTCTTTTTAATTTCAAGAACAGCTTTTGTGTCCTTAATCTGAAAATAATTTTTATTAATCTGATATCAGATATTCACAAAAATCTTTTCTGTCTCTGCCATAGCTTCCATTTCAAGCTTTGTGAGAACTTCCATATCCATATTCTTTTCTGCTTCAAGAATTTCTTCAAGACTTGGTTTTGTCTTCGGATGGCTTGGTGTAAAGATTGTACAGCAGTCTTCGTAAGGAAGGATTGAAGTTTCAAATGTGTCAATCTTTCTTGCTATTTCTGTGATTTCGTTTTTATCCATACCGATTACAGGACGGAGGATAGGCATTTCAACGGAAAGGTCTGTTGCGCGGATTGCGCGAAGTGTCTGGCTGGCAACCTGTGCAAGGCTTTCGCCTGTGATGATTGCTTCTGCACCTTCACTTTCCGCGATTTTTTCTGTGATTCTCATCATACTGCGGCGCATAAGCACTGTGAACAGTTCAGGCACGCCTTTGTCACGGATATATTCCTGAGGAACTGTGAAAGGAACGATATGGAGGTTGATGTCCCCTGTATATTCCTTCATTTTTTCGCAGAGTGTAATAACCTTCTGTCTTGCGCGTTCGCTTGTGTATGGAGGTGATGCAAAGTGCACAGCCATAATCTTCATGCCGCGTTTTGCCATCATATATGCAGCAACAGGGCTGTCAATGCCGCCTGAAAGCATAAGTGCGCCTTTGCCGGATGTGGATACAGGCATACCGCCTGCACCCTGTTCCTTGCCGCCGTGGATATATGCGCCGTAGTCGCGGATTTCCACCATTACATTAACTTCCGGATTGTTTACATCAACCTTGAGATGATGATATCTGCTGAGTATTCTGCCGCCCAGTTCACGGGAGATTTCAGGGGATGTCATGGCAAATTTTTTATCACTGCGCTTTGCGCTCACCTTGAATGTCTTTGCATTTTTAAGTGTTTCGCCAAGATATTCCACCGCTGTCTGAGCAATAACTTCAAAGTCTTTTTCCACAACAGCAGCCTTGCTTACTGCAGCGATGCCGAAAATCTTTTTAACCTTTTCAAAAGCTGTATCGATATCGCAGTCTTCGTTTTCAGGTTCGATGTAAAATGTGCTCTGTGCCTTATAGTATTTGAACTGACCACAGTTGCGCAGTCTTCTTTTTATTGTTTTCATAAGCTGTGCTTCAAAGGTATTTTTGTTAAGACCTTTGAGGGCCATTTCGCCAAGATAGCAGATTATAAGTTCTCTCATTATTTTTTCACCTTCTGTAATTTTTCCGATGCCTTTTTAAGTGCGGCAATAAATGTGTCAATGTCTTCTGTTGTTGTATGTATGCCAAAGCTTACACGGATGGAGCTGTCTATGCGTTTTGCATCCACACCCATAACACTGAGGGTATGGCTTGCCGCACCTTTTGAACAGGCTGAACCGGAGGAAATATATATTTCGTCAGCTTCAAGGAAGTGCAGCAGAGTTTCGCTGCGGTAGTTCATAAAGGAAAAGTTCACCGTGTACGGCATTGCGTTTTCAGGGCTGTTTACCACCACATTGTCAAACTGTGCAAGGCCTTCCAGCAAGTGTGCTTTAAGCTTTGTATAGTGATTGAAATTTTTCTTTATATTGCCGTTAAGCAGTTCGCAGGCTTTTGCAAGGCCGAGAATATAGTGGATATTTTCTGTCCCTGCGCGCAGGCCTTTTTCCTGACCGCCCCCCGCCATAACAGTCTTTATATTTGTACCCTTTTTGAGATAAAGGCCGCCTATGCCTTTTGGTGCATATATTTTATGACCTGAAAACGCCATTGCATCACAAGGGATTTTTGTCACATCTATCGGTGTTTTCATAAAGGACTGTGTGGCGTCTATATGAATTACCGTGCGCTTGTTCTTTGCCTTGATTTTTTCGCAGAGGCTTTTTACATCCAGAACAGCACCTGTTTCGTTGTTCACATGAATAAGTGTTACAAGGGCTGTTTTGCTGTCCACCGCATCAACAATTTCGGCAGGGTCTATGTTTCCGTCCGCCTTCGGGTTTACATTTACAACTGTAAAACCCATTTCCTTAAGGTTTTCCAGCGGTTTTCTTACTGCAGGATGTTCATAGCCTGTGGTGACAATTTTGTTTGCCCAGTTTTTGCGTGCCATTGAAAGGCCGTAGATTGCTATGTTGTTGCTTTCGGAAGCGCAGGAAGTAAAGTACACCTCGTCTTCCTTTGCACCTATGTATCCCGCAATCTGTCTGCGGGCACTGCTTATTTTATTTTCTGTCTGTGCGCCTATTTTATACAGTGAAGACGGATTTGCAAAATCTTCACCGAGGCTTTGTGCTATAACCTGTGCAACCTGTGGGTCAACCGGTGTTGTAGCGGCGTTGTCAAGATAAATCATTGTGTTACCCCGTATATATAAATTCAAAAATAAACCTTTTTTCTCAATTTATTATTATAGCATAAATTATGCAAACAGTAAATTACTTATTTATATATTATGCACCGCACAGCACACAGGTACCTGCTTACTTTTCACATAAATTACATTGACAAAAACCGTCTTTTGCTTAAAATTAAATAAAGAGACAAATGTGTATTATACCGTTTTTCTGCAAAGCCGTCTTCCTTAAGGACGGTTATTTATTTTGTTTGTTACGAGGTGATATATATGAACAGCAATCAGTCACAGGCTCTGGCAAGTGCTCCGGTTGGAAAACTGCTTGCAAAGCTTGCAGCGCCTGCAATTGCTGCGCAGATTGTAAATCTGCTTTACAATATGGTGGACCGTATGTATATCGGCCGCATAGAAGGTGTGGGCAAACTTGCGCTTACAGGCGTAGGGGTATGCTTTCCGCTCATTATGATAATCTCCGCCTTTGCCGCGCTTGTAGGTATGGGCGCCGCACCTCGAACCTCCATTTTTATGGGCAAAGGAGACAGGGAAACTGCCGAAAGGATAATGAACAACAGCTTTTCCCTGCTGATGATTATAGCCGCTGTGCTGACCGTTGTTTTCTTCTTTTTTGCAGAACCTGTACTTATGAAGTTCGGCGCCAGTGAAAACACCATACAGTACGCACTGGATTATATGAAAATCTACAGTCTCGGCACAGTTTTTGTTCTGTTTACCCTTGGTATGAACAGCTTTATCAGCGCACAGGGTTTTGCGAAAACAAGTATGCTGACCGTTGTCCTTGGCGCAGCATTCAATATCGTCCTTGACCCGATTTTCATCTTTGTATTTGATATGGGTGTAAAGAGTGCCGCTGTTGCCAC
>JAFSCM010000159.1 GCA_017436765.1 Oscillospiraceae bacterium
AATACATCTGAAAAATGTACTTTTAATTTGTTAAAGATTTTTACACCTATAACATAAATCAGAATGGAAACACACCAGAAGTAAACACTCCATACCGGTTTATCCCAGAACCATTCTTTGTTAAGCATAGTATCTCTGAATCCGTCAACTACATAGTACATAGGATTAAGCTTGAAAAATGCATGCAGTTTTTCCGGCAGAACACCTACAGGATTCCACATAATCGGTGTAAGCCATACGCCTATGGTGAGAATTATATTTACAATCTGAGTCATATCCCTGAAAAATACTGTGCATGCCGATGTTATATAGGATAATCCAAGCACAAGAAATGCTGTACATGGAATATAGTACAAAAGCTGCAGCAGATACAGATCAACTCCATAACCGTAACACAAACATACTATCAAAAGGAAGCCTACAAAGAAAACATGTACAAAAATAGCAGATGCAACCTTTAAGAACGGAAGAATTCCCACATTAAAAACAACTTTTTTTACAAGATAACTGTATTCAACAAGAGAACCTGATGCACTTCCCAATGCTTCAGAAAAATAAAACCATGGGATAAGACCTGACATAAGGAATAAAATAAACGGGTGATTGCTTACATTGCCTGACCGCAGACCAACCTGAAAAACAAACCAATACAATACAATTGTTATTACAGGCTGTACATATGCCCAGAATATGCCAAGGTATGAGCCTGCAAATCTTGCCTGAAAGTCATTTCTTACAAGGGTAACAACCACATCTCTGTCTTTATATACATCCAGCGGCACTCTGAAAAGTGTTTCGATATTTTTTAAACATATTACTGCCACAAATTCCACAGCAGCACAGAGAAATACTCTGACAACAAAATCATTACGACCTGTATGTACCTGAGTAAATATAAAAATATTTAATAAAACAGCAACCGCAACAATTATTACTGCCGCAAGTTTCTTTTTGTTATTCATCTTCAGAACTTCCATTTTCTATATAATTTTTTCAGTTTATTTTTTATCTTTATTAAAACTTTTCGGATAAATATATAAGCTTTCACATATTTAAGGCTGCTCAATTCTGCCACACGCTGTTCAAGCTTCATAGTATATTTATCTTTATTGTTGGCAACGCTTATATAAGCACCAAGTCTTCTTTCAAAATCAGCACTTTCTTTTTTAAGCTGCTCTATTCTGTTCTGTAAATCCGCATACCCTTTTACATAGGAATTATGAATATACTCAACATATTTGCTGCCAAGAATAAGTATCTCAGCCTCGATTATCAGAGGTTTACCTGAAACAATTCTTTCAATGCATACAGTAGGATCTGCACCCATCAAAAATATTCCGTCATCATTTTTTATTGAATCAGGACATAAAAACTCAAGTTCTTCGCCATTTTGAGTGATTGATATATTTTTTATAATGCAATCCTGACCCTCAACCGGATCAAAACGCAGCCTTTTTATATTGTCTGTATTTTCCAGATAACATGACGCTTTATAGCTTCCGTTTTCGGAAATAAATGAATCAAATCCTATAATGTTATCAGGGATGAAACCATCACCGCAATCATAATATATATGACTTCTGATTGATGGAGCTTTTAATATCAGCTGAGTATCACAGTTTTTATCATCTTTTGACAGTGTGAATACAAACTGATAAATATGTCCGCCGGTTCTCTCTCTGAGCATATTGAAAAGCAGTTTATTTTCAATTAATGCTGCATTTTCAAATTGTTCAGTTTCCTGAATTCCACAATAGGTTGCTTCTACTTTTTCAAGAAACAGTCCGCTTTTATTACCGATATCTTTGATATTTTCAAGTCCCCAGAAATGAATATGGGTGTCATCCAGAATTCCTGTGGAAGTATAGTCGAAATGCTCATTATATGATTTTAATATTATGTCATTGTGTGTAATATTTGGAACCGATGCATAAATATGTCCGCTGCTTTTCAATAACTCTGACGCACATTTCAACACTTTTTCCGGAACTGAAAGATGTTCCAGCACATCTGCAAACAAAATAGCATCAAACTTTATATCTTTAAACTTTTCAAGCCATTCAAACTTCAGGATATCACCGCATACACCATCTTCCGCATACTGAAGCGCTGTTTCAAATGCACTTTTTTCGTATTCAACTATATACACTTTACATCCAAGTTCCTGCTGCATATAGCGTGTCATTCTGCCTGTAGCACATCCGAATTCCAGCACAATATCGCCTTTATTGATTTTGTTAAGCAGCAACCCCGTGGATGAATTCAATGACAAATCCAATTCAAAGTCATATTTAGACATTAACTGATCTCCTTTGCAGATTATTAATATAGTCTGCACAAACTATTTTCTTTTTAATAAATAATACAGTTTATATACTATCTTTTTGATATATCTTTTTCCCGGAATCGGCAGTTTTTCCAGCTTGCTTACAACCTTATAGGTGAAAGAACCTGTTATAGCATTAAGCTGACTTTCAAGATATTCAAGATGTTCCTGGATGTTTTCACCTTCTGCTTCCATACTTATCTTTTTGCCAGCGGCAAGTCTGTAACCATCCACAGCAAACTTTTCCAGTTTTGCACCGGTATATTTTATGTTATGAACAGATGAAAGCATATTGTCATATACAGCTTCATAGTCAGCTTTCATATCATAAAGATTTCTTACATAAAAGTTTTCAGCTTTTTCTTTTATTGCTCTGTATTCTTCACCCTTGTACTTGATACGGCTGATAACCGCCATAGTTTCCTCAAATGTATTTTCTGCAGAAACTACCCATCCGCAGCCATATTCCTTAAGTCTTTCTCCCAAAGCTCCCACATCTGTACCGATAACAGGTACTTTACACATAAGTGCTTCTGACAATGTATAACAGAAGGTTTCAGAACATAACGGAAGAATACATACAACATCAATTTTATACTTTGAAATCAATCCCGGCAGTTCTTCTCTCTGATAAGGACCTGTTTTGATATAATTCTTCTTTTCAAGCATTGCCAGTTCACTGTTGCCTGCTATACCAAACAGATGCCAGTTAATATCATTTGGGCTGTTTTTTATGAGCTGATAACATGTATAACTGCCTTTAACTTCGCTTATGCCACCTATAAATGCAACATTCAATCCGTCTGACTCACTATATTCTGACAATTCAAACTGTCTTATACCATGAGGAACTACAGTGATTTTCTCAATAATGGACGGATAATATATACCTACAACTCTTTTTGCATTTTCAGAAGGTGTAAAGATAACATCTGCATTGGCAAGCGCCTGTTCGTGTTCCTTGCGCCAGATGGAAGCATAGTTAATACCTTCCCAGACTTTTCCTGCTTTTTTCTGACATTTCCTGCATCTGTCATCATCACAGCTGCCTGTACAGAGTTTTCCTTCGCTGTCAATCATAATCAGCTGAGGACAAAGAGTATAATAATCGTGCAATGTAACCATCAGCGGAATGTTACGCTGCTTTGCCTGATAGAACATTTCAAGAGTTAGATTTTTTGTATGATGAATATGCACCATATCAATACGGAAAGCATCCAGCAGTTTTCCATACAGTTCAGCAAATTTTTTGCTGCGGAATTCTGTATATTCAGGACTTTTTCCTATATAAAACCTGAAAGTAAATTCTTTATCTTTTGTATAGGCAGTAAAATCAAGATATTCCCTGTTGCGTGCAGCAACAAATATATTGTACTTTTCACGCATTACTTCTGTCATATCCTTTACATGAAGCTGTGTGCCTCCGATATTGTCATCTGCACCTTCACGGAAATCTGACTGCACAAGATAAAGAATATTCTTTCTGCCATTGAACAGTTCTGTCCATATTTTTACATTATCCTGAATCTGTTCATTAGGGTTGCTGCGGCAGTGCAATGCAACAGCATAATTCTGTTCCGGATATCTTTCATTCAGAACTCTTTCGTGAGCATCTATCAGTTTCTGCTTTTCATCACTGATAAACGATGCTGTACCTGTATGGCAGATATATGTATCGTCACACATTGCGTGGTAATATCCTGCCTGCTGTGCACGGTAGCAAAAATCGTTTTCTTCACCGTATCCTCTTTCAAATGTCTCTGCATCAAAAAGGCCTATTCTGTCTATAACCTCTCTTTTGATGTACATACAGAATCCGTGAGCCACAGGGATTTCAGGATACAGTTTCATACTCACCTTTTCCACAAGTTCCGCAAACTGATCAAGTGTATACCCTTCCGGAATTTTGTTTTCCATAAGAAAATCCGGAACAGAACATAATGTTGCGTTGTTGGAAAGAGGTGTTACTGTTGCAATAGCCGGGTCGCTGTATGCACATTCCATAATCTTTTCAATCCAGTTTGCTGTAACAATTGTGTCTGAATTGAGCAAAAGTACATCTCTGTCTTTCGAAACTGTCATACCGTGATTGACACTGCCTGAAAAACCGAGATTCTTTTCGTTTTCTATGGCAAGTATATTTTCTCTTTCAAGCGATTTTATATACGGACTGATCCTTTCGTCAGGACTTGCATCATTAACCAGCAAAAGTCTGTGACGGCTGAGGTCCGTATGTTTTAAAATGCTTTCCACGCATATCTGCAGATCATCATAAGCATTGTATATAGGGATAATAATATCCATCCCTGCGGGTCTGTTCATTTTTTTACCTCTTAATTATTGCAGATAACAGTATTTCTTAATGTTACCGCACATATTATGCACATCTTTAAAAGACTGTGACTCTGTTATTGATTTATTCATTTCAGACAACCTGATATTGTCAAGTTCTCCGATAACCTTCTTTAATTTTTCTTTGGAAATATCTTCTATTACAATTCCTTCGCCATTATTGACTATATCCTTTGCCCCTATGTTTGAAGAAATCACAACCGGAACACCAAAGCTCAGTGCCTCAAGAACAGTATATCCAAAGGTATCATACATAAGTCCCGGTGCCACAAGCACATCGGTTTTATCAAAAATTGATTCCAGCTGACTGTAATCATATCTTCCGTGAACTTTTATGTATTCTGACATTTCAGGAGGCTGAAAGAAAACATTAAGACTGATATTTTTATTTTCTTCCCAGAGTTCGTCCATTGCATCTTTCAAAAGCAAAAAGCCTTTTCCTGCACTGTAAGCGCCCATATATGTTACGCGCAGCAGACTGCTGTCGTATTTTCTGAGTTTTCTACAGTCCTTTATATCTGAATGGGTAATTGGAAAAATCACCGATTCTCTCTCACCCATTATTTTTTCATATAAATTTTTTGTTATTGTGCTGTTGTAGTGAACAACATCCATATAGTCCAGCATTGAAATATAATGGCTGCGCAGTTTTAGATAATCCTGCGCTGTGTTGTCTGCTTCAACATCAGCTTTTTCCACATTTTCAGCAGAACTTCCACTGAGATAGCTGTCTCTGTGTTTTTTCCGCAGTTTTTTTACAAATTCCAAGTCTTTCAGATTTCTGTATAAACCCGACTGCAGAATATTTATTTGGGT